>WRNG01000038.1 GCA_009776735.1 Dehalococcoidia bacterium | reverse complement strand
CGCCGCTCATCTTCGCTGATATATGCTCTCAGAATAAAATAGGAAAGATATATCAACCAGAGCACCAGCGACGCAGTAAGACGAGCATCCCAAGTCCACCATACTCCCCATATCGGACGAGCCCAAATTGAGCCTGTTATTAGAATCAAAGTAGTAAACACCAGACCAATTTCAGCTGAAATGCTGGCAATAGTATCCCAGTGAAGATTACGCTTGATAAGGTAACCTACGCCCGCCACAAAAGTTACAAAAAAGGCAAAAAAGGCCACCCAAGCCACCGGAACATGGAAGTAAAAAATGCGTTGAATCACTCCCTGCTGGGCTTCGGTTGGCACAAATACAAAAATCATGGACAGTGATACCAGCATCAATATCGCACTGGCCAATAAAATAATCTTCAATTTCAAAATACTACCTCCCTACTCCTCGATGACATACGGAAACACAATATATGAGACAACTATAAAAATCACATCAAAAGCTACCAACATTATTACCCAATTAACTATATCACTCCAACTCTTCCCGGCAAATACCAAAGCCGATGCTTTGACCGCTGCGATTATCACCGGTGTTATAATCGGCAAGAACATAACCGGTAATACCATTTCACGAGCTCGTGTATTGACGGCTAACGCTGAGAAAAGCGTTCCTACTACAACAAATCCCAAGCTCGTCAACAACACTATCACGATCATCTCTAGTTGGAACACAGCGACATTAAATAGTAAAGCAAATGCCAATAACATTATAGCCTCAACCATTAGCAAGAAAAATAAGCTGCCAATAGCTTTTCCCAAATAGATGGTCTCCCTATCTACAGGGCAAATCATCAACCCTTCTAGGCATTGTTCTTCTTTTTCAGGAATAAAAGTGCGGTTGAGTGCTAGAATGCCAGAAAAAACAAAAGCTACCCAAATAATTCCTGGCGCAATCTCTGACAAAAGTGCTTGGTCCGGTTCAAAAGCAAAATTAAAAATAACTAGGACTAAAATTGCAAAAACCAAAACCGAGGAAATAATCTCCCTTGTCCGCAATTCGGAAATAATATCCTTACGCGCTACTGCCAATACTTGTGAAAAAAAACTCATAAAGTCACCGTTTGTGTATACTCAAGATATTTATGTCGCAAACTTTGCATGTCAAGATTACAGGCACGCTCTTGGAAAACAATGCGACCGTGCGCTAATATCACAACACCATCACACATCGACAAAGCTCGCTCAAAATTATGACTAGAAAAGATAATGGTACGCTTTTCCCCCTCACTTTTCAGAATGCTCCATATGGCATCCAATCCCTGTTGGTCAAGTCCAGTCTCCGGCTCATCTAAAAGCAATAGAGATGGCTCATGAAGCAATGCCCGTGCCAACGACAACCTCTGCTGCATTCCACGAGAAAAAGTAGAAAATCGGTCATGGCGACGCATATCTAGCCCAACCAGCTTAAGCACATCGGAGACTCGGTTCTGACGATTAGGCACTCCATACATTCGGGCATAGAAATCCAAGTTCTCTTCAGCGCTAAGATTACTATACAGATAACTCTGATGGGCTACTAAGCCAAGGCGTTCTCGTACCTCTAAAGAATTCTCCCTTGAATCCAGTCCATCAATCATTATCCGACCTTTGCTGGGTCGCATAATACCTGACAGTAGCTTTATCAACGTAGTTTTACCGGCACCATTGGGGCCTAATATAGCTAGTGCCAACCCTTGTTGGACTTGTAGGTTTACCCCTCTGAGCGCTCTATAACTACCAAAACTCTTGGCTAAATCAAAGGTCTCAACAGCATATTCAGCGGCAGAGATTATTTTATTACTCATATTGACAATTTATTCTGAAGAAATAATGCTGAGTCATCACAAAAAGGCACCTTGCGTAAAAAGCATTAACTATCGTCTGGCAAACTTTTTCGTAGCGGCGCGCTAAAGGACAGCAACCCTCCCAACAACAACAACAGCCCACCAATCCATATCCACTGTACACAAGGATTAATCATGAACGACAACAATGCGTCTTCGGTTTCTCCATCAAAGTCCTCAAACACCACATAGAAATCTTGAAATGGATTACTGACAATGGCAACCGCGGATCCTATTTGGAGCCAATCCTTAGTGAGATTCCAAGTTGTCGTCGGAACCATCGTATTTAGTAAAACACCGTCTCGTTGCAGATCCACTTTAGCTACAACCACACAACGCATTTCATAGTCTGAATAAAGCTTATAGTCATATTCTAAACCTTGGAAAGTGAACTGATACCCTCCCAATTCGATGCTATCGCCAGCAGAAACTATCTTCTTATCCTCGTGCATTTTAAACGCTGAGGAACCGATAATACCAAATGCGAAAATCACCATGGCAATGTGAATAATATATCCCCCATAGCGACTATGATTAGTTTTGAGTAAAATCCAAAATGATGCCAGAATACTTTCTTTCTCCTGGTTGGTTTTCCAGCGCATGACTACATCTCTTCCCCACTTATAAATAATCAAAGGAAGCGTGACACCCAAGATAAAAAGCGGCAAGAGTACGTACCAGTGCTTCCATCCAACAACAATGGCACCAATTACCACAAGCGCCCCAATCAGAATTGGCCACAGAAGCTTGCGGACTAATTCTCTTACGCCCAGCCCCCGCCATCCAACAATTCCAATCATTCCAGACAAGAAGATAGCCAACACATAGAGCGGCAAGTTAGCGATATTGAAATAGCCTTGATTAGTATCAACATTGGTGTAAGCAAACATTGTGCCAATAAATATAACCAGTGTTGAAACCACGATTAAACTATTGAAAAGAGTAAAAATGTTATGTCCGGTTATTAGTTTCCTCTTGGTCGAATCACCTTCGAGATCTTTTTGTCGCACCAACAGTAACCAAATCACACCACATAATATTATGATTAAGAATAAGAGTAACACTAATGAAATAGATGTTTCACCAAAGGTATGCACAGATTTCCCATCAGGCAGAGAGCGCGTAAGCATAGCTCCAAAAATAACCAGCCAGAATGGAAACACTGCTAAAAGGACTGTCCAGATTTTATGCGAGCCATGTCGCAGGTACATCATACTTGAATGAAGTAAAGCCGTTAACAACAACCACGGCATAAGGCCTGCGTTTTCTACCGGGTCCCAAGCCCAATAGCCACCCCAGCCCAACTCGGCATAAGCCCACCACATCCCTAAAATATTACCGATACCCAGCAATAACCATGCCGCCAAAAGCCAGCGGCGAGCCGTCACGATCCAAGCGTCATCCATTTTATGGCTAATGAGAGCAGAAACGGCTAAAGCAAAAGGAACAACAGTTAAAGCATAACCAGCCAAAAGCGTTGGCGGATGAAAAGCCATCAGAGGAGTTTGCAACAATAGTTTTAGACCGAGACCATCAGCCGGAATTGGCGTTAATGATTGGAAAGGAGAATCAATGAAAAGCAGAACCAACAATACCAGTCCAGCAGTTAGGATTACTGATAATGCCAATGGCATAAGAGGTTGATTGGATTTGTTGCTTCGCCATAATAACACCGCCCCCGCCACCGATAAAATCCAAGCCCAAAACATTATTGACGGACCATTACCGGCCCAAATTCCGGTAATGAGATACACCATCGGAGTCTGACAATCAGAATATGAAGCAACGTAATACAGACTGAAATCATGCCCAAGAAAAGAAGCTAACAAAAGCGACTCGGCAAGTGTCATTAAGCCGGCAAAAACAAAGACCCCCCAACGAGCGATTTTTGGGAAACCCCACTTGTTGTTTTTTGAATCTATCAATGTTGATAAAATCGAATAGGCAACAACCAAGCCGGCGATAATAAGTATAATATTCCCCAATGTCGACATACCATTTATCCTTTTGCCTATGTTGCTGGCGTGTATTTAGATGAGCATTTAACAATAATCTGGCTGGCTTCAAAAATCCTGCTGTCGGTGTCAAATCGCCCTTCAACAATTATAGTTTCACCCACCTGAAAAGTTTCCGGAGGCGTACCACTGTATACTCCAGCCAAAGTATATCCGTCATCCTTAGCATCTTGAAGAGTGAAGCTCCACTCCATGTTATCGTTCGATTTTGACAGCAAAACCCCGCTTACTTTAACACTTTTTCCCGACAGTGTTTCCTCCTGCCTAAGATACTCTCCCACAGTATAGTAATAATTGCCTGTCATAAAATAAACGTACCCAAGCACTACTGTTGCCAAGAGTACAATCAAGCCACCAATGACAAATTTTTTATTTTTCTTCATTCAAATGTCTTCGCTGCAAATAATTTCACCGATAATCAGATTATGATTATACCACACCAGCTTCGATTAGTTCAGAATCACTCCCCACCACCTAAACAAAAGGGGGATGCGATTGCACCCCCCCCTAATACTTTCGCCTATCGTTTGACTAGAACGAATGGCAACCGGACTTCGTACAGTCAGCAAGGGTCTGACTTTCTCTGCCAGTATGGTCTTGGAGACTGCCTGATTCTACTTTGTATGTACCAGGATGATGTGTGGAATTACCACCCTTTTTACCTCCATCCCATAGCCCATTTTTATCAGGGGTAGGATAGTCCTGTCCGCTACCTTTGCCATGGCACATTTGACAATTTGAATTCGCCTCAAGGTCTGCCTGGTCTTTGTGTCCAATCCCAAATTTGACAGGTGTTGCGGGAAGATATGCGTATTCTCCATCTTGCGTAGTACTAGACGGATTATCTTCAGTAGACGCCTTGCTGGTTTCATCTCCACCACAACCACACAACGATGCCAGCAGAACAACAAATAAACTACCGATAACTAAAACAGAAAATGATCCTTTTTTCATACTTTTCTCCTATTAATTTCTGCAAGCCTAATTAGGCCAAGCGACAAATATAATTCATTATTGGGGTGACAAACACCAAAATAGGTACGCCACCAACCATAAACCACCTCTGTTAATAATTCAGCTTTTCTTCCCTCCTTATAGCATAATTAATCGTGACAATAGCCACGCATGAGATATAGACTAACCATCATTCTAGCATCACATCCCTTTGTGGTCAAAATTTCAGGCAAGCAACCACCGCAACTATCACTATTCTAGCAACTATTGACTGAAGAGATAACTCCCAAGTCTCGACACCAGTCATACGTATGTTTTATGGTCTATTTAACTTGAGGCACTCTTGTTTCCATTCATTGTAGCGAAACCAGTTTCCGCACGAATACTATCATAAAAAAAGGAGGAGGGCTCAGACAACAGTCTCAACCCTCCTTCCTTATTTTTATGGTTTATTTACTGCTAAAACGAATGGCAACCGGACTTCGTACAGTCAGTAAGGGTCTGACTTTCTCTGCCAGTATGGTCTTGGGGACTACCTGATTCAACTTTGTATACATCAGGATGATGCGTGGAATTACCACCCTTTTTACCTCCATCCCATAGCCCATTTTTATCAGGGGTAGGATAGTCCTGTCCACCACCTTTGCCATGGCACATTTGACAATTTGAATTCGCCTCAAGGTCTGCCTGGTCTTTGTGCCCAATCCCAAATTTGACAGGGATTGCGGGAAGATATACAACATCACCTGGATCAATAGGATCCCCAGGCTCCTCAGGCTCTTCAATCTCAGATCCTGCTGGGCGAGCATGGCAAGCACCCAGGCTCGAGCAGTCAGCATTAGTATAGTTCAGAGCAACATGGTCATAAGGAACTTTGGCTTTAGCCATACCTCCAGCATGACATCCCAAACAATTGGCAAAACCTACTCCTACGCCATGCGGAATCGCCTTCCCCGGGGCAGCCTCTAGCCCAGAGTAAGTACGCCCACAAGAGGCCAAAGCAGGCAAAACAACCATCAAAGTAGCCATAATTATCAATAACTTTTTATTCATTCTATTTCTCCTAGCTCTTATTAGTCTTTGTCGTCAGGTCATCAAACCAAACTGGATGGTGATGCTCAACAAATTTTGTCGACATTGTCCCTGTGAACCAAGAGCGGAAAGCCGGCCAGTCGCCAAGAACTACAATGATACAAACATGAACTATTGTGAACAGAATAATGAACACTGTAAATACATCGTGTATAATCGTTGCCCAACCAGCAAACGAAGCGCTGAAATTAAATGCATGACTCGCTACTTTTACGGCTCCAGAAAGGAGAATTACAAGCCCAATCAGCATGTATGGCACAGCAGCACTTTTCTGTGAAGAAAGATATTTCTCCTCTTTCTCCCATTTACGACGCAAGAAATACTTGCCGATAAAACCCTGCAAAACGTCCTGTACATTTGGAACCAACAATCTCCAATCACGAGTGGCAATATAATCTGCCACAAAGAAGAAGGAGCTAAAGAGAATAAGTACTACTGAGAAATAATGGACGTTTAGTGCCGGAATAACCTGACTTAACTCTTTTGCAAATACGGGAATAAACCAAATTGATTTGCCATTCATAATAAAGAAACCAAGAATGACCCCAGAGGCAATAGCCCCAAATATACCCAAAGCTGTGCCCCAATGCGAAACGAAAGAGCCCGCCCCATGACGTGTAACCAAGTCGCCTCTGATTGCGTTCTTTTCCTTCATGAGACCGCGTGCCACACCGAGTCCGCTCCCAACCACTGCAACGGCAACTAAACCCCACAATGCGACAGTGTTGTCGAACAGCGATGTGGCTTTAAGAGCAGTGTACGACAGCCCGACACCAACTCCCAAAGCGATCAGAAGGGCAAACATAACCACCAGTATCTTTTTTACCATCCCTAGATCTCCTTAAGCCTTTATTATTTTAAGTCCGCCTAAATGCGAACAACAGTCCAGTGAAAACACCAACTCACGGGATAATATAAACCATACCAGAATCAATGTCAACACCATATGTTGCACCATCAATAGTGCGCTCAAATGCTCGTCTGTTTGTGCTCACTTTTTCCAATTAAGCTTTGACGCTTATCCGCTATTGACGTATAATGTCGGACATAAGCACCGCTTGATTTTACTCCCAGCGAGGTATAAATATGGCTAGCCGTTTCGATAAATTTTCTGAGAGAGCACGCCACGTTCTCAGTTTGGCTCAAGAAGAGTCCCAACGTCTCAGGCATACCTATATTGGGACCGAGCACATTCTGTTGGGATTGGTCAAAGAAGAGGAAGGAATTGCCTCTCGAATGTTGATTAACATGGGACTGAATCTTCCCAAAGTACATTCCGCCTTAGAATTCGCCATTGGTCCCGGCGAAAAAATGCCTGTTGGGACAGGGCTTACCGCCCGAGCCAAACGGGTAATTGAGCTGGCAATTGATGAGGCTCGCCAGATGGGGCACAACTATATCGGGACCGAGCATCTCCTGCTTGGCATACTACGCGAAGCCGATGGGGTTGCGGCTGGAGTGCTTGGCTCTTTCGGTGTTACACTAGAGAGAGTTAGGGCGGAAATTCCACGTTTCTTAAGTCAAAACGTCAATAAAGCCCGCTTTGTCAGGAACACCAGCAAAACCCCTCTTTTAGACCAAGTGACTCGCGATCTTACAGCAGAATCACGCTCAGGCAAACTGGATCCTGTGATTGGACGCAATAAGGAGATTGAGCGTGTCATTCAAATATTGTCACGCCGCACAAAAAACAATCCTGCGCTCATTGGGGAACCGGGGGTAGGCAAAACTGCCATTGCTGAAGGGCTTGCCCACCGTATTGTGGCCGGTGATATATTCGAAACACTGGAAAATAAACGAGTTGTAGCACTTGATATGGCAGCTGTCATTGCCGGCACCAAATACCGCGGCGAGTTTGAAGAGCGCCTAAAAAGAGTTCTGGAGGAACTACGTGCGGCAGGGAATTGCATACTGTTTATTGATGAGTTTCACACGCTGGTTGGAGCCGGAGCGGCTGAGGGAGCGGTTGATGCCGCCAATATTCTCAAGCCGGCACTCGCCCGTGGATTATTGCAATGTATTGGTGCCACTACGCTTGACGATTACCGTAAGTATATTGAGCGAGACCCCGCTTTGGAACGCCGTTTCCAACCGGTCTTGGTTGAGGAGCCTTCAGTAGAAGAGGCTCTGCAGATTCTACAGGGGATAAAAACCCGTTATGAGGAATATCATAAACTCTTGATTAACAACGAGGCACTTAAAGCCTCTGTTGATTTCGCCTCTCGTTATGTTCCCGACAGATATCTCCCTGATAAAGCCATTGACCTAATTGATGAAGCGTCTTCTCGGGTGCGGATTCGCGCCCGTTCAAAGCCAACCATCCTCAAAAATCGCAAGGAGGAGGAAAATAAGCTTCGACAAGAAAAGGAAGAAGCTTTAGCCAATCAACAATACGACTTGGCTGCCGAGAAACGTCAGCAAGAACTACAAGTAGGAGAAGATATCAAATCCATTGAGAACGAATGGAAAGCGGACCAAGGAGTCAACAAGCCAGAGGTAGGCAAAGAAGATATCGCCGAAGTCGTCGCCATGTGGACAGGAATACCTGTGATGCAAATCGCAGGAGAAGAAACCAGCCGCTTACTGCAGATGGAAGAAGTATTACATAAGCGAATAATAGGACAGGATGAAGCAATTGATACTACCTCCCGTGCCGTGCGGCGGGCTCGCGCAGGACTCAAAGATCCAAGGCGTCCCATCGGAACTTTTATGTTCCTTGGTCCGACAGGAGTCGGCAAAACCGAATTGGCGCGCGCCTTAGCTGAATTTATGTTCGGCAATGAGTCCTCGCTTATTCGTATTGATATGTCTGAATTTATGGAGAAATTTGCGGTCTCAAGATTGGTTGGAGCTCCTCCGGGTTATGTCGGTTATGAGGAGGGTGGGCAACTCACAGAAGCAGTCCGCCGCAAAAGTTACTGTCTGATACTGTTGGATGAAATAGAGAAGGCGCATCCGGACGTATTCAACATACTCTTACAAATATTTGACGACGGGCATCTGACAGACGCCAAAGGGCGTAAAGTAGATTTCCGCAACAGCATCATAATAATGACGTCCAATATCGGAGCCGAGCTTATTCGTCACGGAAATACATTGGGATTCGTCTCCCGGCAGGACGAAAAAGCCCTGCAACAGAAATCATACGAACGAATGAAAGACAACCTCACCGGAGAGTTGAAGAAGACTTTCCGTCCGGAGTTCATTAATCGTCTTGATGATGTTGTTGTATTTAGACCACTGGAAAAAGAACAGATAAGACAAATTGTAGACCTTATGTTGGTTTCGGTAATTCAGCAACTGGCTGAAAAAGGTATCCAACTTGAGGTCAGCGAATCCGCCAAAGATTTACTGGGAAGTAAGGGCTACGACGAAGTCTTTGGCGCTCGCCCACTACGACGGGTAATTCAAGATCTCATCGAGAACCGATTGTCAGAAGATCTGCTTCGTTCCCGTTTCCACAGCGGAGACACCATTGTTGTTGATTTAGACGAAAATGGCAAAGAGTTATTGATTACGATAAATAATGAACCCGCCCCTGTTCCTATCAGTAGCGAAGCGTAAAGTCTGTTTATGGTCAAATCAAAAACCATTTTTGTCTGTAAAGAATGCGGAAAGGAAAGCCCACGTTGGGCTGGGCAATGTACCGCTTGTTCTGCATGGAACAGCCTAGCGGAACAAACAATAAAAACTGTTTCCACCAGTAAATTCTCCACAAGAGCACCTTTTAGTCTCCCGATTGAGCTTCCTCTCATTGAAACTTCTGTCGACAAAAGTTGGGCAATAGACAACGCCGAGATGGCACGAGTGCTGGGAGGAGGAATAGTACCCGGCTCACTGGTACTCGTCGGCGGAGAGCCAGGAATTGGCAAATCCACTCTTTTATTGCAAATGGCTTCCCAGATAGCACAGAAACGAGGGATTGTTGCCTATGCCAGCGGGGAAGAGACTCTACACCAAATTCGCTTACGGGCTAAGAGATTGGGCATTTCCGGAGAAAGGCTCTACCTTCTATCTGAAACCAACTTGGAAGATATTACCAGACATTTTGAGAATCTAAAGCCTTGTTTGGTGATTGTAGATTCAATACAATCAGTGTTTTTACCCGAACTTGAAACATCTTCGGGTAGTATAACCCAAGTGCGTGAATGTACCCTGCATCTCATGCGCTGGGCCAAACAAACTCAAATTCCGGTGTTTATTACCGGCCATGTTACTAAGGATGGAACCATTGCTGGTCCACGCGTACTGGAACACATCGTTGATTCCGTGCTTTATTTCGAGGGAGAATCTTTAAGCTCTTATCGCTTATTGCGAGCGGTTAAGAACCGTTTTGGCTCCACCAACGAGGTTGGTATTTTTGAAATGAAAACCTCGGGACTCTGTGAAGTTGAAAATCCTTCTCAGCTTTTTTTGTCCCAACGCCAAGTCGATTCCATCGGTTCAGTTGTTACCGCCACACTGGAAGGAAATCGCCCATTAATGATTGAGGTACAAGCGCTAACCAGCCTCACCGCTTTTGGCCTTCCGCGAAGAACGGCTAACGGCATAGATTTTGGACGATTACTCCTAATAACGGCTGTGCTTTCACGACGGGCAGGACTAAAACTAGCCAATCAAGATATCATCGTTAATGTTACCGGTGGTATTCAAGTCAAAGAACCCGCGGTAGATCTGGCAATTGCGCTAGCAATCGCTTCCAGTTTTAAAGATAAACCTTTACGAGCGGAAATGGCAGCCATCGGCGAAATCGGTCTTTCCGGCGAAATACGTAATGTACCGCAACTTGAGCGCCGCCTTGGAGAGGCGGCTCGCCTGGGGGTCAATAAGTGTCTTG
>WRNG01000037.1 GCA_009776735.1 Dehalococcoidia bacterium | reverse complement strand
CCNCCCGCCGCTCATATGCTGGCATAGGCTCGAGGGCGCAGGAACGACCACTGGATTCAACCTGCTCTGCGATATGGTGAGCCAACGCCCTGAGCGACTCATAACGGCGTTTCTTGTAGCCGTTGACATCTAATACAATTGGAATATTCAACCCTGTTTGATGGGTGGTCATTAGACATACGAGATACTGCAAACATGACAATGTCTGACCGCGCCGACCGATAAGAATACCAAGATCTCCTCCTCTAATGTTAAACACCACCGGAGCCGCTGATTTTTCGTCGTCAGCAACCATGTTGTCACGCACCAGTTCAACCCCGGCGTCCAACCCTAGACTGTCAAGAACATTTTCCAATATGTCCTGCGCCATAGCAACAGCCTCGTCGGGAGCAATACGATTGGCATTTTCGGTTACTCTGATACGAGCATTCTCGGCCCCAATACCCAACAAGCCCGAACGTCCTTCTTCAAGGACTTCTATTTCAACCTGATCGATTCCCAATCCCAGCCGTTCCAATGCCTGATGAGTGGCATCTTCGACTGTACGGGCACTTACCTCAATCTCTTTCATATTAGTATCCTGTCCACCATCCGCATCTTACATGACCATAAATGGCAGATGTGTTGTATTTATCTTTTTTTGCTCTGTGGAGATTCTCGGCGCCAAATTGAGTTCTTAGAAAGCGGCCAGAGAGACATTAGTGTCTGAGGAAGTGTCGTTAATCCTCCCCACCCGCTGAAGAAATACTGTACACCAATCCGAATAACCGAATTTACTACCCAGTACATGGCCAAACCAGCTGGCACAGAGAGAGAAATAAAACCAAACATTATGGGGAAGAGCACCTGCATCATTTGAGCCTGTTGAGCCGCTTGTGGAGTACCGGCATTCTGTTGAGCAGTCATTTTTTGCTGTAGCCACATACTTATCCCGACCAAAATAGCCAGCAGATAGTTGGGAACACTCATGTTCATACCCAAGAAATAGGTGTTAATCGGAGTCGCGGTAAAAGTTACCGCCCAAGTATATAACTGTGACGAAAGGCCCAAGAAACTCTCCGGAGAAGTCGCCATTACGCTACGAATGGCTTGGTATAACACAATCCAAATCGGCATGGGAAGAAACATGGAAGTCAAACAACCGGCGGGATTTACACCGGATTCACGATACAACCGCTGAATCTCACGCGATAAAGTGGCTTGGTCTTTGCCGTATTTGCGCTGTAGCTCAGCCATTTTGGGCTGCAAATCCTGCATGGCTTTAGCCGATTTCATTTGACGAACAGTCAAAGGATAAGTAACAACGTTAATCAGAATCGTGAGCGCGATAATGGATAAACCAAAATTATTGCCCAGAAAGTGGGCCAAGACGACTAAAATATTCGTCATTGGCTGGAGCAGAATAATATTCCAAATTACCCCAATAATATCCAATGTTTTTCCTCACTATCCGGCTTATGCCGGCTAAAAATCTATTTTACTATTCTCTTACTGGGTCACCGTTACTGTGGTAGGTATATATACAGTGGTAGTATTATACTCAGTAACTGTAACTGTCCCTGCAGGTAATGCGGAAGCAGAAACCAGGGTGTCCAAAGCGATATATTTCCAACTTGCATCGTCAAAATCATAAGCATACACTCTGTCCGGCTTTAAGGTATGAATGTATACTTTATTGCCAACCGAGCAAAGCTGGGAATTTATTATCATGCTAGACTCTTTCTCCTTGTCACGCAATTCGGCCAGCAATTCCTGTTTGTTGGTACTGGCCTCAATGGTATACATGCTGGCATCCTCTGTTGCCACCACTACCTTCCCTGCACAAACAACCGGGGATGAAGAAATGGGAGAGCGCAAATCAAAAACAATAACATCCGTCACCGAGGAAGTACTCACCGCGTAAACCTTGCCATCCAAACAAGGCGCATACAAATAGCCGTTGAAAACAACCGGTGTAGCCCAAAACCAACGTTGCGGACGCTCGTCTTGCCCGTCAGCCGGGAACCTCCACTTTAGCGAACCGTCGATTCTATTGAAAGCGTATATCCCGCGATCAAACGAAACGGCATATATTGCATCGCCAGAAATCACCGGCGATGCAACGACTGCCCCACCGACACTGGCTTGCCATAATAAATCTCCTTTGGCAGCATCCAAAGCGTAAAGGTTGCCGTCAAAAGAACTAAAGTAAATTGTCCCGTCAACCAGCGTTGGAGTTGACCAAATCTTGCCACCGGATTTGAACTTCCATTCCAGTTCCAGCTTGTCCGCATTTAAAGCATATATATACCCGTTGGTTGACACGATATAAACAAACCCTCCACCAACCACAGGTCCACCCACAATGGTCTGATGGTTTTCCTCATCAAGAACGAATTCTTTAACCAATGCCTTTGTGGACAGGTCATAGACATAAATCTTGCCGTTATAACCAGCGACATATACCCTATCCCCAACAACTGCAGGAGTACCGTAAACCGCTACCGCCAGCGTGGAAGGTCCACACCCAAGACCGCCTCCACTAATTTCTGCAATGTCTATCGACCAAGTAGCAGCTAAATCACTTACGTTGATTACTTCAAGCTGCCCTTGACTGGAGACAGTGAATATATTGCCATCGCTAAAAGTAATACCCGCCCAGCCAGCGATTGCCGTTCCTGAAGCGCATCCACTGAGAGCGGACAACATGATAAGCAAAACACCAAATACAGCCAGAATAGTCTTTTTCAAATTTCAGCTTCCTTATATAGACTTTTTAACAACACTTTCGGGAACCGGATCATATCCACCTTCAGCCCATGGATGACAACGTGCGATACGTTTTGCCCCAAGCCAAATACCTTCAAACAAACCGTAGCGGGTTATAGCCTGATAAGTATAATGCGAACACGACGGTTCATATCGACACATTGGAGGCATGACCCGTGAAATCGTCACCTGATAGAACCTAATCATAACTAAGGCGATTTTTTTCATCATTTATTATTAGCCCCACTCGTTCAAGTAAGCCCATAAGCGTGGTTTGCATGACCGAAAAACTAGCAATTGCCGCTTGTGGTCTAGCGCTGACAATAACATCCCTGCCGTGTCTAAGGGGCACACTGCGTATGATTTCTCTCAGGCGTCTCTTTACTTGGTTTCTCACCACTGCCCCTCCGACACGCTTACTCACAACAAAACCAAAGCGCGACACATCCAAATCATTTGAACAGTATTTCAAACTAAGACAGCCGCTGTTCAACCACTTACCTCTTTCATAAACTTGAGCAAAGTCCGCCGACCTAATAAGGCGTTGTACTTCTTTCATTGTTCTCCCCCTGTATCGCACGCCAGCGGATCGAAAGGGAATTGTTTGGGCCTATACAACCGTAAGTCGTTGACGCCCTTTAAGGCGGCGAGCCTTGATAATATCTTGTCCGCTACGAGTACTCATGCGCTTTAAGAAACCATGCTCCCTCTTCCGCGGTATACTTTTTGGTTGATATGTCCGTTTAGGCATTTGACTCCTCGAAAAAGACCTTACAGGTCAAAAAGAATTTATTAAGCATCCGTCTGATCATTTGGCAACTGTGTTTCAGTCGTTATCTCTTCTTCAGTAGCCGGCATGACTTCCACATTATCAACCACTTCTTCAGGGACTGCTACAGCTTCTACATCAGCCACCGTTTCTTCAATAGTTGCCACAGGCTCCACATCAACTACCGTTTCCTCTTTAACAGCCTCGACTGTTTCCACCATCTCTACTTGCGTGTTCAAATTCTCAGTAGGCTGCGGAACAGGATTAAGGTTCAACGGAGGAACAATCCCCTGCAAATGAATATGTTCCGGAACAAACGGCAAAAGAGCCACATGACGCGCCTGTTTTATCGCAAGCGCCAAAGCATGTTGATGGCGATTGCACGTGCCGGTACGGCGACAAGGCTCAATCTTGCCGCGATCTGAGATAAACCGCCCCAACAAAGCGGTGTCCTTATAATCAATGCTCTTAGAACGATTGGCACAAAAAATACAAACTTTTCTTTTGGGAGCGAATTTGCCTCCGCTCCACTTGCCGGCAGGTCTCCTGCCAGCGGGTTTGTTGAATACTCTTGTTTCTACCACGACGATATATCTCCTAATTTATTCTGTAAGAAAACTAAGCGGTTAACCCATAAAAGGCATATCGCCACCATCATCGCTACCTTCAATTTCATCAGGTCTATCTTCAGATGAACCGGGAGCACTGCTTCTATCAAGGAAAGTGACCCTAATCGCAATAACTTCGGTGCGAAAATGCTTCTGTCCGTCGGGACCATCCCAACTGCGAGTATGCAAACGGCCTTCGACATATACCAACTTACCTTTATTCAAAAACTGATTGCACTGTTCGGCTAATTTGTTCCAAGTAATAACCGTGAACCAATCCGTTTCCTGTTTTTTTTCTCCGTCAAGAGTATTAAAAACTCGATTGGTAGCGATACGAAAAGAAGTAACGGGGCTTCCGCTGGGCGTAAAACGCATTTCCGGATCACTGCCCACGTTGCCGATAAGCATCACCTTATTCAAGCTAACCATCAACCATGCCCTCCATTCTCTTATTCAACCGTCTTAAGCAGATATCGAATGATATCTTCCGAGATATTCAAACGGTTCTCCAACTCAGGGCTCAACGTACTCTGCAGTTTGAAAAGTACCAATTGATAATACCCTTCTCTACAGTGCTTGATGGGGTAAGCCAATTTACGCTTTCCCAATGCCTTTACCTCGGTAACGATACCTCCTCGATCGGAAATGAACTGCGTCACGGTGTCCATCGTCAGCGCTAACCTTTCTTCAGAACATCCCTGATTGATGACCAACATCAGTTCGTAATTCCGCTGACCACCGGCACTGCTGGCAACGCCGTCAGGTTTGGATACTTTGGATATTTTTGTAGCCACGAATTCTCCTAAAGCAAACGAAATTTTACGAGATTATATAACAAAGTCAGTCTAAAGAGCAAATTGAGAATTGGATTGGCTATACTTTACTCAATCCTCGCTGATGATTTGATTGCCATATCTGTTCGCATTGTACATTTGAAATAAAGTGTTTTGGAGTAGTGAGAAAGCAAACTTTACCTTTCACAATAAAAGCCTTTGGTTTGTCAAAATCGGTGTTGGCAATCCACTTTTGACACTGTCAATTCCTCCAAACAACCCGTTGAAATCAACGGGTTGGAAGAGTTCGCATATCACGCTATTGTTGTTAATATCGGCTCCGAGGACAAATACTGTGGCAGTTTCTCAATCGTTGATGGTAACGATATCAACGATATTACCGACATCTTACTCACTCGAACCTATTTAAGAAGAGACCTGCATCACCCGCCAGGGACAAACAAAACACTTGCGTTCGTATATTCAGATCATTTGGTTCAAGAGTATTAAAAAGGAAGGATGGCTTATTTTACTACCCAATAAACAGGGATAAAATGGATAAAGTTTTGTTAAACATTGGCATTAGGCAAGGGGTACTCTTTAAAAAAAATAACCTTGGGTTTACAATGAAATGGTAGCATTTTGCAGGATCGTTAACATCTCTTGTCAACTGCCCGCAAAGTAGCATTTTTAGCCCATTTATGGCGCTGATTTGGCCCTATTTCCTCGTTATGAAAACCTGAGTAACTACTTACTACGGCTCACAGCATTAAATCTGGACATTAGGCAACGGCGTGATGAAGCACTAAGGATTGTTGACAGTAAAAGGTTCCCTTTGATAGACTTTGTTGTCCAATGAGGCCCCGTGGTGTAGCGGTCCAACATGCCACCCTGTCACGGTGGAGATCACGGGTTCGAATCCCGTCGGGGTCGCCAATTGTGAAGTCCGTTCCCCATCTATCCACCAACTAGAGTTCATCTAGATATGCGCACCGAGCGCTATCAGTTACCGAGAATCGGGGAGCGTATCTTTCCAGTTTTATTACGCTGGATACTCCCAAAAAACTATGAGGAACTTCCTGTACGCCTCAAAAGCTCATCAAATGCCTCAAACCACTTCACTTTTATCTCGTCTGTCCACGCCGGGTCTAATTCAGGGAATTTGTCCAAAAGTATTTTGTCCACGCCAATTCCATTTGGAATTTGTTTAACCTCATTAAGCTCAGAATTTGGAACTTCCATCCCTATTTTTTTTGTCGGTGTTTTAGTGTTCTTTTTTGAAGTCGTCACTGGGCGAGGAACTTTGTTCTTCCGCGAGATAAACGGTGAGATATTCATCCCTCCCCCACCAGAAATCCCGATAAAGAATTTAATACACTTTCTGGCAACATCACTGGCAATTTGATAATCGTCGCGGAAAGCCTCCTCCATCTGGGCATATGTGGCTGTTTGCGGATCAATTCTACCGTAGATGAAGCTATAGGCTTCCAAAGTAATATTCTTTAGTATTTCAGCACGTTGAGCATCCCTGCTGACTACCAGTTGCCTTAACTTCAAAGTAGGAAAGCTGCTACTATCAATCAAGTCCAAAAACCGCAAGGCAGCCATAAGTTGCGTTCCAGTTGTTCCGGAATAGCGTTCTCCCCAAAAACTCCTGTCAATACGCGCAGGCATAGAATACTGCTGTAGCACTTCTAAAAAATTCAAGAAAGTGCGGTATGAGACATAGGGTGGCGTTAGTTTTTTGGAGGTATTCGCTAACATCATTGCAGATTGTAGAATATTTCCCGCCAAAAATGCAATAAGGACAAGAGAAATAGTATGCTTGGACAAATTTTTTAATTCTTAGAATTATTTTGGACAGTTTTGGACAGTAATTGACTGGTGTGATTGAGGAGTCTTAATATAACTGCAAAACTTTATTTGGAGGCATTATAAAGAGTATGGGTGCAGCAATCGAGTACCAAAAACTAATGACAGAAATTGTCCACATCAATCTACCTGGTCCAGCTGAACCAACACCTGGCATGAGCGGAGGAGAACTCTTGCATGGGTTTTTAGCTGACCTCTATCGTAGTAGCAGCCAAGAAACAAAGAACTATGTGAATTCCCTTTGTCTTAAGTGGAATGTCCACTACCGCGAATATAAGGGCTAATCGGGTCGAAACGACACAATATTACAATTAATAAGGAAAAGCAATGAGCAGTAAATTCGGATTTGTTGGCGAGGTGGTATCAATATGAAACGAAAGAAAATCGCCTCAATTGACGTCGGAACATCCAAGATCTGTACCGTAATGGCTGATACCGACGGCGAAAGTTTGCGTATTCTAGGTGTTGGGATCGCTCCTTCCAATGGTATGCAAAAGGGGCATGTGGTTAACCTCAATGATACCAAAGACGCCATCCGTCAGTCTGTACGTACCGCTGAACAAGCGGTTGGTTACAGACTTGATTCAGCTACAGTTAATATCTCTGGTCGCAACATCAGTTCACTGAATAACCGCGGAGTGATCGCGATTACCTCAAACAAACAAATCGTTAAAGTTGATGATATCCAGCGTGTAATGACGGTTGCTCAAAATGTTGACGGAGCCAGTACAGCTGGCTCGACAATCCTGCATTTAATCCCGCAAACCTATACTGTTGATGGACAGGAAGGAATTAAAAACCCCGTCGGAATGCATGGCTTCAGGCTGGATGTTGACACCCATATCGTCACAGCGCCATCCGCAGCCGTGGAAAACTTTACCAAATGTATCCGCAGTGCTGGTATTGAAATTGAACAATTGGTTTTCTCGCCTCTTGCCAGTGCCGCTGCCGCAGTTAGTGCTGACGAGCGACAGAATGGCGTAATTATGGCAGATATCGGAGGAGGAACTACTGATATAACTATTTATCGTGATGACAGCATCATGCACACTTCAGTCCTTCCGGTTTCAGGCTATTCCATTTCTCATGACATTTCCGTTGGTTTAGGCGTTTCAATTGAAATGGCTGAAGAACTAAAACTTAAATACGGAAGTGTTATCCCCGGAGATGATAAGAGTGACAATCGCGCCCTGACTGAGGGTGGTCGTGTAGTGCCTTACGCCGAACTATACGAAATCATCCGCACGCGAGTGGAAGAGATGCTACGTCTGATTATGCTTGAACTACCAAGTGATTACAACCGTTATATCCGCGCCGGCGTCGTTCTTACCGGTGGCACAGCAAACCTCCCTGGCATCACTGAACTCGGCTTAGAAGTAACACATATGCCGGTCCGTGTCGGAATGCCTCCTAAGATGTATGGCATCGCAGATAACCTCATGGATCCGGCTTTCTCCACCGCCGTAGGTTTGCTCGTTTGGAAACAGGGTCCCAAAGAAACCCCCAAAGAAAAGGATAATAACCCTTCCGGTCTAGGTGGGCTATTTGGTCGAAAACAATAAAATTTAAAAAATACAGGAGAATATTTAATGGCTAAAACAATTTATGTCCAGAGTGGAGCAAAAATAAAGGTTGTCGGTTGCGGAGGTGGTGGATGCAATGCCATAACACGTATGGTAAGAGAGCAAATCCGTGGAGTTGAGTTCGTGGCGATGAACACTGATGCTCAAGCTCTTGCGATTACTGAAGCTCCGATTCGTATCCAACTTGGTGAGAAAAATACCCGCGGTTTAGGCGCCGGTGGCGACAATAAAATGGGCCATAAAGCGGCTGAGGAAAGCCGAGAGGAAATCCGCCAAGTAGTCCAAGGATGTGACATGGTCTTTGTAACCGCCGGTATGGGCGGTGGCACTGGCACCGGTTCAGCTCCGGTTGTAGCTCAAATCGCTAAAGAGTCCGGAGCTTTAACCATCGCGGTTGTTACCAAACCATTTGGTTTCGAGGGCTCGCATCGTATGAAAGTTGCCGAAGAGGGCATCGCCGAACTAATGCCCAATGTTGATACGTTGGTTCTAATCCCAAATGACAGACTATTTGATATCTGCGACCAAAAAACAGGTGTTGATGGGGCCTTTCACTTAGCAGATGAAGTATTATGCAACGGTGTTCAGGCTATTGCCGAGGTTATTACCGTTCCTGGACTCATTAACCTTGACTTTGCCGATGTCCGCTCAGTTATGAAAGATGCTGGACCGGCTTGGATGTCAATCGGCCACGGTTCCGGCCCCAATCGCGCAGCTGAAGCTGCCAAGAAAGCCCTGCAAAGCCCCTTACTGGATGTGTCCATTGAGGGTTCTCGCGGCGTAATCTTCAATGTCGCCGGTGACACTTCTCTGTCCTTGTATGAAGTCAATGCTGCGGCCGACATTATCCGTAAAGCTGTTGATCCGGATGCCAATGTGATTTTCGGTGTTTTGCTTGACAGTAATATGGGAAGCGAAGTGCGCTTGACCTTAATTGCCACCGGTTTTGCCACCAAAGATGGTATGGCCGGTGCTGCCCGCGAAAGAGAAATTTTCCGCGCTTTAAAGAATATTAAGTCTGACGATGAGCTCGAAGTACCTGCTTTCCTGCGACAACGTGGTATGCTTGCTAGCCGCCGCGCTGACGAGCCAATCAGCAATGCCCACGCCGCCTCTCGCGGTTATGGTTCCCCGGTTGGGACCGGTGCCGCTATGAGTGGCGGATACCGTATACGCTAATTTACCTGCTCTTTGTGGTAGGAAGGGTTCTCTCCTCCTTCCTACCACTTCTCCTGTCTCTATGCCATAAGAGGGTAGTGGACTGATGACTTTGGCAACCATTTCTTTGTTTGTCTGGGCACTGGCAACATTTGCGTATTCAGAGAAACCAAAGACTCCCAGTCGCACTTCAGTAGAGCCATCGAGGAAGGTGATGGTGATAATGCAGGTGTCAGCTGTAGCGTAGGGAACACCATATTACTCTCATCACAATTTTCGGGGCACCGCTGTCAATGCAGGAGGTAGTCATGGCACCTCCATCATCCCAGTCAATCTCCCAATCAAAAGATTTATTCTGCCCAAAACTCCCATTCAAATATCCGCTTGCAGCTATTGCGGATGTTCCTCCTGCCAACAATGTTACCTCAAACAAAAACCCACGCATCCGTTACCGCTGCCTTTTGTTCGGTGAATGGTGAAAGCAGCGTAAAAGGCATAACGCCCAAAAGCAAAACCAGTAACAGAACCCTCCATCTAGCTTTAGTAAGTGGTTTTAATCTCAACGTATTCAGGGCGTGTTGAAAAATGACCTAAAACTGGCAAAAATGAACTAAATTCAGACATGGTTATGGCAATCGAAGCCCAATTATTCAATAGGCCCTATAACTACAACCACTAAAAATACTTTGTGAAGCAGTGTCATTTCAAGTGAACGCGTGCTGAACGGTTACATTATTGGAATGATTAAGTGCTTTAAAATCGTGTCTGATAAATACCGCAATCGCAGAAAACGCTTCGGTTTACGTTTCAATCTCATTGCTGGCATATGTAACTTTGAGTTGTTATACTGGTTATACAAGAGGCCCATTGTTTTACTGCTTGGGTTGGAGGTTAATATGATTGCTGCAGTATATTTGGGGTTTTGGTGGTTTAGACAAATTTATACTTTGATATTATGGATGTGTTGTTCAAATATTGTTATTTCCATTGTGTTTGCTATCATACAAATTGTTAAAACAAAACATAGAAAATCAAACATAGGCTATATTGGATGTTGTATTGGATTAGGTCTTTCACTGGTAGTACCACTTATTAGTTTCATCAAAGGTTATGGACGTGTTCCAAGTGAATATTATTTTATAGAGCATGGCCCCATCCCTTGGAAAGTAATGCTCAATAGAACTTTTATCTCTTGTTTTATCCCAACCCTTTTTTTGCTTGTGATAAGCGTTATATCAAATTTTAGGCATAGGAAAAAGACAACCATAAGCTGCAAGGGGATATGATAGGCAAAGAAGCAGTACCATGAATAAATCGAGGCTTCGGTCAGTGTCTCATTTTGCCGCAATGTTTCCGTAAATATCCGCCAGTCCATGTAAAATCATGGACATGAAAAATACGACACGGATTACACTAAGTTGGGAACTAT
>WRNG01000036.1 GCA_009776735.1 Dehalococcoidia bacterium | reverse complement strand
ACAGACCCCATCTCGGGCTAGAGATGAAAACCCCATTATCTTATGTCAGTCAGGAGGGATGACTGGTAGATATTTACGGAGAATATTTCGTTTGCTTGCCAGTACTAAGCCTCTTATGCTAGAGTACGCACATCAGGATGGTCGGAATCCTTGTTGAGTTACTCGGCTCAAGGTTCTCGTTTGTATTACTCCTGCCATCGTAAGAATTAACCATAAGTTTTGAAACAGTTTACAGCACGAATACATTGTTTCATAATAACTAACTGAGTACGAGGGGGACACATGGAAAAAATAGCACTCGGGTCGCGGCCTTTAGCTTACCCTATGCCCAATTTCTTGGTTGGGGCAGACGTAGATGGTAAACCCAACTTCATGGCTGTAGCTTGGGGCGGCATTGCATGCGGAAAACCAGCCATGCTCACTATCGCCCTCCAACATCCTCGTTTCACTTATAAGGGAATAAAGATTAACGGCACTTTTTCGGTCAACATCCCTTCCCAATCACAAATAGCCGAATATGATTATTGTGGACTAGTAACTGGCGCAAAAGCTAATAAAACTCAAGCTTGCGGGTTTAAAATCTTCTATGGGCAAACTGCTCATGCGCCACTGATTGAACAGTGTCCTGTCAACATTGAATGCCAGCTTGTTCATATATTAAATTTAGGTAGCCACGCACTCCTTGTCGGAGAAATTATACAGACCCATATAAGTGCGGATTGCCTAACCGACGGGAAACCCGATTTCAGCAAGATTCAACCTTTTATCTACTGCGATGGAAAGCAATCAGAGTACGTCGCGTTTGGCGAAGTATTGGCCACTGCCTTCAAAGCCGGGCGCGAACTAAAAAACAACCCTTCTATTTAAACACACATCGCAGGAAATCACTATTGCCGAGATCATGAGCAAAATCACTGTCTTCAAGCGTGAATAAAATCAACCGCGCAATCCCTTTTTCTTATACGCCAGTACAAACAAAATGGCAATGACTACGATATTGGCAAGTATAATCAGAATTGGTTTTGCATAACTGAATGAATCATCGCTGGGTAATGAGCTTGGGTCAAAACTTAAAATCAGTTCTCTGACTTGCAGGGTATACAGAAAACTAGTTATTTGGGAAAGCCGTTCATTAAACATGGCAATCATCGGACTGAAAGCGAAAAGAAGCATTATCGGAGTACCGAGAGCCGTGGCCGACTGTTGATTTTTGGAGAAAATTCCGATTGTAGCCCCTAAAATAATTGAGGCAGCAG
Source organism: Dehalococcoidia bacterium (assembly GCA_009776735.1). Lineage (GTDB taxonomy): Bacteria > Chloroflexota > Dehalococcoidia > Dehalococcoidales > UBA1222 > WRNG01. Next base: position 10,382 of record WRNG01000036.1, on the reverse strand, counting down.
ATCCCAATATCATAACCAGTACAAACTGGCCAAGTTCAGGACCAGAGAAGCCAGCCATAGTAGCAAAGGCCAATGCCACGAAAGAACTGATTACTAAAACGAATCCCCCTATTCCAAGAAGATATTCAAAAGGCTTGACGCCAGCCATAACCAAAAAGCGCAAACTCTTGTGCTCTTTATCCTCAGCAATAATGGTATTTGGCATCATAAGCGGCGTCATGCCTGCGAACATGGCAGCAAACATAGTGATAAAAATGACATCAGATATTTCCTCATTCGGCTTAGCGACAAACTCGGTCATCACAAAAGCAATGGCCGGAAAGAGGACAAACTGAATCAGCATCACGCGGTTTTTAAGTGTATCGCGTAACTGTTTTACAAAGATTGCTTTGGCGCTTCTCATTCCAACACCACCCCCGTCACCTTGATGAAAACTGCTTCCAAATCAGGCACGGTTTTTATCGAGTTATGCCTCTGACAAATCTCAGCAGGTCCACCATATTCGACAATTACTCCTTTGTGCAAAAGAGCCACTTTGTCGCACAGCTTAACCGCCTCATCCATATTATGAGTCGTCAGAAAAACAGTGGCTCCATCGTCACGTAGTCTAAGAATAAGTTTATGAATCCCACGGGCAGTTCCGGGATCAATTCCACTGGTAGGTTCATCCAAAAACAATACCTTTGGTTTATGTAAAATCGCCCGTGCCAAAGCGGTTCTTTGTCTCATTCCTTTAGAAAGTTGGTTGATCGGTTTTTTGACAGCATCCCCTAAACCAACACTCCTTAACGCTTCCAAGGACTTCTCATGTGAAATTCCGTAGATGTCAGCAAATACATTCAGATTCTCAAGACCATTTAAGCGCGGATATAAGCCGTCTTCATCAAGCATCAAGCCAGTTTCAAAGGGAGTTACGCCAATTGAGTAACTTCCTCCATCAGCGATTAATTGTCTGGTAAGAATATTGATAATAGTGGTCTTGCCAGCACCGGAAGGCCCCAGCAAGCCGAAAATTTCCTTTTCCTTCACCTCGAACGAGACATCCGACAGAACAGTTTGCGTACCAAAACGCTTAACGATATTGTGCATTTTGATCATTAATTAAATCTCCTCAATCAGGTAAACCAAACATGCTACGCTTAAAAGTATAATCCAGTCAGATTGGGATTAACAAGTTAAGTAGCTTTCCGCAAAATGGCTTCTTTACCACAGATAAAGGCCTTTATATTAATATCCACAATTTTAGTTGGCAAGCGTTCTTCAATGACTTTCTGCCAATTCTCAAAGGGAAATGGTAATCGCGTTGACAGTGCCCCCAGCATTAACACATTAAGTACTTTGCTATTACCCAATTCCCATGCCAGTTGCGGGCCATCAAGAATGATCACTTCACTGCCAAAACCCTGTAGCAAGCGAACGATATCATCATCACTCGGGTAATTTTCTTTGCCTAGACTGACTGTCAAAGGGGGAACGACTTGGTTGCTAACGATCGAAACCGAACCTTGCTTCAGATAAGGGCTCCAACGAGCCGCCTCCAATTTCTCGAAAGCCAGCAAAATATCTGTCTCTCCTTCACCAATCAACGGTGAAGCCAACTTTTCGCCAATTCTTAGATTGGTTACCACGCTGCCTCCCCGCTGCGCCATACCCAATGTGTCAGTCTTTTTGACATCATAACCATTTACCAGTGCCACTTCCGCCAGGATGTCGCTTGCCAGAACCACTCCTTGCCCCCCTACTCCGGTGATAAGCAAATTAACACTATGCATTTAGACCCTCCTGAGCATGTAGCGGTTTTATTGCTTGCGGAGAACAAAGTTGTTGGCACAGAGTACAGCCGTTGCATAATTGAGCGTTGATTTGTGTTTTTTGATTGCCCTTTTGAAGCGCAGCGCACCCTAAGGAAAGGCAAACGCCGCAATTAACACATTTTTCCTGCTCAACGAACATGGGTTCAATTTTTTTTCTGGCAATCGCAGCGCAATCCCCCCTCACAACCAATACCACCAGCTCCGGATTATTAATTGCTTCCTTAACCGCCATACGCAATGCCCTGATATCAAAAGCAGATACCTCCGAAGCATTGGCAACCCCACAGCTTTTAGCCAGCGCGACGATGTCAACAGCCATAGCTGGCTCTCCTTGCGCCGTAAATCCGGTGCCGGGATGTTGTTGGTGTCCTGTCATGGCTGTAGTACGGTTATCCAAAACTACCACCGTTATGGAAGATTTATTGTAGACAGCATTCAGCAAACTGGTAATTCCTGAGTGCAGGAAGGTTGAGTCACCAATCACAGCCACCAGCTTATTTTTAAGCCCGGCTTTCTCCATGCCAAGAGCTTCTCCAATCCCAGCTCCCATACAAGCGCAAGTGTCCATTGCGCTCAGGCAAGGATAAGCCGCCAAGGTGTAGCACCCAATATCGCCAGTGATAACGGGACCAAGTTCGCTGCCGTCCGCGCCACCTTTCCGCAAACCATAACTGCTTAGAATAAAAAACAATCCGGTATGCGGACACCCGGGGCACAGTAACGGAGGGCGTTTGGGTAAGTTTTGCAAATCATCAGCCAGCAAGGCAAGCGGTTTATTCTCTGTTAACGGTAACAATCCGTTCTTTTGAGCCACTGTACGCAAGAGCCCACTGCTTAGCTCGCCGGAACGAGGGACAAACGATTTGCCTTCCACCGTAAGCCCCATTGCTTTAATTTGTTCCTCAAGAAAAGGTTCCAGTTCTTCCACAACAATGAGCCGTTTTACCTCTTGCGCGAAGCAACCTATCAATTTTTTGGGAAGCGGATAACTCATGCCCAGCTTTAAGAACGAAGCTTCTGGGAATATCTCACGAGCATAATTAAAAGCAATCCCACTCGCGATAATACCCAACTCCTGACTGCCTCGAATAATATAGTTCAGTGAGCAACTCTCTGCGTATTCAGCCAGTTTCTCCATTCTTTGTAAGGCCAATAGTTGACGTCGTCTGGCGTTCACCGGCAGTGCGACAAATTTGGACATTTCGCGCCGAAAAACAGCCTCCGGCAACTTTGACGGTCTTTCTCTGTTTATGTCAACTACGGTCTTGGCATGTGAAACACGCGTTGTACTGCGTAGCATAACCGGAGTGTCAAAACGCTCGGAAATCTCAAATGCCAGTGGCATCATATCGTAGGCTTCTTGACTATCAGAAGGTTCAAGCATCGGAACTTTAGCGAATATCGCATAATAACGGTTGTCTTGCTCGCCTTGCGACGAATGAATGCCCGGGTCATCGGCACTAACAACCACCAACCCTCCCCGCACTCCGGTCACTGAGGCTGCCATAAAAGGATCAGCGGCCACATTTAGACCAACATGTTTCATGGAAACCAAAGTCCTCACACCGGCATAACAGGCACCCAAAGCCACTTCAAAGGCCACTTTCTCATTTGTTGACCATTGAGCATGGATGTCTTTATAACGGGCCAAATTCTCAAGTATTTCGGTACTGGGAGTGCCCGGATAAGCTGCCGCTACGCGAATGCCGGCATGATAAGCACCGTATGCAATTGCTTCATTTCCCGATAGTAGTTTTTTCATACGTTTGTCAGTATTCCTCCCCAATCAACCTACGATTCAGTAGCAAGATAATTATTAAGCGCTTCCTGCAATGTTTTAACCGCAAGTTCAGCACACTCGTGGTCATCCTCAGGCAATCCATGCAGTTCGTCAATTAATTCTTGCTTGCCAATCAACAGCGCTTCCTGCGGAGTTTTACCTCGCGCCAGTTCTGTCAACGCACTGGCACAGGCAGTACAAACAAAGCAGTCGCCAGTGGAAAAAGAAGCCTCGCTGACATGGTTATTCTCAATTCGTAACCATATCGCAATATTTTCCTCCAGTGACTCGTATGACAAACCGAAACAGGAATGCTCTGTCAGTTCTTCCGTATTACGCGGATAAACCATATGATCTGCGGCAACCTCAGAATACCTTTCGCGATACTTTTCTTTTAATGCAGCCCAGTACTTATCAAGAGCCCCCTCACCAAATCCGGTCATCATTCTCACCTCACGAGTTAGTTGTGTAAGTTTAGTTGAACAGGCAAACGGTTAGCAACTATTCATTTACGATTACGGGTATTAAGCCCTAGAAGTTGCCGTGGAATTTGTTGGTTATCGGCAAGCGACGATCACGACCAAAAGCCCGCGTAGTTATTTTTATGCCCGGTGGTGCTTGGCGACGCTTATACTCGCTTCCATCAACCAAGCGAACAACCATGCGCACTACTTCCTCATCCATACCAAGTGCCACCATCTCTTCAACGGTCTCATCGTCTTCCACATAGGCTTTAAGTATTAAATCCAGCACTTCATAGGGCGGCAAACTATCTGTATCAAGTTGATTGTATCTCAGCTCTGCCGACGGAGGTTTAATAATTACAGATTGAGGAATAATGTCATAACCGGCCAGTAGGTTCCGGTAGGCCACCAATTTGTAAACCAAGGTTTTGGGTACATCTTTCAGTATGGCAAACCCGCCTGCCATGTCGCCATACAAGGTGGCGTATCCCGTAGCCATTTCACTTTTGTTGCCCGTGGGAAGAGCCATCCAACCGAACTTATTGGAAAGCGCCATTACCAAATTTCCGCGTATTCGCGCTTGCAGATTCTCTTCGGTAGTATCAGTCTCACTTCCATCAAAAATTCCCGCCATATTATCCAAATAAGATTGAAAAGTATCATCTATGGGCAACGAGAAAAACTTGATACCCAGATTTTGGGCAAGCAAAATGGCATCCGTTTGACTTCCCGGAGATGAAAAACGCGAAGGCATAGAAACACCGATAACGCTGTCTTTACCCAGCGCGTCAACGGCGATGGTAGCTACCAGACTGGAGTCCACCCCGCCTGACAGTCCTAATACCACTTTCCTAAAAGCGTTTTTTACAATATAGTCCCGTGTCCCCAACACAAGCGCATTATAGATTTCACCGTCGGGTGAATACTCTTCATTGACACGAAGCGCCAACGATGGTTTTTCACTCTCCGAGAAAGCTTCGGAGACTTTCGTCAGCCCAACCGTCCAACTCCTCTGCGTTAACCCCTGTGACAAATTCTCTTTTTCTTGAAAAGGCCTATTCGCCACAGTATCCAGGTCAACATCCACCACCACGAAATCCTCTTCAAATTGTTTTCCTCTTGCCAATATCTCTCCCTGCGCGTCAAGAACAAGGCTATGGCCATCAAATACCAATTCGTCCTGCCCACCCACCATATTGTTGTAGACCATAATTACCGAGTTTTGGCGAGCTTGTGAGGTCAACAGCGCTACCCGTTCTTTAGTTTTTCCGTAGTGGTAAGGAGAAGCGCTGATATTAACAATAACTTCAGCCCCGGCCTTGGCAAGAGACGCAACCGGATTGTTTGAATGCCAAATATCCTCACAAATGCTAAGACCCACTTTGACCCCGCCGATCACATAAACCGAACAATCAGCGCCAGGCTTAAAATAACGCTCCTCGTCAAAGACGCCGTAATTAGGCAGAAATATTTTGCGCGAAGTTGCGATGAGCTTGCCATCGTGTATCACCGCCGCAGCGTTGTACAAATACGTATCAGATTCAACAAAACCGGCAATTACATCAAGCCCAACTGATGCCTGTACCAATTTGTTTAGGTATTGAACATTACGCTCAATGAACTGGGGTTTAAGCAATAAATCCTCGGGCGGATACCCGCAGATAACAAGCTCGGGAAAAACAGTTAAGTCCACCTTTTGGCGACGCGCATCATCCAAAACCCGCAACAGCTTGTTATAATTGCCGGCAAAATCACCAACGATAACATCCGGTTGCGCCAGTCCCAATCGGATTATGCGCGGTTTTTGATTCATTTGACACTCCCCACGGCTAAGGCAATGAGTTATACGGCACTAATTGATAAAACAATCGCAAGCGCAAAAAACCACTATTTATTAACAACTCCAATGACACCTGTCACGATTCGTTTGAAGTAACCGGTGGCAATTCTTGTTGCGTCAGTGCCATAACAGCCGCAATCGCGGCAACCCGCTTGCTGTCATCAAAAATTGCCGATAGCTTTGTTTCCAACGGTTCTTCTTGTTCCATTATACGCTTCATATCTTCCATAAGCGTTTTTTCGCTGTCAATAAAGTGTGTACTGAATTCACCCGAGACAAAGCGTGGATTTTGCATAACCGCCTTGTGGAAAGGGATATTGGTCTCCACCCCGACAATGATGTACTCATAAAGAGCCCTTTTCATGCGTTCAATGGCTTCGCCACGATCACGCCCCCATACAATCAACTTTGATATCATCGGGTCATAGACATAAGGAATGGTATAACGGGTGTGCACACCGGAGTCCACACGTACCCCAATACCACCGGGAGAACGATATCCTCGCAGTTTACCAGTTGATGGTGTAAAACCGGCCGCAGGATCTTCGGCGTTAATACGACACTCTATGGCCCAACCATTAAATTTGACGTCTTCCTGTGTGAAAGACAAAGGTTCCCCTTGCGCAATACGAATCTGCTCCTTTACGATGTCAATCCCTGTAACCATCTCGGTAACCGGATGCTCAACCTGTACACGGGTATTGGCTTCCATGAAAAAGAACTCCCCACCCGAGAAAATAAACTCAACCGTTCCCGCGCTTTCATAGTTCACCATCTGACCAACCTTAACCGCCACCTCGCCCATCCTACGCCGAATCTCAGGAGTAATAGCCACCGAAGGGCATTCCTCAATCAACTTTTGGTATCTTCGCTGTATGGAGCATTCACGCTCTCCCAGATATACTATATTCCCAAAGCTATCGCCCATAATCTGAAACTCAATATGGCGCGGTTCTCTTATAAACCGTTCTATATATACATCGGGCACCCCAAAAGCTTTGGCTGCCATTTGTTGGGCGCTAACAATCGCTGCGTCCAATTCATCCTCATTGTCAGCCACTTTCATTCCGATACCACCGCCACCACCAGCCGGTTTAATAATCACCGGATAACCAACTTGCTTTGCGATTCTCTGCGCTTGTTGAAGATTGGTTACGATTTCATTGCTGCCAGGTATTACCGGCACCCCCGCTTTTTGGACTTCCAAACGGGCTGCTGGCTTATTACCCATAAGTTCAAGCACCTTGCTAGTCGGCCCGATAAACTTAATGCCAGCACGCTCACAGGCATCGCAAAAGGTGGGATTTTCGGAAAGAAACCCATAACCGGGGTGTATGGCTTGAGCGCCTGCCTCAAGCGCCGTAGCAATGATCTTGTCAATATTCAAATAACTCTCGGATGCTTTGGCTTTGCCGATAAAATAAGCCTCATCTGCATACTTAACAAAAAGAGCGGCTTCATCGACCTCGGAGTAAACAGCCACCGATTTAATCCCCATCTCCCGACAGGCGCGCATGATACGAATAGCGATCTCGCCTCGGTTGGCCACCAATATTTTATTAATCATCGCCTTCCACAACCACCAGCACGTCTTTTGCGCCTACAAGGTCGCCTTCACGAACACAAATCATTTTAACCACACCACTCTCAGGGGCGTTTATCTCGGAAACCATTTTCATGGCCTCAATCGTAGCCAGAACGTCACCTTTATTCACTTTATCGCCCACCTTGACACGTACAGACATAATCATGCCGTTCATGGGAGCCGGAACTGCCCCTTTCTGGTCGGCACTGATTTTCTGACACTTGGTTTCTTCAATCACCGCACCACCAACCGGTGAAACTTTAACATTAAACACCTCACCATCGACATCAACACTGAATTGGGTTGGTGACAGTGTCGCCGTAGGCGTAGGCGTGGCTACCACTGCCTGAGGTGAAGCCAACGTCTCTTCTTTCAGTTCACCGCGTAAAAACTTAACCGCAATTTCCGGATAGAGAGCATAAGTCACCACATCTTCTTCACATTTGCCAATACCCAGTTTTTGAGTTTCAGCCTTCGCTTTACCCATTTCGGGTGCCAGCAAATCAGCAGGTCGTACGGTCACAACCTTTTCATCGCCGATAACCAAACGCCTAACATCGGTGTTTACCGTTCCGGCGGCAGCTCCATAAAGCCCCATCAGATAATTTTTGGTCTCGCGGGTTACCTGCTTGTAACGCTCACCGCTTAACACGTTAAGTACGGCCTGCGTGCCGACCACCTGACTGGTAGGTGTTACCAAAGGAGGATAGCCCAAGTCAGCTCTCACGCGCGGCACTTCGGCGTAAACATCCGTTAATCTGTCCAAAGCTTTCTGCTCGCGCAGCTGGCTCACTAGATTCGAAATCATACCACCAGGTATTTGGTGCAGCAACACAGCGGCGTTAGGGCGCGTCGCCTCAGCCGTAAATAAAATGCGATATTTATTCACCAAATTGAGAAAATAGTCGTTTATTTCATTCAGTTTTGCCAAATTAAGTCCGGTATCAAACGGCGTGCCCTGTAAAGCCGCCACAACGCTTTCAGTCGGCGGCTGAGAAGCCCCCCAGCCAAAAGCAGAAAAAGCCGTATCCAGCACATCAGCACCGGCACAAGCAGCGGCGAAATAGCTGATCGGAGCCATCCCGCTGGAACAATGGGAGTGTAAAACCACCGGAATACTGACTTTCTTTATAATGGCGCTAACCAAATCGGTGGAAACTTGCGGCGAAATTAAGCCGGCCATATCTTTTATACATACGGCGTCACTGCCAATATTTTCCAGTTCAATAGCCATTTCAGCCAATTTTTCCAGAGTATGCACAGGGCTGGTGGTATAGCAAATAACACCTTGTACAGTGCCCCCGAATTCTTTGATTGCGGAAATTGAGGATCGCATATTGCGAATGTCATTAAGAGCATCAAAAACGCGAAATACATCAACGCCGTTCTTGATTGAAAGCCTAACAAAATCGCGCACCACATCATCAGCATAATGGCGGTAGCCCACCAAATTTTGCCCTCGAAGGAGCATCTGCAAACGAGTGTTTTTAACCTTGCTGCGAATGATACGCAGTCGCTCCCAAGGATCTTCATTCAGAAAACGAATACAGCTGTCAAAAGTAGCGCCGCCCCATACTTCCAAAGAGTAGAAGCCAACCTTATCCAACTCCTCCAGTATATCCACCATGTCACGAGTTCGCATGCGAGTCGCAATCAGTGACTGATGGGCGTCTCTTAAAGTAGTATCTGTAATCAATGTTGCCATAGTGTCTCCCCAATTATCATTACAATTTATGTACAAATAGTAACAGTTATTGTAGCCCAACGCTGATTTATCGGCAACCATTCAGCGTATCTTTTTGAATTCCTTTTGGCAGCAGCTATGCCTGTTCTTATTTTAGCGAAAACAGGCTATAACTGACTGGGTGGCGCCCGTTAATATGAAAGCGGGTTTCTATTGGAAAAAACTAATTGAGCAGAACGGTCTGAACTGGAACAAAGCCCCCGAGGAAGAACTTGGTGATATGACACAAAAAGAGAGGTTCATAACCAAACCTGTCGTTTGCATATCGAATTTATTGTCTAGATAATGGAGCGAATTCCAACTTCAATTTCATACCCATCCCAGAAGCTAACCGCTTCAGTGTGTTAAGCGTCGGATTGGCTTCCCCGATTTCAATTTTGCTGATGTCTCCCTAGTCTATCCCAGTTATTTCAGACAGCTGCTTTTGAGTAAGACCAGAGTTTTTACGTGCGTCAATCACAGCTTGCATGGTAGCAAACTCTGGTTCAAGTGCTTCATACTCCGCACGGAAACCATGCTCTTTCATTTTTCTTTCAAGTGCGGTTTCGAGCGTTCTCATTTTTCTGTGCCTCCCTTGCCATGTATTCATCTCTGTATCTTTTGGCTTTCTCAATTTCAGCCCTTGGTGTTTTCATGGTTTTTTAATAAACCCATTTGTTAGAATCACTTTGCGTCCAACTGCGAGGAAATACAAAACAAAAGATAAGTTCGAACCTACTTGTGCTCGTATCTCAAATATACCATCCTCCAAATGCTTGGAGTGTGGCTCTCGCAGTTCAGGGCCATTGTTAGAAATCATGGTGAGCAGACGATATACTTTAGCTGACATTTTATCATCTAATTCATCTATGAAATCCTCTGCCGGAGCAATTCCATTTTTCTTTTCAAAGAACTCCACTTGGTAATCTGCATTGCACCACCATTCTAGGTTGATTAAGTCCAAGCTCATTATATGGGATATACGCCATATCGCCAAGCACGGCAGTACATTTGCTATCCTTACATACGACAACTCAGCGTGATGTTGCAAAGCAAGCTTGCATTAGCTTATCATATGGTCTGTGGAGAACTTGACAAACCCATGAGCACAGACACAATTATTAGGCAGGCAGGCAGGCAGGCAGGCAGGCAGGCAGGCAGGCAGGCAGGCAGGCA
>WRNG01000035.1 GCA_009776735.1 Dehalococcoidia bacterium | reverse complement strand
AATAGTATCCATATCCGCAGAAAAGGGCAGGGGTACCAGAAATACTCCTGCCCTTAATCTATTTCAAATCCTTGAAATATACCACTATTCCAAATCCACCTCTGAATACGAATAGGTGGTTCGGATTAGTCGTGAATGGTGGGCGGTATAGGATTCGAACCTATGACCTCCTGCGTGTAAAGCAGATGCTCTAACCAGCTGAGCTAACCGCCCAAAGGTAGTTAATTCTATCGCTTTTGCTTAAATCTGTAAATAAAAGGTGCTGTTTTGCCAAGTGGGATTCTGTATATTTCAACATCTAACTTAAGTCGGCACAAATAATCCCTGCTCCCAGAATTACGTCCCGTCGGTAAAACACCGCTGCTTGCCCGGGAGCCACCCCTTTCTGCGCTTTTTCGAATACAACCTTTACCATTTCACCCCACGGTTCAATTATAGCTTCTGCAGACTCAGTATGGGAACGAATTCTAACCTCGACAGCTAAAGGATGTGACAAACCAGCGATTGCAACCCAATTCAAATCACGCACAAACAGTTTCTCTTGAAACAAGTCCTTTTCTTCTCCAACAACAATGGTATTGCTTTCCGCTAGAATTCTTACCACAAACAATTTTTGCGAAGTGGCAATATTCAATCCTTTGTGCTGGCCAATGGTATAGCGCGCAATCCCATTGTGTGTGCCGATCTGCCGAGCATATTTATCCACAATAGGACCGGGGGCACCAGCATTTGATAACAGGCGCTGATAACCACCAGAAACAAAATCCTGACTTTCAGGCTTATCTGCTATGGGAATCCCCATCTCTCTTGCTAAATTCCGCACCTGTTGCTTGTTGTAGCCCCCCAGTGGAAAAAGCGCCCGCTTCAACTGCTCCTGATTAAGTAATCCTAAAAAATATGACTGGTCCTTTTGGGAATCCTTCCCCTTTTTTAGCAGATAGCGCCCACAAGAAATATCATACTCTACTTGTGCATAATGACCAGTAGCAAATGAATTGAATTGTAGCCCCTTACTCTCCGCCGCTTGCACCAAAGCACCAAATTTTATGCGTGGATTACAATAAATACAGGGATTAGGTGTCAGCCCATGTTCATATCCGGCAATGAACTCGGATAGAACTCTACTTTCAAACTCTTGACAAAGATCAAATTCATAAAAAGGTATCTTGAGAAATTCTGCCACTCCACGGGCATCTTCAATATCCCTTCTTTTATCAGTTCCATAACAGCCGCCATGTCGTTTGCTGCCAACTATTCCAGGTATCTCTTCCTTACATACGCGCATTGAAACACCAATAAGTTCATACTTATCCTTCTTCAACAACGCTGCCGCGAACGCAGAATCTACACCCCCGCTAAGGGCCATAAGAACAGTCTGTGACATTTTGCCGTCTCTAAGAGTATATCCAAGAAATACAAATCTAAGCAAAAGGAGAAAATGGCGCGCTTGGTGGGGCTCGAACCCACGACCTCAGCCTTCGCAGGGCTGCGCTCTAATCCAACTGAGCTACAAGCGCTTATCAGCGGCAGATGGTGCCGAAGGAGAGATTTGAACTCTCATACCCTTACGAGTACTACGCCCTGAACGTAGCGCGTCTGCCATTCCGCCACTTCGGCGATAACTACAGAATTATACTGGTGACGATGACCAGTGTCAACGCAAAAGGCGACATAACGAGTTGACGAATACATTCTTATATCATAGAATATTTTTAGGAAGATATGCCTATCTACGAATACATTTGTTCATCGTGCAACACCAAGTTCGATATGTTGCGTTCCATGAGTCAGTCCGCTGACAAAGCAGATTGTCCTTCCTGTGAGAAGCCCTGCTCTCGTACGATCACGCGCTTTTCCTGCCTGTCAAAATACGAAACGGGTTTTACCGCGCCTGTCGGCGGTAGTTCCTGTAGCGGATGTACATCCTCCTCCTGCGGCACCTGTGACGCCGTCTAAAATCAGCCATGTCTTATTCGGGGCAAAAAAGCGGGCAAGCCAATTTGCCGCTTCACTATGGACAAGCACCTCCTTGGCTCTTTCAGCGTATGACCAAGCTTTCTCGCCAAATAGCTATTGCCATCGTAGATGAATATGGCTCAGAAGAAATGTTGCGCCGCTTGTCGCATCCTTACTGGTTCCAGGCACTAGGTTGCGTACTGGGATTTGATTGGCACTCCAGCGGAGTGACAACAACCGTATGCGGAGCTTTAAAGGCTGGCATTAAGGGGCTAGAAAAAGAGCTCGGATTTTTCGCTGCCGGGGGAAAAGGAGGAACCTCTCGTCATACACCTGACGAGCTACAAAAATGGGGACAAGAACTGTCATTGGACAGCGCACCGTTGATTTACGCCAGCCGTACCTCAGCTAAAGTTGATTCGTCCGCAATCCAAGACGGTTTTCAGCTCTATCATCATGCTTTCTTTTTCAGTAACTCCGGCTCTTGGGCCGTTGTGCAACAAGGCATGAATAAAAATACTCGCTATGCCAGACGTTATCATTGGCTGGGAGAAAATGTTCATGACTTTGTTAATGAACCACATTCCGGAGTATCCTCTCAATCAACAAGTATTGCTCTGGACCTTGTTGCCGAACAAAGCGCGCCCGCCCGGCAGACCATCGCCGAGATTGTACGCGATGAAAAACCGGAAGTTCTTTTAAGGCAACTTAAACAAATGATTACCCTATCCCTTCCTGCCCGCCACGCTCTTTTTCTATCAGACTTGCATCCTGATAGTTTACAAAAAATATTGCTCCGCACATATGAACAACAGCCAACCGATTTCGAGCAACTGCTTGGACTCTCCGGTGTCGGACCTAAAACGATTCGGGCACTTTCGTTAATTTGCGAACTCATTCATGGTATTGCGCCAACCTACAGGGATCCCGCTCGTTACAGCTTCGCTCACGGAGGAAAAGATGGCATTCCTTATCCGGTTGATCGGAAAACTTATGACGAATCAATTGAGTCTTTATCTTATATTCTTAAAAAAACACGACTGGAAACAACCGAAAAACGCTCAGCCGCCTTGCGGCTTGATGTGCTCCGAGCGGAAAGCTGAAATTCCTTTCTTTTCGTCACAATTCTTTACCATAACTTTACCGCCACACACCTACAATGTATGCAACGGAAGCCTGCAGGAAAAATATTTTAACTCGACCTGACTACCGCTCCGCACAATGAGCATCCGCAACACTAATAACATGTAAGGAGGTGAGAAATGAACAAGATTCAACATAGCAATCGCGACAGTGTAATCTTTAAACTGAAGTGGTTCTTTTGGTCACCCAAACAACGCTATGCTTATCTTTGGGCACAGACATGCAGCAAATACTAATAGCTTCAATGTATGAATAAAAACAGTGCCAATTCATCATATTTGGCACTGTTTTTATTTGAACTCGATTATTCGACCGCTCCACTTCATTCTCTTAAGCATAAAGCCACCAACCCCAGCAATCAACAAACCTAAGATACCATCAATAATAATTACGCGAAGAACCATTCCTTCCCAAAACTCATGGGGAAACATTATTGTCATAGGATCCCATGGCGGGAAATACCAATTTCCCTGTGGAAATAACAGCCGATGACTGGCATTAAAAAATCCGTCAAAATTAAGCACTGCGATAAAGCCCAAGGAAATTAACACCGTCAGGGTTATGAGTCCACCCCGAAATACGCCCTGGGCGAGCTCTATGCCCAATTTATCACGGTTACGCAACTGAAGCCCACCCACGAACAATACTATGTAGGCCAATGATGCAAAAGCAACCTCGTAATTTAGCCATAACAACCTTTTGACATCTTTCATATGCAATATATCGGCTTCGTTGTACAGGGGGCCTGTCAATCCATTGTCAAAGGTTACATCAATGTCAAGATATTCCTGATGCCTATCGTTAAAATAGGCGATTAGTTCACTAGCAAAACGCTCAACTTCAGGCTCCGAGATTCCCAATTTCGCTGACACATCGTATTTATTGAACCCGGAAATATAAAGCCACCGACTATTAAAAGTGATTCCCAGCGTCATGGTAACCAGTAATAAAAACACGCTCAACGCCATCAGCACACGCGATAGAAGAGGTAATATTTTCATGGCGCTAATTCTAATGCGTCACACTTGAAAATGCTACAATGAGGGCATGACTTCAATTCATTCTACAGACTGTTCAACAATCCCACCCGCCTTGTGTTTGCGATGCGGCGAATGTTGCAGTATCTATCAAGCTTTGATTGAGGAAGAAGAAGTAAAGCGAATAGCCCACTTTCTCAAAATATCACACGCGCAACTGATTACTGAATTCACCGATTCTCGCTGGCCGATTAGGGGGAAATTTCTTCTGCGCCATCAAAATGGCCACTGCGTATTCCTTTCCCAGAATGGTAAGGAGTGCCTTTGTACAATCCATTCGGTTAAACCAAACGCATGTCAAGAGTGGGAAGCCTCCGCTGGACGCAAAGAGTGCCAAACAGGGCTAAATAAAGTGTGGGGGGTAACGACGAATGAGCAGGGCAAAATCAGCGGAGACAGTCTAGTCCTTCAATCCCTTCTCGCTCATATTCGCTCTATCTCAAAATAATGATTGCTACCAGCAGTGTTTTTTAACTGGCAACATATAATTCTCGCAGGAGCCACTGCAATAAACGCTTTATCGGAGCAAGAACCCACATCAAGAAATAAGTAATCCCTACCCCTACTAGGGAAAAACCTATTCCTCCTAGAATATCTGACGGCCAATGTATTCCAACGTAAACACGCGCAAGACAAGCCAAGGTTGCCATCAGAATTAGACCAGTGCCTATTTTACGGTTTGTAAACCAAACCGCAAGCGCCACAGCAAACACAACCGCTGCTAAGTTAGAGGGAAAGGAAGGATCGTGAGGAAAATAAAAATGGTGTACTACGGAAGAGCCAAGCTGTTCAAAAGGACGCACACGAGTGAAAATCACATTAAGCCATGTCCCCTCGTACTTACCGCCTTCCACAAAGATAAGATTGGTTACCCAAGACAGGAGCCCGCTGGCAATTCCTAAACTGGCCATGGCTTTCATCACAGCTATCTGATTTCTCTCTCGCTCCTCCGGTCTTCTTGCCCAAAACCACATTCCTACTAGCACTAAGCACATAATAATAATCATGAAATAATCATTGGCAAAACCACTCACAATGCGGTCCAGAAAATCAACATGCCCCCCTAATCCGTTAACCCAGCTAAACAGTCTTTCGTCAACGCTCATGAGATTCCTTTCTCACCCAGCGCCGCCATATAATTTGCACCCATGTATTTTCTTTGAGCGCCTCCAGACCTTTGGATTGTGTATTGAAACCTTGCAATTGCCAATGATTAGTAAGCGAAGAGAGCAAGAGTGTAAATACCCCCCCCACCAAAGTAGCCAACATAAATAACCCTGATTGTTGAGAGCCTTCAATAATGCCCACTTCGCTGTGTTCGTTCCACGTGAAAAATACAATCGCTACCGGCAAGATAGTCACTAACGCCAAAATATAGCTCAAATGGGTGTAATTCAGCTTTAAATTTGGCCACTTGGAATGGAGCCAAGCGTCAAACCACAGAGTAAAAATCAATCCGCGCAACCCAGCGCGAGCTGCGCACGCTTGTATGGCGCCCAAAACGCCAATAAAAACTAATAAAAAGTATTGCACAGATAAATCCATGAAACCATATCCAACAACGCGCTTTTCTCTGATACAAATCCGGCGGCATGTTATGAGAAAAACACTTATGTGTTATAATTAACGATGATTATAAAGACTGTCGCTACAAACCGCAAGGCTCACCACGATTACCAAATCACAGAGATTTTTGAAGCAGGCATTGCTTTGTTTGGTTCAGAAATTAAGTCGGTGCGTGATGGCAAAGTGAGCTTAAGCGAAGCCTATGTTAAAGCAGATCATGAGGAGTTACTACTGGTGGGGGCGCATATCGCTCGCTATGAAGCCGCCAGCTATATGGGTCATGAACCCACTCGCCCACGTAAACTGCTTTTACATCGAAAAGAGATTCAATTTCTCCTGGGACAGCTGGCCGAAAAAGGTCTGACCGTTGTACCGTTGCGAATGTATATCAAAGAACGTCGGGCGAAGTTGGAAATTGGATTGGCCCGCGGCAAAAAACTTTATGATAAACGGGATACCATAATGCGCCGTGAACAAGAGCGCGAAATTGAACGCACCTTAAAAAGGCATTGAGCTTAAGAGGCTCGCACTGACCTGGGGACGCGTGGTCTCGACAGTGGAAGTGCGCCACAGAATTGCAGGCTGAGATGCCATTATCTCATTAAACAAATGGCAAAAAACAACTGCCGAACCAGAATTGGTTCTGGCTGGCTAATCTAAGCCAGCCCATCCAGCCTAACCCCTTCCCGACGGGTTAGGTATGGGTGACGAAATGTCGGGATGCCACTGCCTTTACGCCGGTATGGGTTGTGTAAGATTTACCGGCTGGTCCGTTGACACTCCGTCAGCTGAGTCCCAACGAATAAGATTTAAAGGCTGAATAATCCTGTAGTATATTCTGGGTCGCTGCCATTGGACGGGGAGTTCGACCCTCCCCCGTCTCCACCAACAATTATTCCATGCCCTAATGTGAGGCATGTTCATGGATATTTTCAGCCCAATATCGTATCCTGAATTCCCGAACTTGTATGACGATATTGAGTTAGCAGAACCATCCACAAGGCTTTAACTTTCTCCGTACACAGGCGCATTCTCGGTACTGCCCATTGTTACGATGAGTTGCTATTCACCGGCAATCAGTACGGATTGGTGTTTGCAATGTCATTGTCATAGCTATATATTATATGACCGTACAGCAGACGTAGGAGGAATATATGAGCCGTATATTACAAACCGACAAGCGCACCGGTATTGTCTATGTCTATGGCAGCAAGTGGTCCCCAACAGAGCTACCAAAGCCTCTCCTTCCAGTTCACAGACACATAGACTGTTCTGCGGCGTAAATCATATGAAGCACATCTTAGCTGACAAAGCGCCACCTTCCATCGGGCCTTACACTCAGGCCGTTCAAGCAGGAAACTTCGTCTTTCTTTCCGGACAAATACCACTTGAATATGAAACTGGAAAACTCATACTAGGCGATATTTCTAAGCAAACCGAACAAGTAATTCACAATATCAAAACAATTCTTATAGCTTGCAATAGTGATATCTCTCGAGTAGTAAAAACCACTTGTTATTTGCTCAACATGGCGGATTTCGCGGCTTTCAACGAAGTTTATGCGCGCCACTTTACCAATAAGCCAGCCCGTTCCTGTGTAGTGGTTGCGGCCATCCCTCAAGGTGCGCTGGTTGAAATTGAAGTGATTGCCGAATATGCTCCTTAATGAAAAAAAGTGGCAACGGGTGGATTTGGACCACCGACCAAGGGCTTATGAGTCCCCTGCTCTACCACTGAGCTACGTTGCCACGGAGACAGTTATTCTATCGTCCGGCATATCTGGGTGTCAACCTGCCCTCCGATAATGTAAAATATACACAGTAAGGACATCAGCCAAATAATCATGAAAAGTACCAATCGTTTACTTGTAATCGCCACTCTGTCAGTTTCCTGTCTCATAACCGCCAATATAATTGCGGTTAAACTTATCAGTTTTGGCCCGATGGTTCTGCCAGCGGCTGTCATCGTCTTCCCCATAAGCTATCTCTTTGGCGATATTATCACCGAAGTCTATGGATTCCACTGGACAAGAAGAATTATTTGGCTAGGGTTTGCTTGTAATCTGATTTTTGTCTTTTTCTCTTGGCTGGCAGGAGTATTACCAGTAGCCACTGCGTGGGAAGGACAGGATGCCTACAATAGCATCCTTGGGTATACTCCCCGTATTCTTCTCGCTTCCTTCGCTGGGTATTTAGTTGGCGAATTCACCAATTCCTATATTATGGCACGCCTAAAGATTACTACACGTGGACGGTGGTTATGGCTACGCACCATTTCCTCTACTATTGTCGGAGAAGGGCTGGACACGACACTGTTCATTGTCATTGCTTTCATTGCTACCCCCGCTTTCACTCCACTAATGATTCTTTACCACTGGGCAAGCAAGGTTCTAATTGAAGTTCTGGCTACTCCTTTAGTGTATCGAATCGTAGCTTACCTAAAACGTAAAGATAACTTAGACACTTATGACCATAAAACCAACTTCAATCCTTTTTCATTATAGAGTTGAGTATGATGAAAATACGTTTTTTGGGCGCCCACAATATTGAGTCAAGTAATTACGGCATGATGAGTCTTTTACTGGATGAAACAATTGCTTTCGACGCCGGCTGCATAACTAGCAAACTAACTCTTGAGCAACAAATGCACCTGAAAGGAGTACTCCTAACCCATCAACATTACGACCATACCCGTGACATTCCTTCGCTTGTCATGAATTGTTTCCTAAATAACTGCCGTATAGACTTCTACTGTTCCCAAATAGTGCGTGATGTGTTGGTTCAGCACTATTTCAACGGAGAAATCCACTTCCAAATTCTGAATAATCCGTCTGTGCACTTTAACATCGTTGAAGCCCAGCAACCTTTCAATATTCTTGAGTATAAAATAACACCGGTAACCATGAAGCATGCCGTACCAACACAAGGTTACTACGTGCAACACCATAGACATAGTTTCCTTTACACGGGTGATACAGGACCTGGACTCAGCGAATGTTGGCCGTTCGTCGCCCCAAATCTGCTGATTGTTGAAGTCACATTTCCTAATCGATTTGATGTTCCCAGCCGACAGAAAGGCCACCTGACTCCCTATCTGCTTCAGCAGGAATTATGCCTCTTTCATTCCATACATGGATATTTCCCAAAAGTCGTTCCCGTACACATGAATCCACTCTTTGAAAAAGAAATAGCGAATGAATTGGCAAGCATAGCCAACATCCTCCCTTGTGAAATAATATCAGCGTATGAAGGAATGGAAATAAGCACCTGATACCTCTTTACGCAATGGGTACATTCTTTGTGTTACAATTAGCCAGTTTGAAACCACCTTTTTTGAGAAATACAGTAGAGCATCTACGAAAGAACCTTTAGCGGCAGTGATAAGACCCCCTTATCCTGAAAACTTCAACTAGTTATTTGGAGGGAGAAATGACCACATTGACGGCAAGTGCAAAGAAAGTACGTGTTGGTATAGTAAATATAACCGGTTATGTCGGTGTTGAGTTGGCACGACTACTTTTCCTTCATCCACAAGTTGAAATTGCCTCTGTCAGCGGACGTAGTTCGGCAGGCAAAAAAGTAGGGGAAGTGTTTCCTCATCTCTCACTCATCGATTTGGAAATTACTTCAGAAATTGCAGAAGTGGACATAGCTTTCGTGGCTTTACCTCATAAAGAAAGCGCGCCTGTGGTAGTTTCGTTACTTAATAAAGGAATACGCGTGATAGACATAAGCGCTGACTTTCGTCTCAAAGATAACACCTTATATCCAGAATGGTACGGCTTTATTCATCCAGCCCCAGAGCTGTTATCAGAAGCCGTGTATGGATTACCAGAGCTCTACCGCAACGAAATCTCCGGAGCTCGCTTGGTGGCGAATCCGGGCTGTTATCCCACCAGTGCCATACTAGCATTGGCCCCTCTTGCCAAAAATAGCCTCATCGGCAACCATGTCATTATTGACAGTAAATCAGGAGTATCCGGTGCGGGACGATCACCCAGCCTTAAAACACATTATTGTGAGACAAATGAGAGCATAAGTGCTTATGCATTGGAAGGGCATCGACATCTCCCGGAAATAGAGCAAGAGTTAGCGTATTTTATGCACGGGACAAAGCCAGTAGCCACTTTTGTGCCACATTTAACACCAATGACACGCGGCATATTAACCACAACTTATGCCTCACTCAACACCAAACAAATAAGCGAAAGCTTTGATACCGAAAGTCTGAAAACATTGTATGGAGATTTTTACCAAGATGAGCCTTTCATCAAAATAGTCTCTTCTCCTCCATCTTCCAAACAAGTTTGGGGCTCAAATATGTGTTTAATCTATCCGACAATTGACAAGAGGACGAACCATACTGTAATAGTCAGCACCATTGACAATATAGTAAAGGGAGCCGCTGGACAAGCAGTCCAAAACATGAATATCATGCTTGCCTTACCGGAAACTACCGGACTTGAGTCGTTAGCTATTTATCCTTAACCTTGAGGCTTGAACAATAGCGCTAAAAACCAGAATTACAAGAACACCATTATGGTGATTGTACTGGTATTATCCTTCGGTTAGGTTATCCCAACAAAAAACCGAACTGTTTGTTCAGTTCGGTTCAGTATGCCCAAAGCCGACCGAAATTATGCCGCTATAGTAGCTTTGTTGAACTTCTTTACGAGACGACTCTTCTTTCGCGCAGCAGCATTAGCGTGGATTATGCCAGCCGAAGAAGCCTTATCTAATGAACTGATAGCCCTTTTGACGTCTTCACTTGCCTCAGTAGAACCTGTAGAAATACTACTCTCAGCTTTGCGCACCGTAGTTTTTGTGCGACTACGAACTGCTTTGTTACGTTCCTGACGCGCATTAGCGACGCGAATCTCTTTGATTGCCGATTTGGTATTGGCCAATTAGATACCTCCCCTTAATCTGAAAACAAGTCATTATACACTAATCGTTGTTTGTTGACAAAAAATAAATCATAACAACTACAGTCCCATCACGCTATAGCCACAATCAGTATAGATTATTTGGCCTGTTATGGCAGATGCGGCATCAGAAGCAAGGAAAACGGCAGTTTTTCCAATTTCATTAGCTACAACATTTCGCCGCAAAGGAGCAATTTTTTCGTACTTTTCCTGAATCGACTTAAAGCCTCTTACACCACGCGCAGCTAATGTATCCACAGGCCCAGGGCTAATACCATTAACACGAATATTCTGGGAGCCAAGGTCATACGCCAAATAACGCACAGTCGATTCTAAGGCGGCCTTAGCAACTCCCATAATGTTATAATTAGGGATAACTTTTTTCGCTCCATAATAACTTATCGCCAGAACACTCCCACCTTGCGACATCAAAGGGGTAGCGTGTCGAGTAAGCGCCAACATAGAATATACACTCATTTCTAGTGTTTTTAGAAAACCCTCCTTCCCGGTTTGAATAAAGCTCTCTTTCAGCGCCTCAGGCGGAGCGTAGGCTACTGAGTGTAATAATAAGTCTAATCTATTATGCTTATCGGCAATCGCCCTTCTTACAATATCCACGTCCTCATCTTTCGCCAAGTCACAATGCAATAACATACTGTCACTCGACAGGCTATCGACTAAAGCCTGTACATTACGATAGTGGCGCTCATTGTGATAAGTAAAAACCAACGTCGCTCCTTCGTCATGCCAAGCCTGTGCAACGGCCCAAGCAATAGAATGGCAGTTAGCCACTCCGCTTACCAACCCTATTTTCCCCTCAAGTGAACCCATTTTTCTTCTCCGAAACCAATCTTCGCTTCGACATTATACCACTCGCAAAATACCCTAAAGAAATCGAATAAGGTTCAAAACCAATCGATGAGCACGCGCAATGTTTCCGTAAATATCCGCCAGTCCATGTAAAATCATGGACATGAAAAATACGACACGGATTACACTAAGTTGGGAACTATTTGAACAGGGCAT
>WRNG01000034.1 GCA_009776735.1 Dehalococcoidia bacterium | reverse complement strand
GCTGGGCGCAAAAATACAATCAAAGCGTGCATTTACGTCAAGGAATTGGCGGGTTTCATGTTTACCATGATCGTCAATCAACAAGCTGGAACAGCATTATTCAATTGTTCATTTTACCCAGCGTACAGCATCGAACAAATAGTAGAAGCCATAAAAAAAGTGACCAATTTAAAGCGAAATATTATTAATGTAAATGCTTCACTTTTGATTATTGCAGCATTAATAATAGGTGCTTTAGGAGGGAAGACACTCGGAATCCACCCAGCAAGAATAAAAAAAGTAATGACATCCACGAATATTTCAGCCAAGAAACTTAGCTCTTCAGGGTATCGCTTCAAATATACACTCGAAGAGGCGTTGACAGACTGGTATAATGATAATAACAATCAATTTCTAAAATAAGTATTACACAAAAAACACTTCTAAGGATTCTATGATGCCTATTTTCTCCCACACTCTCAGCACCAACCTGACGCGCGCTCATATCAAAGCTCTAGCCCCGTGGCTCGTTGTGCTGGTCGGGTTGTGCATCATGTACGTCCCTACGTTTATCCACCTATACCAAGTCTATTGGGTTAGAGACGATTATGTTCACGGCCCTATCGTGTTCGCTATTTCATTATGGCTGCTCTACCAAAAATGGCCTGAGATGCTCAAGGAAAGAGTCGAACAAAAAACTCCGACTCTTGGTTGGTTTATCTTGATTATCGGTTTGTTGCTTTATCTCATAGGCCGCTCACAGAGTATCTCATCGCTAGAAATTAGTTCGCTCATTTGGTTATTGCTCGCCATTGGATTAATTCTACTTGGCACACGTTCAGTTAAAGTCGTCTGGTTTCCTCTGTTTTTCCTGCTCTTCATGATTCCGCTGCCAGGATTCATTGTTGATACGGTCACAATGCCAATGAAAATCGCTGTCTCTTACGTGGCCGAGCTTTTATTTTATAAAATGGGTTATCCGATTGCTCGCAACGGAGTCATTCTTCAGATTGGACAATATCAACTACTCGTTGCCGATGCCTGCGCTGGGTTACATACCCTGCTTACGCTGGAATCACTCGGATTACTTTATCTCAATCTGATTCGGCATGAATCATATGCTCGTAATCTCATTCTGGTACTTCTTATCGTACCTATTTCCTTCACTGCCAACGTCATCCGCGTCATGGTGCTATCCCTGATTACTTACCACTTCGGTGACGAGGCGGGACAAGGTTTTCTGCATGGATTCGCAGGCATGGTGCTGTTTTTGAGTGCTCTTTTGCTGATCATTGGCGCTGATACGCTGGTGCGCACAGTGGTTGTCCGGAATAACCCATCCGAATACAGAATAGCAGAATAAAGTATCATGACCGCAACATTAAAAGATCCATTTATTAATAAGCTCTTCATTTTCCTTTCCGTCGTATTTATTGTCATGTTTATTGGAGTTGGTGCAGCATTTGCTCCAGTTCAATTGGCAATATTTTCGTTAGTGCCCATATTCTTTATTCTAGCTTGTTGGCAATTCCGTATAGCCGTTCTCGTAATGCTTGTCTTGGCTTGCGGGTTGATCCCCAAAGCACTTACGCCAACCATACCGTTACTTGGAGGCAGGGTTCGAGCAGAAGATATGTTTCTTATAATGCTGGTCATCATCGGCGCGTTCCGGTTGATAGTGCGGGCAGACAGGTTTAAAAGTAGTCCACTGTGGTATCCGTTGTATTACTTCGCCGTTCTGGTTGTTTTTTCTTTACTGATTGCTTTCTTTAATCATAATAAACTAAAGTATATTATGTTTGAGACTAGGACGATTTTTTATTGGTTTTATGTTGCATTGCTCTTCATTAGCATCAAGTGCGAGAAGCATTTGCGCACTACCTTAAATCTCATTATTATCTTATCGACGCTAGTAGCCGCCGTAGCGGTATTTCAATCCTTGACAGGTATCCAAATCTTAACTGACGCCAGATTTTCACCACTGATTACAGGCGCGGATGTAAATCGCAATATAAACCGTAGCTTTCTTGGTGGATTCCAAGCCTTTGTTGTGTTCTCGTTTGTGCTCATGCTGGTGCGGTTGGTTCGCCGTGAGATATCGCCATATATTGCCCTTCCGGTATTACTGATGATCGCGCTCGGCCTCATCGCAACTTTCGGTCGTGGCGTATGGGCCGCCACCTTCGTTGTCGTATTTATTGCCTCTGTATGGCTCGGTTGGAGGAGCTTCGTCAGAATATGGGCTGTGCTATTTTTCATCGCCTCTATGATAGCCTCTATATCGTTTTTAATAGTGCCTGAACTATTGGATGCAATTGTCTCCCGTACAATGAGCGTCAGTGATGAAGTGCAGAAGGGCGAAAGTTGGGATTGGCGTGTGATTGAGATAGAGCACGGCATAAAAACAATCAAAAAACACCCTATTCGTGGAATTGGTCTGGGCGGCGAGTATATGCCAGTGCTGAATAAGAACATGGCAGAAGAGCAGACAGCAATGTCTCACAACTCATACCTGTACATCGCGTTGAAATTCGGGTTGCTTGGGCTGCTATTTCCTGCGTGGCTTGCTGTGGTAGTGCTTCTGAAAACCAAGCAGATTGGCGATACACTTTCAATTGCTATCGGTTCTGCTTTCATGAATCCGGTCTTGATCGGATACACTCAGATGGAGTGGGCGCAAATGTTCGGCGTACTGTTCATGGCTACAATGGTCGGGTTACTTGCCACACACGACAGACTGAAAAACACTTTAAAAGAACCTAAGTCTATTGGTTGACATTGCTTTCAGTTGTCGTCTAGTAACTTGGTATGATAGAATCATGAACAAATGAAGACGGGGTGGACACAATCTTCGCCATCTATGATGAGGTGACTCAAAGGGCCAGAAAAAAGAGGAGATGATCTTATTATGAAGGCAAGCAAACAACTATCTGCTTTCTTCAGACCGCTCTTCATCGGGCTGATATACCTCAGTCTCACATCGTCTTGCATGCTGCTTTTGGACTCAAATGTTTATGCGACCGACAAGCAGCCCTCAAAACCCGGCAGAAATCCCCAATATCTCGTGATGCATAAGCTTGGATGGGACGCGAAAGCTCCTAAATCATACAACCAAGCCAGTATGGACGAAATCTTAAATGCACTAGGCACTAAAGGAAACGAAAACCGACGTCTTGCAGTAGCTTCCACAATTCCTTATTTCGCATTTCCTGTGGATCAAATAATAGCTTCGATAAAGAACATGATGAAGCTATCCGAAGACAACGATATTCCAATAGTCATTCACCTTGATGGTGTGAATGCTTGGCATAACACAGGTCTATGGAACTGGTTTGATTCAAGCAGACATGATTTCAACCCGGCAAACATCAATAATGTGGAGCGCTTTGACTGGGGTACGGACGACAAAACAGCCGTAAAAGTAGGCTGGCGAAACTGGGGTGGACAAATCCGTGTGGATCCACAGCCAAACTTAGCTTCCCCGGTTTTTCGGGAATTAAATGCTAAGAGGTTGCGGCAAATCCTGCCCACAATAGCATTGTGGTACAACACCTTGCCCTCTGATAAAAAGCATCTGTTTGGAGGCGTAGTGCTGGGACAAGAAGTGTCGCCATATTGGAGTGCATTCTATTACACAAACGGCAATGATTATTGGGAGTGGAATCGGTCTTTGCCAAATGCTCAAGATGTTATTAGGAAAGAAGATACCAAGAACGGTTTCGTATCGGGTCCAGTAAAAAATACAAAACCCTTAGGATATGCTGCCGCCCAAACCCTTGCGCAACGGGGAGTCAACATTCAAACCAAAGGACCAATATCAGCGGAAACGATTGGTATTATTATAAACGATTATCTTGAGTATTTAATCGACGTATCGATCAGATATATCCAACCGGATAAGATTATCACCCACGCCTTTTTCGGTCCGTATCATCCCTTGGGAGCAGGCATTTCGAAAGTCGATGGTGTTATGCCTGGCTGGACAACCTTTCCACGATTATATCAAGACATCAAAGTCGACGAAAAAAGTTCCAGTCCTTATAGTGGTATTCCTTGGGCAGCCGTTGAATTTCCAGCCGAGGTTGCAATAACTGCGGACGTTCTTGAAGGGATATTCAACCATGGAAACTGCCGCCAAGTCAATGTTAAGCACTGGGAACGGGTGCTCGCTAACCAAGACTATCTCAACGCGATTAAAGCGGTACTGGGCAAATCCAACAACCCCAGTAACCAAACCTCTGAATCCAAAAAGCCTTGATTACTCACTAGCCGTCCCTGAACAAAGCCTATTTTTCGAAACAGTGCTGATAATCAGCCGATAATGTCGGCCCCGGTCGGCCCAGTTGTTCAAGCAAGTCCTCCCATATCAGGGCGAAAAGAAGCCGCAGCTTCCTGAGAATCATGCGCAGGTTATGACCCGCCCAGCAAAGCACCGCGTGCAGACGATCTCCCAGTGTTGTCAACATCAATTTGAAACTGACCCACCGGGGGGTCAATTTAATATCGGTGCTGACAATAAATGCTCGGATAAAAATCAACACATTCAAATGCAATGATCACGCTTACTCTCGAAGGATTATTTTCATATCATCAACTTTCGCTTACCTTGAAAAGTGCCACAGTAGGGGTTGTTTGTCCTACGTCGAAAACTCCTATAAAGCTCAATTTCGCAATGCCCCCAGTAGATTTTCCCACGGGTGACACTGTAAAAGTCAGTGTTTTCTGGCTATTAGCAGCAACCATAACATTTTGGGGCGCGCTGACACTATAGTTATTGGTATTAATAGAACCTGTTACCGTTCCGCTGATCGAAATATTTTCGTTAAAATTATAGATCGTTACCTCGATAAGCGTCGGTGTATTGCGTTGGATGATATATCCACCAGCCTTTTTTACGTCATGGGAACGAGATGAAACTGGAAATATCTGATCCAGTACAACTCGTTGAAACGCTGTAAGCGTCTTGGCTCTGGGAAGCTTTCGCGTATAATTCGACGCTGCGAACTTCTGTGCCGGAATAGCACCTTCAATTTTCAGATAGATAGGATCAGCACTGAGATGAAGCTCAAAAACACCACTGACAGATGAGGCAACCTTCTTCCTGCCCATAATGTCCACACTAACACCACTTATCTTTTTGAGATCAAGAGACACATTGACGTCTTTCTTGGCCCAAAGAACCAAAACAGTATAACTTCCATTTTTGAATGCATACCCCTCTGCATTAATAGGCAAGTTAAGTATTTTACCAAGATATATCGCCTCTCCCATCACTTCTGTTATAACAGATAAAGCAGCATAAGCGGCATAGGGTGTTATCTGTTTTGTTATTGGATTAGTTGGATTGAAACAGCTCCAATATAGATTTCTATAGGGATGATTATTTTCGGACGCCCCCGGTTGTCCACCAAACCAGAAGTGTTTGTCTACACCAGTTGATAAACTCCTTACAATAGAAGTCACTAAATACCGAGCTTGCGATACTTGTTTATCATACGAATCCAACCCTTGAGGGGAATTTGCTATACCTCCACCTGCCTCCGTGTTCCAAGCAGGCAACTCGACGCCATATAACAACTCCAACTCTTTTTTCTTATTCAGATGTGAAATGCTTTTACTAAGGTCTAACATATAATCACTATTATAATATTTGTAATTTTCTCTAGTAAAATCGGTTTCTGCTTTTCGATATACATTTGCTAAATGATTATGAAAATTATAAACATCTATATAATACATGATTTCATTGTCAAACAAATTGTCCTGATATGGTCGAATAGTAAAATAGCTCCTGTCGTCACGCGCAAGTAACCCGCCCATAGTGACGAGTGGATTAGACATACCACAATCGCGGAATCCAATAGACATAGCTTTTAAGACTGCCGCGTATCTGTCAGCACCCTCTCCTGGCCCGGTAAAAAGAAAACCGCTAGCCTCCGGTTCATTCCAAGGTTCCCACATGTGTACCTGATCCTTGTCAGCGCTATAAATGCTCCCATAGTATTTTGCCATATTATAAGCAGCGCGGAGATTATTCGGCAGTTTATCTTCGGGAGCCATCTTATCTTCATTTATAGCTCTTTGTAAAAACTGAACATTCTGTAATACTTTGAGATTATTTTCCTTGAAAGCATCAAGAGGAATCTTAGCCCAACTTAAGGTTCCTTCATTAGTCCATATCATTCTTTGGTGAACCCAAGTAACACCGCTTAATTTCACTGCCCAAGCGAAATTATGGATTATCAATTGCCAGCCAGAATCAGCATGTTTAACCCAATTGTTATTTATCAATATGGACGCATCCATCCCAAAAGGAGAGTCGAAATTGGGATTCGAGTATTGAGGACGTTTTTCGTAAGGTATCACCACAGCAAAATTGTCGGAGACGATTTCATTAGCTGTGAAAGCCTCTACAACGTAATGACCTGCTTCTAAAGGCTCTATTGTGACTGTAACGCTAAATTCTCCGCCCGGAATAACGGCTATCCCAGTTGCAACATCATCTTGGAAATAGTTTTTTATCTTCCAGTAGACATATGAGTCTATAACCATTTTCTTTTGTGCATAAATAGTAAAAACAAAATTTTTACTAGAAGTAAAAATATTAAATGGTTCGTGACCTTTAATATAGGACAAACCAAAAACCGGAGG
This sequence comes from Dehalococcoidia bacterium, assembly GCA_009776735.1. Taxonomy (GTDB): domain Bacteria; phylum Chloroflexota; class Dehalococcoidia; order Dehalococcoidales; family UBA1222; genus WRNG01. Next base: position 5,211 of record WRNG01000034.1, on the reverse strand, counting down.
TATTCTTAACCTACTGGAGAGCATGACCTACTCCGCACCTGACCAAACTATTGCTTTATTATGACCCAGGCTTACAAAATTCGCAAGCAAACTCGCCTTGACTACCTGCCGTTTGCTGATTTCATACACTAATATTATGCCATTCATATAACTACTTGATCTGTATGGCTTCACACTTTTCAACCGACTTCAGCATAGCGAAGGTACAATATCCACACTCTACACGTACATGAATGACAGAACTACGGGACACCCCATGTTTCGCAACATTTTCTTGATGGGATTGAGCAGCGCCGTGCGATTGAGTACGAGTCTCGTGCTGTTCATCATAATAGCTCGTCACCTCGGTCCGGAGGAATTCGGGCATTATATGTTCTGGTATGGAGCCACCTTTCTTTGCGCCCTGCTTGCGAATTACGGATTGAGCAACATGCTTCTCAAAGAAATCGCACAGCATCCGGAAAGAGTAGCAGACATTTTAGGCGAATCTTTGAGCTTACGTCTCATGCTCTCCGCAGGTATTTTTCTGTGCGCACTAGGAAGTTCAGCAATAATGGATCGCCCAGAATTGCTTCTTGCTCTTCTGCTTGCGCATCTCGTGGAAATTATCTCAGATACGTTCTATGTTGCGTATCGGGCAGTGGGATATTATGCCCGCGAGTCCCAACTCGCTGCATGTGCGGCCATCGTACAACTCGCTCTTGTTGCCATTGCGGTGGTAACGAATCAAAATGCGGGGATAATTGCTTTTGCTCATTTGGCAGGAAAAGTTACACAACTTGCATTAGTATTACCTGTATCCAGACGAATCTTCGGCACATTTTCGTTACAGTCGGCCTACACCACATTCAGGCTGGCAATGCGTGTTAAGGCTTATGCGATTGACAATCTCCTAGGCAGTGCATTCGGAAATATCGACAGCGTTGTGCTTAGAATCTACGCTGGTATCGACGTTGTTGGTATTTATCAGTCTGGAATGCGTGTTTTTCAGGGTGGCACTCAAGCTGCGCCAATTCTGGCCAATGTTTTTCTGCCTGAAATGGCTAGACAAGCACTTTGCAAAGAAAAAAATGTACGTATAGTGATTGCTCTACAGGCATCTTTTCTGATATACGGCGTGACTTTCGGTCTCATATTGGCTTATTTTCCAGATCAGATCGTCAATTTGGCTTTCGGAGAAAACTACAGGCAGTTAGCTACTTTGCTTCCGCTTTTTGGTTTATTATTCTTTATACGTTTCTTCGCCGCCGCGTGGGGTGTAATTCTGACTGCTGTAGGCCAACAAGGGTATCGGGCAAAATCGACAGCCGTCCATCTGGCATTTATGTTACCCATTGGAAGTTATATGGCATATACCGTTCAAGCTCAAGGCTGGTTGATTGCAGCCATTCTGGCAAACCTGTTACTCAGTATATTGCTGATGATTCGCGCAATACGCATAGGCTTTGGAGCATCGGCCACATTAAGCATCGGCATATTACTTCTTGGATGCCTGCTTTTTTCCCCTACACTATTTTGGAGATAAAATGATGAGTATACCTTATATTTTCAGATTGATCCGGCGCTTAAGAGTAAAGGTTATGTTACGTAATCAGTATACAAGCCAAACATTACGTGATTATTTTGCCAAAAACCATGGAATTGTGGCAGGTCTTTATACTTATGGCTGTTTTGATGCAAGGAGGTTTCGTCCTGGAGTGACGTTTGGGCGTTATTGTTCAATTGCTGACAGTGTATGCATATTCACCAGGAACCACCCTATGGATGCGACTTCGATGCATCCAATGATGTACGAGCCATCGCTAGGACTCGGAGAGACTATTTCTCTCCCGTTTGGTCAATTAAAGGTGGAAGATGATGTTTGGATTGGGCATAATGTCACAATTCTACCCAGTGTCAAATTCATTGGTCGAGGCAGTGTAATTGGGGCTGGTTCGGTTGTGACTCATGATGTTCCTCCATATGCAATAGTCGCCGGAAACCCTGTCCGCTTAATCAAGATGCGTTTTGACGAAAAAACAATTGAGCGCATTGAAAAAAGTCAGTGGTGGGAAATGTCGGTTAAAGAACTAAGAGAATTTTTCAAAAAAAATCCAGACATCTTTCCATTTCCGATGAAAATCCGGTCAGAATAATTCGCTAATCTGTTTAGTATAACTTTCGAGTTTAGCTTGAGCAATATGGTTTCCTGCTTCTATCTCAATGGCTAGTTGTGCACGATGCTCAAATGCCTGACTGAGCATCTGTAATGCACTTGTGGTATCGAGATTCAGACAGTCAACCACATGTGGATATTTCAGGGAATTAAAAAGTCCATTGAATTTCCGACTGTATGCCATCGGCAATACAGGCACGCCACTGGAGAAAGCTGCAATACAGGCATGCATACGAGCGCCCGTAAAAAAATCCAACCCTGAGATAAAACTTTTTGCCTCAATCGGTGAAAAAAATCGTGGGGCTAACCGTAACTCAGGATAACGCTCTATTAGTTTATTACTGACTCGTAAATCGTCTTCTGCTTCGACAGTGTCAGAAATAACATGTGGTACGAGATACACTTTCACTCCAGAATGGGCGAGAAAAAATTCACAAGAACCTTCAATCAAAGCCCGGTAATCAAGAGCGAGGCCAAATTCATTACGGCCAGTATAACCTCCGTTGTAGAGCAAACCCGACACATTGATCCCAACCCGCACGGAAGTGTTATTCTCACGAGACGGACGCTCGAAAGGAAGATCAAACGCAACATCAATAATTTCTGAGGACTTATTATGGTAACCCATATGACGTAAGTATTGCATTGATAGATGATCACGTGCATAAATACGATTCGCCATGCTGAGTCCAATTTTTCCAAAGCATTTACCAAAGATGGAATTGAAAGGACCGATTGTCTGCGGCGACAATATGAGCGGTTTACGGAGTATACGTACTAGCAGTTTAGAAAAAGCCTGGGTCAATATTCGCTTCTTTCCATAAATATCTGCAAAACTATCCCCTTCTCCAATATCAAATACGATATCACATTGACGCAATAATCTAATAGAATCAAAATAGCTTGATAACGATTTCAAAGAGAACTTTACACAACCCACAATCTCAAAAACCTGAATTGGATAAGGCGTTCTTCCCTGAGTACCGATAACAACAAAACGAACTTGCGCTCCGACACGGCAAGCAGCTTCTGTAATGATAGCCATATGGCTTAAAGTCAATGCTCCTACACCAAGATTGTCCGATGTAATAGAATGCCATAACAATCCAATAGTAATTTTGCGTTCTATTAATTCGGCCATATGAACAAACTCCTGTTTCATCTGAAAAATTACAAAACCTCATCTGAATCGATACCAACAATTCCAACAAAGGTTAGTTAGGCATTCGATTTTCCCAGCACCACCCACGCCCCCAGTAAGCTCTGCACAAGATATATCACACTCGCCCCCCCATGCAGCATAGTGAACTGCCCACGCCGTGCACTCTCCATCACATCCATCGACTCCAGCCCAACCTTGAGCGCAGCCATTTCCATCTGGAGGATGCCTCCCACCACCACACAAGCGAGCATCGCTGCTACAGCCCAAAACATAACACTGCGCAATACCACCCTCTTCCACCGCACAGCCATGAAACCAAGCAACCAAACCGCCACGCCAAAGCCGATCCAGGCAACGACACTGAACAGCCGCCCTGCGATGTGGCCCGCCAGCATACGGTCATCAAGCATGGCAAAGAGCGTAGGCGTGACGATGTAGCCGACCATCCACATGCCACCGACCCATGCTGTGACAAGCAATTGCGTAATGGCCGCGACAAAACGCGCCTGAAGGCTTTCACCCCCACCCTCAAACATACTCCACCTTAATAATCTCATACTCCCGCACGCCACTCGGAGCCTCCACTTCCGCAATATCCCCTGCGTACTTTCCAATGAGAGCACGAGCAACCGGAGAACTCACGGAAATTTTGCCGATCTTGATGTCCGATTCGTCGTCGCCGACGATCTGGTAGGTCATGGTCTGGCCGGAATCCATGTCTTCCAGCGTCACCGTGGAACCGAACACACAACGACCGTCAGCATCGAGCAGGCTCGGGTCGATGATCTGGGCGTTGCCGAGCTTGTTCTCGATTTCGAGAATGCGGCCTTCGACGAAGCCCTGACGATCCTTGGCTGCGTCGTATTCGGCGTTCTCGGAAAGGTCTCCGTGTGAACGCGCTTCGGTAATGGCCGCGATGACGGTGGGGCGCTCGACGGTTTTCAAATGGTGCAACTCGGCGCGCAAAGCTGCCGCGCCGGCAATGGTCAAAGGTATCTTGGACATCGGTCTGATTTATTTCAGTTTCGCGTGGAGTTCCTGCAAGGCGTAGACTTCGAGTCCGGCCAAATGGCGCATGCCCATGCATGCCGCTTGCGCGCCTTCGATGGTGGTGAATACGGTGACTTTGGCCGCCAGGGCGCTGACACGGATGGAGCATGAGTCTGCCACCGCCTGACGTTTGCCTTCAACTGTGTTGATGACGAGGACGATTTCGTCGTTCTTGATCATGTCGACGATGTGTGGACGCCCTTCGTTGACTTTGTTGACTGCGGTTACCGGCAGCCCGGCGGCCTCAATGACTCCGGCAGTGCCGCGCGTGGCAACGAGCGAAAAACCCAGGCCAAGCAGGTCACGGGCCACTTCGATCGCCGCAGGACGGTCGGAGTGCTTGACGCTGATGAATGCCTTGCCCGAACCCGGCAGCCGTACTCCGGCTCCCAGTTGACTCTTGATGAAGGCTTCGGGGAAACCCTCGCCCACGCCCATGACTTCGCCAGTCGATTTCATTTCGGGGCCGAGGATGGTATCGACACCAGGGAATTTGACGAAGGGAAAGACGGCTTCCTTCACCGAGTAGTAAGGGGGGACGACTTCGCCCGTAATGCCCTGACTCTTCAGGCTTTGCCCGGCCATGCAGCGTGCGGCGATTTTTGCCAGTTGCAGGCCGCATGCCTTGGAGACGAAGGGCACGGTGCGCGAGGCTCTTGGATTGACTTCGAGCACGTAGACGGTGGCCTCATCCCCTTCCCCCTGAATGGCGAATTGCACGTTCATGAGACCGCAAACGTTGAGCGCGCGCGCCAAGGCACGCGTCTGCCGCCGCAGTTCGTCCTGGAGAGCGGGAGTCAGGGTGTAAGGGGGCAGCGAGCAGGCGGAGTCGCCCGAGTGCACG
>WRNG01000033.1 GCA_009776735.1 Dehalococcoidia bacterium | reverse complement strand
GTAATCGTTATAGCTGGTGGGAATGAACACTCTCTAGCCTTGAAAAATGATGGCACAGTGTGGGCTTGGGGTGGTAATGGTAGTGGTCAGTTAGGTGATGGCACGAATATTGGTAGCAGTACACCGGTGCAGGTTGTTCTTTATGACTATGTTGCCATAGCAGGTGGGATTTGGCACTCTCTTGCTTTGAGAAGCGACGGCACAGTTTGGGCTTGGGGAAGTAGTTTCAATGGAGAACTTGGTGATGGTCGTGTTGGAGGATATGATGTATGGGCGCTCACACCGATACAGGTAATTGACCCATCTGATAATACTGGTTACCTTACAGATGTTGTCGCCATAGCGGCTGGTGAATGTCGTTCTCTTGCTTTGAAAAGTGACGGCACAGTTTGGACTTGGGGAAATAACCTTGACGGGCAGTTAGGGATTGGAACTACTTATACAGATAGCAATATACCGGTAGAGATTCTCGGTCTGACAGATATTATCTCTATATCGACTAGTTGGGATCATTCTCTTGCGTTAGATATTCATGGCAATGTGTGGGCATGGGGAGTGAATTATTATGGGCAGCTAGGTGATGGCACAAACAATAATAGCCTTACACCGATACAGGTAATTGACACAGCTGACAATACTGGTTATCTTACAGGCAGCCTCCGAAAACCATTACCAACAATGTTACTCAATTAATACTAATATGGTATAATAATGCCATTGTTAGTTAGGAGCGCATTAATGAATAAGCAAAAGTATTTATTTGGTGCTGATACTCAATTGGAGAAAGTGACGGTTCTCGGTGACCCGCTTGTTAAAATCAAAAACTGCATCAATTGGGAAATGTTTCGCCAGCCTATTGAGTCAGCCATTCGCAAAGATATAAGTAAAGGAGGCAGACCTCCGTTTGACGTTATTCAAATGTTTAAGATTACCATGCTTCAGCAATGGTATGGATTGTCTGACATGGCACTGGAATATCAAATCAACGACAGAGTCTCATTTTGTCGATTTCTTGATTTGGAATTTGGTGACAAAGTTCCTGACGGCAACACTATATGGGATTTCAAGGAATCGCTTAGAAAGGACGGATTGGACCGCAAGCTGTTTGACTCATTTAATGCTGAATTGGAGAAACAAGGCATCATAACCCGTAAAGGTACTATTGTTGATGCTACATTCGTAACTGTTGCCAAACGACATACGACAAAGGCTGATGATGAACGGCTTAAGGCAGGAGAGGAACCATCGGATTTGGCGGATAAGAATGTCCAACGGCTCAAAGAGGGAAAAATCAAGCATGTTGAGAATGTTACCGCACAGATTGATATGGATGCTCGTTGGACCAAGAAAGGTAACGAGTCATATTTCGGATTCAAGAACCATGTTAAATGCGACAAGGACAGTAAAGTTATCACCGGTTTCACCGTTAGCGACGCTGCCGTCCATGACAGTCAAGAGTTTGTTGGCCTGATTGACAAAAAAGATAAAGAAGTCAGTGCCGACAGCGGATATATCGGCAAAGACATCCATAAAGAAATCAAGGTAAGGAATCCTTCACTTAAACTGCATATTTGCGCTCGTGCTTATCGAAACACTCCACTGTCAGAGGAAAATAAGGCTCACAACAGAGGCATTGCTCGTTCCCGAGCGCGCATCGAACATATTTTTGGCTATATGACCCGTTTCATGGGAGGGCTCAATAGCAGAGTTCATGGGCTTGAGCGAGTTACCAGAGACATTACGGCCAAGAATATGGCCTACAATTTGAAACGTTATGTGCATCTAAGGGGATAACTGTGCCCCGACGCTGAAAAGCGAGGAAATAAAGGCAGAAACTGTCCTTTAAGTAGGTTAAAAATGCTATTTTAGGAGCTGTAGGTCACTAAAATTAACAACTCCGCAAAAAACTTGCTTCCCTTTTGGGACACGACAGCATATAATCAGTTATCGGAGGTCGCCTACAGATGTTGTCTCCATATTGGCTTGTCATGAAAACTCCTTCGCATTAAAAAGTGATGGCACAGTTTGGGCTTGGGGATTTAATTATGACGGTCAATTGGGTGATGGCACCCAAACACATCGCTGGGCGCCTGTAAAGGTTTCCATCCTAACGGATATTATCTCAATATCCTCTGGGGCTTGGCATGCTATTGCATTGAGGAGCGATGGCACAGTATGGGCTTGGGGTGACGGCGATCAGGGCCAACTGGGCGATGGCTATAGTGATGGGATGGGCTCATTTGCTTATACACCGGTACAAGTTTTGGGTGAAAATGGTTCAGGTTATCTTACTGACGTTGTCTCTATATCGGCTTTCGGTTGGAATTCTATGGCACTGAAGAGTGACGGTACTGTTTGGACTTGGGGCAATAACAACTGGGGCCAACTTGGCAACGGTAATGATGCTTACGGCTTAAGCGTGGTTGATGGCGTGGAGGATACACCGGTACAAGTTTTGGGTGAAAATGGCTTAGGCTATCTTACGAACATTATCAATATAACAGTTGGTCAGGGTGATCACCAACTTGCCTTAACAAACAAAGGGATTGTGTGGGCTTGGGGACGTAGTTTAGTAGGCTCGTTAGGTGATGGTACAGGTAGGGATGGAGACCCCGATATAGAAATCAGAAATACCCCGGTAAGGCCTAAGCTTCCAGCGGCGCCATTGTTTCTCGGAATAGTTTGGACTATTCAATATGATGGTAATGGTAATACCGATGGCGTAGCGCCTGTCGACAGTCTTTATGAGGATGGTGATCAGGTAACCGTTCTTAATTCAGGAACACTGGTTAAAGCAGGTTACACTTTCATTGGCTGGAATACTGTAGTTAATGGTAGCGGTGGTACGAGCTATAATGCTGGTGATATATTCAATATTGTTTCCGACGTTAAACTCTATGCTCAATGGCAACAAAACTATACAGTGACTTTACCCCCGATTACCACTACTGTAACCAATACAACAATAGCAACAACAACACTGCCTGGGGCGCCTGGGTCAACGGTCGCAGTTCCCACAACAGTTACCATAACCAATACAGCACTAACAACTGTTATTAGTACTATCCCCACAACGGTTGTTTCGGCAACGACCGTTACCAATGCTGCTACGATAACAATGACTTCTTCTTCCACTGTTACTACAACTGTTTCGACTGAGGTTCAAAGAATGGTTACAGTAACTAACACTGGGACAAAGGATGAGAAGACCACGCAAACATTGCGGAAGTGGGCACTATTAAATCTGATATTGGCAATAACAGGCATTGGGGTTGCTATCCTTGCGGTTAGTACCGTAAGAAAAGATAAGAAGGAAGAGATGCTGTACAACGAAAATACTCAACCTGCCGAATATGGGAGAGGATACAATCAGCGTAGATTCATCTGGCTACTAGTATCCGTAATTGCCGCTTTTATCGGCGTGGTCTTCTTCTTTATCACTGAACATATGGAAAATTCCATGATTTTTGTTGATAAGTGGACCATTGTGAACACAGTTGTACTTGTTGTAGGTGTTGTGGCTGCATGGTATGCCGGCAGACGACGAGTAAAAGATGATAGGCAGCCTGATTCTCAGAAAAACTAGGGCACTTCATTTCAATATACTGGCTTGCTATCAGTCTTTGATGAAAAATCGAAGTTAGAACTGATCGATTTCATATAGTCTTGACTGGATACGTCTGAATTGTGGCACTATCTTGTGCTTGTCTCAAGATTTAATCGGTGGGTTACGACTCCCTTTATGGAAATGGTGCTTGTTCCATCTTGAAATGTCCCCAGTCTTATTGAATATTACGCTCTGAATGGACAGTCATTCCGCTGTAGAGTTAACACCTTCTACGCCGAAATTTGACACCCTTTGCGCAAGGACTTTACAGCTTCTTAAACATTGTGTAGGTCTAAGGATAAAGGTAGAGTGGCACGGATAGACATTTTGTGGATTGGTGATACTTTACTGGACAGAATTAATAAGGACAATAATACTGTCGAATAAAGGAGTAAATTATGGCTGAAAGAAGAAAGAAAAGGGAGTATTCTGAAGAGTTTAAACATCAAATGGTGGGCGACTGCCGCTAAAATCCAAACCAAAAGCAGTTTTGATGTCAGCGGTTGTTACAGTCTCTGTACCATCTCTGTAATTATAGATAAACAGCATTCTATCCTCAAATACCCGCACCGAGTTCACGAATATGTCGATGATTTTCCGCTGATAGTCTAAATCATTGACAGCGCCATTCTTGAGCCTACTAATCCATAATACGATTTGCTCTTTGGTGTACTTCGGTTGAGCCAGTTCAGCCTGTAGTATGCTGGCTTCCAAGTCCTCTTTCTGAGCTTCCAATTCATCCATACGTAGTTTAGCAGAAGTATTGAATAATCCCTGCTGTATGGCATTTAATAGGTTTTGAATGCCTTTGTTCACATCATTAAGCTGTTGACGCATAGATGGAAGCAAAGGATTGTTTTCTTCCTGAACCAGCACTAATTTATCAGCAATTCTGTCAATTATTTCGTCTTGTAAAACTCTGTTTGCAGTTATTGTTACAACAATATTTTCAAGCCAATCTTTCTTGAGCATTTTGGAATGGCATCCCAGCTTTTTCTTGGTACCGCTGCATTTATAGTAATGGTGTTTCTTTCCTGTGTGGCTGGTACCGCTTTCCCCCGCAAACATCCTTCCACATTCTCCGCAGAATAGCTTTGTTGTTAGAAGATAATCTATCAATGCCTTGGTTCTTGCGGGAGCTCGTTTGTTCTTAGCTTTTCTGTCTTGTACTCTGTCAAACAGTTCTTCTGAGACAATAGCCGGAATACTGTCAGGTATTACAACATCTCCGTATTTGTACTCTCCGAGGTATGCTCTGTTACGGAATACTGAGTCAAAGCTGTTGATGCGGAATAGGGTGTTTTGTCTGGTGCGTAATCCTTGTTGGTTGAATGATTCAGCTATATCTTTAATCTTCTCGCCATTGGCATATCTTGTGAAAGCTTCTGTAACAAACGGAGCAGTTATAGGATTGATTTCAAGCTTATGGTCTTTGCCTACCATATAACCCAAAGGAGCAGGCCCCCCGTTATACTTGGCTTTCAATGCGTTTTCTGCTTGTCCGCGTTTCACCTTAACGCTCAATTCTACTGAATAGTATTCTGCTAAGCCCTCTAGCATTGACTCCAAAATAATGCCCTCCGGTCCCTCTGAAATGACTTCTTTCGCAGATACGACTTTTACACCGTTCTTTCGAAGGATTGACTTATAATGGGCGCTGTCATATCTGTTTCTGGCAAAGCGGTCTAACTTCCAGACAATCACTAACTCAAATAATCCTTTGGAGCTTTCCTTAATCATTCTCTGGAATTCTGGTCTGTTATCAGTCTTAGCAGACAATGCTCGGTCAATGTAAGTACCTATGACTTTAATGCCATTACGTTCGGCGTATTCCTTACACTCACGTATTTGTCCTTCTATGGATTCCTCACGCTGGTTATCAGAACTGTACCTAGCGTAGATGATGCCGTTCAAGACTTCTTATCACCTTCTTTGGTCATCATCTCAAGCAGTGTCTTCTTAAGCTTATCGCTCATGGGAGAATTAGGGTCAAAGCACATATCGATAAACAGTTTCATATCTTCGCTATGCTCGACCTTAGGTTGGAAGTCATACAGTTTACCTTGTGGTTTATCTGTTCTGCATAAGAGATAATCCAATGAAATATCAAAATAATCAGCGTATTTTAGAAGCATTCCGTATGTTGCTTCGGCTCGGTTGTGTTCATATCTGACGATGCTGGGACCGGTAACACCAAACTTCGCTCCCAGTTCTTTTTGAGATAGTCCGACACCATCTCTGAGTGCTTTCATACGTGCGCCTATATCATTCATATGTTAACCTCCTAAAGAGATTATAGCCTATCACGGATGCTATGTCAATACGCTACAGGAAGCATACAAGGAACTCAATTGTTATTTGTCAGACTTTCAAAGAAACTAGGCTTTAAGTGCCAAAATGGCTAAATAGCCGTGCCTAAGTGGGAGTATCTGTAATAACGATGTGTTCCTCCGCTGTATGGGCATCGTGTCCCCTGTCAGTGGTACTGGGCAACAGATTAGCGCCCCAGCCGTTTTTATTCGTGATGGGTTTCCAAAGGGATACCCTTTGGCACACGCCGACATTCGCTAGAAGGTCTAGTGTGTTATGCCATGAAACAAACGATGGCATAGGCAATTTTGCTTGCTGAATAGACACATTATTTCTGATGTGCTTGGATTGTGCTCTCTAAGTTATTCCTAGAGCCGCCAAATATGATTCGAGAATTATTGGGCAGAGAAGAATTGCCTAAAATGGACACGCGCAAGAAAGAGTCGAAGCCCTTGGTATCAGATAGAAAAGCTGGATATATTGACTATCGTTCTGCTCAAAAAGAGATGCGAGAAATTGTTGTCGTCAAAGGAAATATTGACCATCTATTCATAATTTCAGGCTGTGAAAAAGATAGATAAATTGAGCGATGAGAATGCTGTTCAGAAACAAGGCGAATGCCGCTGAACTTGAGATTTTTCGAGCACAATTTGAGCGGGTTTGGGGCTGCCTTGCCCCAACAAGTTTTCAAGTGGTGGATAGCCACTTGAATTGCTTGCGGATATTATTGTCATTTTCTCTTGACGATATCTATGCCGCGGCTATGAGTCTTGAACGTGCCGCTAACAAGACTGACAGGGATTTGGAACGATAATTTTAATTGTGCGAATACCCTATCAAGCCAGCCTTAGCTGATTCCATTGATTTTTTCTTCCAAAAATTGGAAAGCAATATCGCTATTAAAAATAGCTCCATCTAAGTAGTATACTAAATTATTCCGCTCATAAGTAATCACTTGTTTATAATCAACTGGTCTTGGTATTGGATTACTAATACCTGATAGGAATTTATAACCTGCATCTATTTGGATACCATTTTTGGCTGTTAACTTTATGCATAAACCAATATCCGCAGGTATGAACACTGTGTCGTCATATTCCGTTCCATTGTAAGCCTTATCAAAAGCCTCTGCCACATCAGTGCGTAAGGCATTAAACTCTTCTCCGAACTCAGAAATAACACATAGTTTAGGTTTTAGCGTCTCAACAAGTTTGGCAATTCCCAACCTGCCTAGATGGTTTTTGTAGTGACATTCAGATTCATCCTTATCATCTAAGATTCCTCTTTCACGTGGCTTAAATCCTCCAATATTTGCAACGAGAATAATCTCTTTACTTGCGTATTTTGCCGCCAATTTATTGTATGCTTCTTGAACTACTTCATCTTTATAGGACGTATCGCCTGTGTATATCAATGCATACTTATCATATTCAAAACATATACCCATAGCAGTATAATCAGATACCACATCATCGTGATCTGCTCGAATTGCGAACACTTTCACATCTTTACCATCAATGGCTTTTTCCCATGTTATGAATGGGTTGTCACAATAATCATTGCATACAGTCACAACTTTATAGTCAGTTTTTCTGTGCAAATTAAAAAACCCGGAATACTTTTGAATGGTCCCAGCAGTTACATAAACGTTTAACTGCTGCCCATAATCTTTCTTCAACTTTTCAACGATTTGTTTTGCATCATCGTATTTTTTACCGGTCCTATCATCACGAGTAGCTTCATAACCATAGGATAATGCTTTCTCAATGTCTTTCCAAATAGGCCAATTCATAACATCCGGATCTTTTTTAATATCATCCCATTCAAAATCGAAATTTTTATTATAGCTACGGAGTACAGTTAACAACGAGTCTATGTCATTAGTGTGGTCGTTATGTGCATGCGTAACTATGATATCCTTGATTTGTTTGAATATTAATTGTCTATTGTCAGCCCTAAAATTATCAATAAAATTAAATCCGGGGTCTATAACAACTCCTTTTTCCCCGAACTGAACGAAGTATCCGCCCCCCACACTTTTAGGGCCGCCTCCAATAGGGGTAAAGGAATTCCATTTGCGCAAAACAGAAAATGTAAAATCATCAACGGAAACTAATGGTTGATCAAATTTATAAAAGCCTTCTCTTTTAACTTTTCCTTCTTTCTCATACACAATCTCTTCAAGCGCCATAGTATTTTTAATTAGCTTTTTGATTGGAGTGTCACCAGTATCAATGACTGTTATGTCTTTCAATATTTCGATTGAAGCTATAAGGTTCCGAGTGGCTTTTTCGAGTTTTTTTGGAATACCACAACCAGCTACTTCCGATAATACTTGGTTGCAATCTTTAATAGCTTCATCAAATTGGCCATCAGCAAAGTAATATTGTGCGCGGGAATAATACGTTTCTATATAGGATGGGTCACAGCCTATCGCTTTATCATAATCAGCCTTCGCTTTTAGTGGTTCATGTAAGTTATAATAAGCTTCTCCTCTACCAAAATATCCGTATGCATCTTTTTCGTTAATACCTAATGCCAGATTATACCATCCTAATGAAGTGTGGAATTCACCGTTGTGTCTGTAACGATGCCCAATCAGTGTATAAATTTTCTCATTATCTGAGTCTATTTCTAAAGCATCATATAATCCTCGAAAAGCTTTTTCGTATTCTTGCATCATTCCATATAAAATCGAACGAGCACATAATGATTCAACTAAAAAGAGCTGGAGACTTTGAGTTTTGTATTTAACAAATTTTTCCATAGATATCTTCACCGCTCTATCATAGTTACTGAAAGATTCCTGTAGCCAAGTCTCTTCTGGTTCATCAATATAAAAATACATGTAATAATAAGTTATCCCTAGCCAACTACACGCATGGTAATAACTGGGGGCTTGGGCTAACACTGCACCAATGCACTCCAAGGCTTTTTTAAAATTTTTCTGAAAGAAATATAATATCCCTTGGCAAAGCTCTTTTAATTTTTCATCAGATGCGATTCCTTTTGAATCTAAGCATTCTTGTGCTTTTTCATAATTACCTTGTTTGCATAATAACTTTATATAGACAATGAAACACTCTGTGTGTACATTTCCATCTTCTATCCATTTCTGACATTCTTTAATTGCGTTATCGTAATCGTAAATTCTCTCATATAATCTAGCAAGCTTGAGAGAGGTTTCAACATCGCTTTGTTCTTCAATTTTTTCTAAACACTTTTGAATTTGGACCGAGACAGTCTCAGTTTTCTTAACGAAAGTAGCCGTTGTTTTTGTATCTGACATCATTGTTACTCCCTTCTAAGCGTAGACATATTGTACATATAAGAGCAGATATCCAATAAGAAGCGCAGGGGTTATAAGAAGATTTGAAATAAGCCCCAATACACAGAAAACCTTTTTAGCATTCCGTTGGCATAACCCAACAATCGCTAGAATAAATCCAACGTGTAGTATAATCACTCCAATTACAAAACAGAAGAAAAATGCTCCTCCCCCTATAATTCCTCGTGGACCTGTGATGGTAATTGCAATAACTCCGTATATAAAAGCAAATACTGCGATCAGAAAGGAAATTATTCCCGCTAATGAATGCCTTGGCTGCTCTGGATAAAACTGTCTGCCGTAGTTGCGATTGGCATAATAGGGCTCTGCTTGCCTTGGTGGTATAGGTTGTTCATTGGAAATTGGCGGGACAGTCGTGTATCCACGCTGATAACTTTCAGCTTGCGGTCTTGGCGGTGCGTGTTGCTCGTTTGATACAGGCGGGACTGTCGTGCATCTATGTTGGGAACTCTCAGTATGAGGCTGGTTAAATGCGCTTTGAGCATATGGGCTTCCGTGTGTAGGCGGTACCGTGGAACTTGCGGTATGTGGATTAGGCGGAGTATAAGGCGTTCCATCAGCAAATGTAGTGTGGCTTACTCTCCATTTTTCAAGTGCTACATTAAGCCAAATATAGTAAATACCAGCAGTAATCACGCAAAGAAACCACCAAAGTATCCAATGCCCGAATAAACTCAATCCTGTTCCATTGAATTTGAGCCTACGGTCGTTTACAACAGTGTGCTTTACTGTCCAACCATATACCATGCACATTGCCCAAGGATAACCTAGTCCAAAGGTGAAAAAAGTAAGTAAGCGACCTAGTATTGTCCAAAAAAGCAGTTGAAAAGGCCCTCCATCGAAGTAGGAGCCTTTGGTGCTTGCCATACTGGATCCGCCTCGTAACGGTACCCCTTTCGCATCAGTAGCCACAAACCCTGTCAGAATACGAGCTCCATCAACAATGCCCCATATTCCACCGACTCCGCATGTGAAAATGGTTAATAACAACTGAGCAAACCCAAGCCCTTTGTTTCCTAAATAGAACCTTCCTATTCCAAGTCCGAATATGAACTGTAACAACCCGGCTTTGGTTCTCGATTTTTGGTTATGATAACTTTGAACTTCGCCATGATAAGCATTAGATGCTGTAGTTTGAGAACCGCCCTCCAGTGGCATGCCTTTCGCATCGGTTTTCGCAACAGCACCGATTAATATAAGAATCCCGTCAATAAAGCCCCATATTCCGCCGATACCACATGTAAATATAGTGACCAATATTTGAGCAATACCAATGCCTGTATATCCTAAGTAGAATCTGCCTATACCCAAACCGCCGAAAAACAGTTGTAGCAAACCGGCAGTTAGTCTGGATTTTTGACCATAGACATTTGCATAAAGCTGTTGGGAGTATTCGTTATTTTGAGGTGAGTTATGATAGCTAGTATATCCTGTACCTGATGGAGGACTGTTTTTTCTGGTAAAGACAATGACAAGTATTATCGGTATTGCGATCATGAACGAAAACAATAATAACAGTAACAATTGGAAAGGACTGATTTTTCCAAGCATTTTATCTCTCCTCGTATTCGTATATGATGTGTGAATTATTTCTCAACGTTTATTAGCCACTATTTCTGCGCGTGATAATGAAAGCCAACACGCCAATCAAACCAAACAAGACTATTCCGCCAACTATTGCAACAGGCATCAAGAAATTAGTACGACTTCCGCTTCCGTTGAAAGTATTATTGTTAGTGAATTGAGAGGTAGTAGTAGTTGGTGTCGCCACAGTCGTAAAGCCATGGCTGCTATCAGCCGTCATGGTATTACCGGATACATTCTTAAACCCTGAGATATTCACAGCATAGGTGGTATTGTAGGAAAGACCACTGTAGGGAATAGTGAATACGGTATTGCCGGAAGACCATATGCCACCCGTAAGTGTGGTGCTGTTAAGAGATATTGTTCCGGAGGTGGTATTCATGGCTTCGCTGAAAGTGATAACCACATTCCCGCTGATGGCAACACTGCCACCAGAAGGCGTAACAGATACTACGGGGTACCACAAGTATGGATAACCATTGTTTATTGATGTTGAGATGCCCCATACAGAAGAGAAATCAAATCCCACAAAGCTTGACTGAACCTTCATCTGTGAAGTAGTAAGGGGTGTAGTGGTATCAGTGCCCCTTCCTACACCATTTTTCGGTGATTGAGGTAAACCATTTACTGTCTGTGCACTGTCGGAATTCCAATAACAGTTGTTGATGCTACCCTCAGTGGAGTTGTCCCCACAAATACCCCCGGCGTAGGAGGAGTTGTAGGAGTCGGAGGAGGAGGAGGAAGCTGAAACGTCTCCCGTGTTATAACAGTTACTGATGCTACCACCAACTACGTTGCTCCTGCAAATACCCCCGGCGTTGGAGTAGGCGTCGGAGTTGGAGGAGGATGAGGAGGAAGCTGAAACGTCTCCCGTGTTGTAACAGTTACTGATGCTACCAAGATCGTTGCTCCCGCAAATCCCATCGGAGTAGGAGTAGGAGTTGGAGGAGGATGAGGAGGAAGCTGAAACGTCTCCCGTGTTGTAACAGTTACTGATGCTACCAAGATCGTTGCTCCCGCAAATCCCATCGGAGTAGG
>WRNG01000032.1 GCA_009776735.1 Dehalococcoidia bacterium | reverse complement strand
CGACTACATCAGTGAGACCAGATACTTGCACCGGGGTACTGCTATCAGTATTAGTGCCATCACCTAATTGACCACTACCGTTATCACCCCAAGCCCATACTATGCCATCACTAGCTAAGGCTAGAGAGTGATTAGCACCTGAATTAATTTCAGGATATGTAATGAAACTGCCTGCAGCGCTTATTTTCGACTCTTTCATTGGCGGTAGGCCTGCGAGCAATAGCGTGCCCACAAACACTCCAGTCAATAGCACAGATATCCATCGTTTTGATTTCATCATCATATTTTTCACCTTTCCACACACCCTCTTACCATTGTTGAATCTACGTTACAAAAACAACAGGTCATAATTGCGAAGCATTTTCGCATATTGTATTTTGAAACAAGGCTAAAAAAGCATTGACGACACTACGTCATATTTATCAAGTCGACGCAATGTTTCCGTAAATATCCGCCAGTCCATGTAAAATCATGGACATAAAAATAATCTTGCAGATTGTAACATAGTAAAATAAATAAAACTATATCAAACAGTGATAGAATGCAATACAAAATACTGAAATATTGATAGAATAAATCTCAAAAAAGCAATCAATCTAAATCATTAAAAACCCTTGGAGCTTGCAAACGCATAATCTCAGCAATACGATTAGCCAAGCAGCGCATCTCTGGCATTGCTGCTTTGCCGGATCGTAGTTTTAAAATATGGCGTAGCTCTCGAAAATTCCATGTGCAAATAATCTCAGTAGCCCACGCATTCGGCAATACATATCGCGCAATTTCTGGTTTAAGACCATGGTCAAGCAACCTCTGATAACATCGATAAGCTTCATCCATGGCTTGTTTATATTCTTCGGTAGCTTCTTTGCCTTTCAAAACTACTTCTTCGGGGAGAATAAAGTCCCCTTCTTTTTCACGCACATAACGCTGACTTCTTTGCGAATAACTAGCTAAGCGATGTCTAACCAGTTCATGAGTTAAAGCCCGTGAGGCGCGAACATAAAAAGTAGCCGAAGCATGTTCAATTAGACTTTCGTGACCTTGTCTAATACGTAAACTAAGCCAGTCTGACGATTCACCTAGTTTATGACCACTGCCATAACAAAGACGGCCTGCTTGTTCCAGTAAGCGCTCTGCTTCCGGAGTAATGGCTAATAATTTAACTTCAATACCGTCCATAGCTTTATCCTTTAAAACGCCGTATGAGCGACACAAACCTTCTCAGCATTGACAAAATCAACAGTACAGCATGTTATAAGCGAATGGGAATGCCCTTTTCCGCCAAGTACTTTTTTACCTCTTCCACGCTGTGGCGACCATAATGAAAAATACTTGCTGCCAATACGGCGTCAGCTTTCCCTTCTGAGAGCGCGATATACATATCCTCCAACGTCCCAGCCCCACCTGATGCTATAACAGGCACACTGACCGCTTCAGCGATTGTGCGTGTTAGTTCAATATCATATCCGGTACAATGACCATCAGTGTCCATACTTGTTAATAGAATCTCCCCTGCCCCAAGTTTTACCACTCGACAAGCCCATTCAACAGCATCCAATTCAGTTTGTTTTTGCCCACCTGCAATACATACTCGCCACCATGGTTTGGTTGCTTCAACCTTTCTTACATCAATAGCTACCGCAACACATTGGCTCCCAAAACGCTCGGCACTTTCCGTAACCAACACAGGATTTAGCACTGCTGCAGTATTCAGCGAAATTTTGTCCGCTCCGGCCCTTAATAATCGCTGAATATCCTCAATTGATCTTATACCACCGCCGACAGTAAGGGGTATGAACACTTTTTCTGAGACACGCTCAACAACATCAACCATAGTCTGCCTGCCTTCTTGTGTCGCACTTATGTCAAGGAACACCAACTCATCGGCTCCAGCTTTAGAATAAGTATCCGCCAGTTCAACCGGATCCCCTGCATCCTTCAAATTTACAAAGCTAGTTCCCTTCACCACGCGCCCATCTTTAACATCCAAACACGGAATAATACGCCTAGTTAGCATTGCAACCCTCTCCTTCCAAACCTGATAAAATTCTCATATATTTTAAGCCCCATCTCACCACTTTTTTCGGGATGAAACTGTGTTGCAATCACGGCATTATATGCAAAAGCACAACAATAATTGACTCCGTGCTTTGTTCTCCCAAGTACAATAGCATCGTCTTTTGGAATAACAAAGTAACTATGCACAAAATAGAAATCTGTATTGTTTGGTATGCCTTGGAAAATCGAATGGTTTTGACGTTTTGCAACTTGATTCCAACCCATATGAGGAATTTTATTACCTGAAGGGAATCTGTGTACAGTGCCAGGTACAATTCCAAGACAAGGAATATTTCCACTTTCTTCGGTCGTATCCATTAATAATTGCATCCCCAAACAAACCCCTAAAATTGGTTTCTTTTTCTCTGCCCTCTCTCGCAGTGTAGCTACTAAGTTCAACTCATTTAATTCCCTCATCGCAAGCCCTGCAGCACCAACTCCCGGCAGAATCACCATTGGCGCTGAAGCAACGCTTTCTTTATCACAGCTAATTTCAGCATCACACCCTAACCTATGCAACGCATTAACAATGCTACGAAGGTTGCCTACTTTGTAGTCCACAATTACAATTTCTGCGACCATATTTGTTCCCTAATTCTCTGCCATGCCCCATTCTCAACAAAAACGACCACGCAGAATCATCGTACGCATAAATCCATCTCTTTTTTCTCATGAGAATTTCAAGATGCTATCTTTACGCACCCACAGCATTTTTCTTCCCTAAAGTAATAATGGTTAACCACCGCTACCCAATTTCAACATTTTGTAACGTAATTTCTATAATCATCCTCGCTGTTTACATTTATGACCACACCCTCGTCGGCAACCGGTACCTCCAGCACATCATCAGCATGCAAACTCAATAATCTACGTCCGCCAATATCTCCAAATTGAGCATATAAATCACTTCGATACTTAGTTGACACCAGAATTGGATTACCACGAATCCCATTATATGTGGGAACCAACAACCCTCGTGAAGTCTGCTCCGTTGTGGAAATGAGCAAGTCATAAGTCTGAGTTAAAATGCAAGGTTGATCTCCCAAAGCAACCATGATAAAACTAGTATTGTTGCCGACCAACCGTAATCCAGCAGAAAGCGAAGTACTCATTCCGCAAGCGTAATTCGGATTAAAGACTGTCGTCACATGGTATCCACTGATGGCTTTCTCAACCTCAAGAGCTTTTGCGCCTATAACGGCAATAATTTCCCGCGCTTGAGAGTTAACCAATTTATCAAGGGTTTTTTGTACTATCAACTTCTCGCCAACAGGCAAGAGGAGCTTATTCCGTCCCATACGTGTTGACAAACCGGCAGCCAAAAAGAGTACAACTACCGCTGTTCGTTTTTTTTCATCCATCGTTTCTTCCAGAAGAACAACCAATAGTCTGGGGGAAACCAGTGGCATTCACAAAGTATTACTTCACATCATAAGCCATTAATTACTTCCGTTATTGTGAAGTGCCCCCCGTTTCATCAGATTCAACAGCTTCTTGAGTTTTCTCTGCATTAATCTCTGAGCTTACAACTTTTTCAACATTATTTGCTTGGTCTTGCTCAACAAATCTTTGGCTAAGAGCCTGAAAAATTGGTTCAAACGCACTGACATCATATCCAGCATTAATGACGTGAATAGTCTCAGGAAGATCTGCCAAGCGCAACGGACAATCTTTCTTCACTTCAGGTTGCAGAGGAGCAGAGGAGTTTGCCTTTTCCAAAGCTATGGTAGCATTATCTATGCTATTTGGGATAGTAGTTCCTTCTACTGCCTGCAATACAATGGGACTCTCACCTTTCTCGGATAGCGAAATACTCTCCGCTTCCGGAGTTGACAGAGATTTGTCTACAACTTGCTCTATTAATCCTTCACCATGAGATTGGGTCATTTCAGCGGTTGCCGCAGAAGTTGTCTCCATCATAGCTTGTTGCTCAGATTCTGAAGGGAAGAACTCCTCGGGAGGTATAATAACACGCGAAACTATGTACATTCCCAAGCGAGGTTTTAGTACCTTGTCAAGCTGAATCAGTTGCTTCAAACGTTTGGGAGTATACCAATCTTCTTCCTCCATGAATTCAATTAGCATATCAGGACGAGCAAAACGCTTATAATCGACTAACAGTTTTAACTCACTTGCCGATTTCTGCGACATATGAATCGCTAGCCCATAGGATAACCCAGCTAATTTTTCCTCATTTAATATTTTTTGTGTATCCAACCACTCCAAGTCTTCATTCCATTTCTTGGCGGTATGCCGCACCTCATACCAATGCGACTGAAGACTCGCAAAACAATTAAGCGCTTCCGACTTTACCAATAATTCAGGCAGAATAAATGTAGCTATCGTCAGAGGGCAGAAACCTATCCAGCGACCCTTTTGCAGTTCTGGCACTTCACTACTCACCATTCCGGGGAAATAATCTGTCATATGGGTAGTATCAAGCAATATATCTCCAGGGTTCCCAGTCCACAACCCACTGGGGCGTAACAGTTGTAATAAGGCTACTACTCCCCAATGCATATACCCTTTTTGAAAACAGAGTTTTGCGACACGCTCGATTTCTTCCTTGGTTTTTTTTACAAACCTTTCCTCGTTAATCTTTCCGGTAATCAAATCAAAAAGGCAATTTGAGACATATCCTGTAAACAATTTATTGGGATTAGTTAAGTATTTCCTTAATTCAACATCGGTAGCAATACCCTCGAATCCTGTCTCGCTTAGGACGCTATCTTTAATCTCTGCATAGGCCTTAACTATTTCGGTGGTTACTTCAAGCTGTTGAGTAACATACTCCGCCAGAAAAGCCATTACTATAGCATCAAATATTTCATAGAATTCCTTGTGTACTGACTCAGGGATAGTAGTGCCATTTTTTTCAATTTTGATTTCATCATGCGTAGCAATGAACTTTCTTAATCTTTCATATTCAACAATCCAATTCTCCGCCATTTTTACCTCCTTCAGAATGCACCTTCTTTAGTTCATGAGTAAAACAACAATAATATTATAATTGAACACACCAATATGCGCCAATACAACGGAGCTTAAATTAATCCTTTTGACGGTACATATTATTCTTTGTTAAAGCTCCCCTCTCCTTACGCTTATTATTTCCGCCAAAATAGCTACTGCAATCTCTTCTGGAGTTTGAGCATGTATACGTACTCCAATTGGTGCGTAAACACGCGAAAAATCACTTTCTGTAAACCCCTTGTTTGTAAGACGTTCATAAACAGCTTTGTTTTTACTCTGGCTTCCAATCATCCCTATATATTTAGCAGTGGTTTTCAAAGCTCCTTCCAATGCAACTCCATCTCCCTTATGTCCATGAGTGACAATTACGATATAATCACCCTTTCCAATACTAATCCTCTGATAGGCCTCATGAATCTCAATTGCCATAGTATTTGCTTGTGAAAAACGTTCTTCGTTGGCAAATTCTGGTCGCTCATCAATTACAGTCACTTTAAATCCAACCATAACTGCCATTTGTGATAATGGAAGAGCAATATGCCCAGCACCAAATATGTACAAATTAGGAGTTGCCAACACAGCCTCAATAAAAACTTCTGTATCCCCTCCACAAATCATACCTAACTCACCGTTTGTGTTTAGTTTGTACTCCAACTTTTGGGCGCCACCCTTGCGAATAACTTCCAGCGCTTCTTTTATGGCAGCTTTTTCAATTGCTCCACCGCCGATCGTGCCCATGATAGACCCGTCCGTTCTCACTATCATTTTGGCGCCTTCCTCGCGTGGAGTAGATCCCGAGGCAGAAATCACCGTACACAGAGCCGCATCTAACCCTTCCGCATTCATTCGTGCCAATTCGACATAGATATCCTTTTGCATTGTCAACCTCCCTAATTTATTTTTGGTCGTGAAAAACCCGCAGTGAAGAAGCCGGATAATGTCGTAACGAACCAGCCACTACACTGTTTATCCTTGGATGACACCTAGCCATAACAGCATTTACCAGCGATTCCGCTTTCATAGAAGTTGTTAAATCTGCCTTATTAAAAAAAGGAATTATCCGCGCTTCTGTTGGTGAATATTGAATTATGCCCTGGGGCTGAGTTAGTAAAGTTGCAATTGCTTCTTCAGTAATAATTCCGCCTCTTTCCAACCCGGTAAGCCGCATGATGTTGTCAATACGAAAAGCGACATCAACAGACAAAGGAGCGTCAAGTGCTTCAAGCCCCACTAAAGCCACTACTGTTGATGTCGAAGACGGAATAACCGGCTCGTCCTGGCGCGGAGCCTTGATTGGTAGCCCTCCCGCTCCATCGGCTTCGTTAATTATATGTTCCGCAATATGCAAGAGATTTATTCTGTCCAGAAAATCTGGCTCAACGCCATGTAGTTTTCCTTCATCGCTGCATCCTCGCGCGATTGTCACATGACCATAAACAGCAATCTCCTCCACCAGCCGCGTCAGAGCTTTTTCTTCGTCAGCCTCAATAATTAGGCAAGGAGTGTCATCAGCTGATGGACGCCTAATGCGAGTGGTTGTTGTGGTGATAACTCTTTTCCCAGCCTCTTTTAATTCTTTTGCCAAAGAAAACAATAAGCTGGTTTTACCTCCTCCACCGAGTAAAGATATAACCTCACGCTCTCCTAATTCCAGTGCTTGTGACAAAGACGCGACCTTTTCTTCAGCTAATACTGACCTTTTTTTGATAATCAACCAAACTCCACCTTCTTCGCTTATCCGCGTTTGATAATCAAGATTTTGAGTGTGCAGTAACAGGCGAAGTTGGTCTAATGAGACCCTCCGGCGACCAATTCTGTCGTTTAGTACACGCGATTCATCCGCAATTCCGTTGATTATTTCCGGCGGGGTATACTTTCCATAGCCCCCACCAACAAGTGCCACACCCCCCATTGCCAATACTCGATAAATTTCTTGTAAAATCTGCGGGCATTCCATAATGAAAAAAAACGCTCCGCGCAACAAGACCATATCAAAACTTCCTTCGGGAAACTGAAGCTTGTCTAAGACAGAATTTACCACGTCCACACGACTACTCAAACCGCAAGCGTAAAAAGCTTGTTTTAGGTACGATAAATAGTCATCATTTTTATCGACAACCGTAAACTCCATCTGTGAGAAAGAAGAGGCCAAGGCTGAAGTCCATCCGCCGGAAAAGGGTCCCAGTTCTAATACTCTTCCACAACTTCGGCCATACTGCTCCATGGTAGGTAACACAAGATACGGAAATACGTCACGCCACAGTTTATCGACCGCAATCAAATCTTGAATATTTATCTTCGTTTCCTTTAACAATAATAGTGAGCCATTATGGCTTCCAACACGCCACCGGATATTGTGCGACCTTTGTCAGAAATGGTATGGCAGTATGCGATATCACCACGCGGGTCAACATCACCTGATTTTAATCCCTTTGTCACCGGGGTAGCATCTCGTAGTAAACCGCGAATCACACCGGCGATATTGGCCTTTAGCGAAAGAGCATTAACGTAAGCTACGATGTCTCCAGCCTGTACCAAATCTCCGATTTCCTTCACCACCTTGATAACACCGTCTTGCGGTGCACGCATGACCCGTTCGGTAGTATAACCACCAATGTCACCGGGCACACCGGTATCAGCTTCAGCTATTCCTTGATGTATAATCCGTCCAAGATTGTGACCTCGGTTAGTTTCAATCACAACATGTACATCCTTCCCTGCTTCAAAACCAATTCCAAGCCCAATCACCAAAGCGGCATCAGTAATATGCGTTCCTATATTTTTCTTGGCCAGAATGGCATCGATAACCACATCTGGCTTTAGCTCAGTTCTAATTGAAGCGTCTGTATCCACAATAATAGCCATGTCTCCGCCCCTCCAAACATCATTTACCTGCCGGGTTGAAGTGACTAAACGCGCAGTACGCCCTTCCACTACCTGCAATCCATCGTATATCGCCTCACAAAAAGATACCTTTCGTCGAACAGCCTGTGGTTGACTGACTTCAGTCATGACAATATTAAAATGGCATTCTGCCAATCGACAAGCTACCGCAGAGGCCAATTCACCACCACCTCTGATAAGAATTTTTAAGTTTCTATCCGCCATATTTTCTCTCCTGACTATACCTTTGTACATATTATTAGTGGTTTGGTCTTACTATTCAGGCATCACAATTAGCTGCTGAGGAGGAAGATAAAGTGAGCATTTTCGCTCCTCAGCAAGCAAAATAGCACTTGATTTCGGGAGCAAGGCATTCAGAATATGTTTTTCGCCTATATCCTCCTCAACTCGAAAACGAAAGGCAGTATTGGTAATCCCTTCAACTGCCTGTAACACACAACACGGAACAACGTTCTCTGCATTACCAGCTTGACAGACTTCGATATATTCAGGTCGTATCCCAACCACAACTTTCTGTCCAATTCTTATGGCAACATCTGCCGTAATATATACTTGCAACAACGTGTTCCAAGCATAAATATGGACCAACGCTGACTGGTCTTCAATTCGCGTTATTTCTCCATCCATAAAATTGCGCACACCAGTATAACGGGCAACAGTACGATTTACAGGTGACGAGAATACTTTACCACGCTCATCGCATTGTACAATATGCCCTGCGTGATATATAGCCACTTTCGCACCTAATTTATACCCTTCCGCCAAATCATGCGTCACAATCAACATACTACACTGATACTTTTGTTGAAGGGCCAATAATTCCATTTCAAGCCGTTCTTTTAATTGTGAATCCAAGGCTGAAAAAGGCTCGTCCAGCAAAAGAATCTCTGGGTCAGGAGCAAGAGCTCTAGCAATAGCCACTCTCTGTTGCTGTCCTGCTGATAGTTGACGAGGATAGCGCTCAATAAGTGCACCAATGTTCATAATGTCTGCCAAATACAAGACTTTTTCTTTTATTTCAGCTTTTGCCAAGTGCCTTACCCCATAGGCAATATTTTCCCCAATTGTCAAATGTGGGAAAAGTGCATAATTCTGAAACACGAATCCGACACGGCGTTTCTGCGGTAGGATATTAATTCCTCCCACAGAATCAAATAAGACTTTTCCACCTAACTCAACGTAGCCTTCATCTGGACGTGCCAAACCAGCAATACACTGAAGAGTCATCGTTTTACCAGCTCCGGATGGCCCTAAAATAGCCATTAATTCCCTTCCTAGCGATAACTCAACGTTTAACTCAAAAGATGGAAAAGAACGCCTAATTTTAGCTATTAGCATAAATACCCACAATTAAATCCAAAAACAGACCTCTACCATAATCATTGTAATTCAAGCAGGAAGATTCTAAATCAAATAAGTATTGCGCAAAATCTTGCCGGCATCGCATCTAGTGCCACATTTGGCTAAGCTATCGGCAAAAACATCACTCCCAAACAAGAACCTTTTAATTCTCTCCAGCGTGGAAACAAATAATAATCTGACAACAAAGCTTTGGGCTTGCCAATTCTATTAATCCCTATTCAAGACATGTTCCTGTTTCCATAAACCCTTCCGCACCCGTTCAGTGTATCATCAGGGATATAGCATGTCAATTCCATATAATGCTAGTTCAGAACTAATACCACAGTTACACAAAGGGCTTTTTAGCACTAGCACGTCATTAATTTACTTAACTCAAAGCCTTGCCAATTTAGTATATAATATTATTATGGGAATGCGCATTATTGCTGGAAGTGTTAAAGGGTTTCCTCTTAAAGTACCCCGAGGAACCCCCACTCGCCCTGCGACCGAATTGGTAAGAGGAGCTATTTTTTCCATCTTAACATCATCAGTCGATGATTGGTCCAAAGTATTAGATTTATTCTCAGGTTCTGGATCTCTAGGAATTGAGGCACTCAGCCGCGGAGCGGGAAAAGTAGACTTCATTGACCAAGAAGCGCGTTGCTGTGCTATAATCAAAGAAAATCTAACCAAAACAGGTTTTAACGACAAGGCAAAAGTACACTGTTTAACTGTCAGCCGTGCGATTGCCGTGCTTGAGGGTCCTTACAACATCATTTTAATCGATCCGCCATATAAAGATACTGGTATTGGGAAGACGATTGAGCAATTGGCAAATTCATCGTTAATTAGTATGGAAACAGTCGTAGTTATCACAC
This sequence comes from Dehalococcoidia bacterium, assembly GCA_009776735.1. Taxonomy (GTDB): domain Bacteria; phylum Chloroflexota; class Dehalococcoidia; order Dehalococcoidales; family UBA1222; genus WRNG01. The sequence goes on along the minus strand of WRNG01000032.1, from coordinate 1,846 downwards.
ACTCTTCCAGATTCAAGCTGGAAATGCGTTACGGACCGTTAGTGCTAAAAAGGGAGTACCGCCATGGTGATAGCACTATTGCTATCTTCCGCAGGGAGTCATTACCTTGACTATTGCAATATATCCCGGCAGTTTTGACCCCATTACCAATGGGCACCTGGACGTTGCTCTCCGTGCTGCACGCATCTTTGATCAAGTCATAATTGGAGTTTACGACACTCCGGAAAAGATGCTCTTGTTTAGCCCACAGGAGCGCGCAACTTTGGCAAGTGCTGCCGTAAAAGAAGTCTCTAATATCGAGGTTCAACTATACAGCGGATTAACCATTGATTTTGCCAGAAAAGTCGGTGCGCAGGTGATGGTGAGAGGTTTACGTGCCAGTGCTGATTTCGAATTCGAATTTGATTTGGCAATGATGACACACAACCTTTCTCCAGAATTAGAGATGGTGTGTTTTATGGCCAGCCCTCAATACCAATTTCTCTCATCAAGCCTGCTTAAAGAAGTAGCCCGCCTAGGCGGTAACATCACCGACTGGGTTACCCCAAATGTAGCCTTGGCACTAGTCAATAAGGTCAAATCTCCATCAGAAAAAATATTTTAGGCATAAGGAGTTAAAATGTCATACCAAATTAATGACGATTGTATAAGCTGTGGCGCATGTGAGACCGATTGCCCAAACAAAGCGATTCGGGAAGGAGAAAACATCTACGAAATCGATCCTGAACGCTGTAGTGAGTGTGTTGGCAGTTTTGCAAAACCACAGTGTACTGAAATCTGTCCTGTGGGGGCACCTTGTTTGGATAAAACCAATCCAGAAACTACTGACCAACTACTATCCAAATGGAAACAACTTCACCCTGATGAACCTCCAAAGCTTTTTTAATCAACCTTTTGATAATTTGGACAGACTGCCATACCTCTCCGCTCTAACACAATGAGCCGCATTGAGTTTTTGTCCATACTTGTGATTTGAGATGTTTTCTCCCCTGACACAGGGCAGTTTATCAATTCCGTATTGAGGCAACATTCAACAAGTGTTAACATTTAGCAAGTATTTCTGAGCAAAAGGAGTGCACAATGTTTAGTTATTTTCGTATTTCAGCGGCTATACCAGGATTTTTTATTAGTTCATGGCTTCTCATGTTACTATGGGGTGTAATTGCCTCAAGATTACAACTTAGCGTTACACTTAGTTACGTTAACGCCATGTTGGTGAACTTTACGCTATGGCTGGCAGTGGCTCCGCTTACTGCCGTTGGAAAAAGCAATCGGTGCAACAAGTAGAATACGGCAACAATAATTAGGGAACTATGATAGTTGACTTCTTAAATCAACTCACTCCTTAGCAGATTTGATGTAGTTTTCTTTATCTTGCCAATCTGGTTGTCCACAAATTGCAGGTAGCCTTATGACTTCGTTGAGAAAGCTTGCTTTTGCAAGCTGATAAAAGAGGGTTTTTATGAAGAAAAAGCTCCAAGTATTAGTAAACCCTTTCGCTGTTGCGATTGCTGTTATTCTGCTCTTGTGCGGTATGTTGATGCCTCTGAGTGCAGGGTGCGATGACAAGGTCTTAGCAAACGAGAAAAGCCAAGAAGAGGAAAACAACTATCCTGAGGAAGCAATAGAAATGCCTGAATTAGACGCTGAAACAGAGTTATTGATAAAACAGGCTTATCTAGTTTCCTATTTTGAGAAAGGTTTAGGTAATACTTGGGTGGCGGATGACGCTTTTCAACAAATAAATGGCACTATTTGGACAATAAACGATGTCATTATTCAAAGGTATTGTGGTGTGCATAATGGGTGTACTGTTGCACTAATAGGTGGTTGCGGCATTGGCTAT
>WRNG01000031.1 GCA_009776735.1 Dehalococcoidia bacterium | reverse complement strand
GGTAGCGGCTGGGGTGTTCCTAGTTGGTCGGATGTTCCCGCTATTCGAGTCTGCCCCACATGCCTTAACGATTGTTGGTTATCTTGGGGCTTTTACCGCTGTTTTTGCCGGCACTTTGGGCATCGTGATGAAAGACATAAAGCGTGTCTTGGCTTATTCCACAATTTCACAACTGGGGCTGATGTTTGTTGGACTGTCTCTGGGCGGAGTATGGGTTGGCATTTTCTATTTGTTTAATCATGCTTTCTTTAAGGCTTTATTATTCCTGGGTTCCGGCAGTATCAACCATGCCACCGGAACTTTCGATATGCGAGAGATGGGTGGTTTGCGCCGCAAAATGCCTTGGACGTTTATTTGCTTTACACTGGCTGCGTTGTCTCTGGCCGGCATTTGGCCGCTGGCCGGCTTTTTCAGCAAAGAAGAGGTGCTTTCAGCAGCCTTGTCTCAGCAACCGTTGCTATTCGCTTTTGCCATTGCGACCACTTTCCTCACCGCTTTCTATATCTTCCGCGTCGTCTTTGTAGTGTTTTTTGGAAAGTATCGCGGCAGTCAAGAATTGCATGAATCAGCTCGGACCATGCTTTTCCCAATGGTTATTCTGGCCATCCCAGCAGTAGCGTCTGGATGGCTTAATGCTAACGGTGGTTTCGAAAGATTATTCAATGAACATGAACAATCATCCTTCCTCTTTAGCGGGATAGTTGGCATATTCACACATCCATTAGCTTGGATATCATTGGCAGTAGCCGGCCTTGGCATTTTTTCAGCCTACGCTGTATACGTCAAGGTCTGGGTTAAACCAAATCGTATCAAGGAATTCTTTGGTACTTTTTACGCCATATTAACCCGTAAATACTGGATGGACGATCTATACGAAAGGCTGATCGCCAACACGCTACTCTACCGGGGCTTATTTGCCGCAGCAGAGTGGTTTGACCATATCGTAATCGACGGCGCCACCAAATACACTTCTTTACTGGTTGGTTCCAGTGCTCGCCGAGCACGAAAAGCGCAAAATGGAGCCCCGCAACTCTACGCTTTGGTAGCGATTGGTGGAATAATTATTATTACCTTAGTGTTAATACTCCGAGGATGAATGTCATATGAGTTTTAATTGGCTTTCTGCAATTATCTTTCTGCCGTTGGCAGCAGCTATCGCGCTGGCATTATTGCCGCATCTTTCTGTCAAAGCCGTACGATACTTCGCCGCTACCATCACTATGTTCGTCCTGATTTTAACGCTAGTGCTGTTCTGCTTCTTTGATCGCAATATCGGCACTATGCAATTTGAGGAAGTATACTCTTGGATTCCGGCCTTTTCAGCCTCATACCACCTGGGAGTTGACGGAATCAGTATGCCTCTTGTAGTTTTAACAGCTCTCTTGGGATTTGTTTCTGTTCTTGTTTCATGGAAATTGGAAACCAGGGTTCGCGAGTTTTTTATATGGATGCTAATATTGGAGTCAAGCGTGCTTGGCGTTTTTTGCGCTTTAGACCTGTTGTTGTTCTTTGTCTTCTGGGAAATTGAAGTTATTCCAGTGTATTTTCTTATTTCCAATTGGTGTAGCGCCAATCAGCGCCACACCGCGCTTAAATATGTCCTTTTCACGCTAGGTGGTAGCGCACTGATGTTAGCCGGAATTATCGGAGTCTATTACTATTACGGCTCTTTGAATATGGTATTGCTTTCTCAACACGACGATGCTGTTCTTTTGCTATCGTCTGCACCGATAGTACCTATCTTTTTCATGTTGTTGGCAGGTTTTGCCGTCAAGCTACCGATTGTTCCTTTCCATGGCTGGCAACCAGACACCTACACAAACGCCCCGCTTGCTGTTAGCATTATGTTATCTGGAGCACTGGCCAAAATGGGCGGTTATGGGATCATACGTATTTGCGTCAGTTTCTTTCCCGATATTGCCATTCGTTACGCACCGTTAATGCTCACTTTGGCTGTAGTCGGCATTATCTACGGAGGTGTACTCGTTTTACGACAGACTAACCTAAAGCGATTGATTGCTTACAGTTCAATTAGCCATATGGGGTTCGTGTTACTGGGCATTTTCGCGCTCGGACAAACATCACTGGTAGGCGCCAGCATGCAAATGGTAAGCCATGGCTTAATTACAGGGCTTCTCTTTGCCGTGGCCGGTATCATCATTGAAAAAACTGGCTACGCCGATATCACAAGGTTAGGAGGACTGGCACGACAGATGCCGGCAACCGCAACTTTCTTTATTTTGGCAGGTCTAGGTGCGTTGGGACTTCCCGCTACTAGCGGCTTCGCTGCCGAGTTCACCACTCTTTTGGGTAGCTTCAGTAGCACTGTCGTCGACAGTGCCAAGTGGTTTGTACTGATCGCGCTTCTTGGTGTACTGCTGGCGGCAGCATATATACTTTGGACCATTCAACGCATATTCTATGGCCCCGCCCAATCAGCGTTTAATCATATTCAAGACGCTGGGAAATTACATCGGATATACTGCGGTTTACTGATAGCTCTGATTTTCATTATTGGAATCTGTCCTTCAATCCTCACCTCAATTATCCAAAACAGTACTTATGAAATAATTCAGGTGGTTGGCGGCTAAGAGGAGAAACATTTGTATTTAAATCTGCATTTATTAAGGCCCGAGATTTGTTTGGCAATCACGGCAATCGCGGTTATTGCGGTGGATTTATTCAGCCGACGCAAATGGCTGGTCAACACAGTCAGCTTGGTAGGGTTACTAGTTTCTATCGTTTTGGCGATTTCATTGGTTGGAAGTATGCCCAACTACGTCGGGAATGGGCTTTTTGTGCTTGACAATTACGCTGTGTTCTTTAAAATTCTTTTTATTGCCATAGCCATTTTGGTTGTATTGGTCTCAACCGATTATATTGAGCGTATTCCAAAACTTCATGGCGAGTACCACGCTCTTTTACTGACCGCCACGTTAGGAGCCATGCTTACCGCAGCTGCTCAAAATATTATCTCTGTGATACTGTCTGTAGAACTTACCGCTGTTTCCCTTTACGCTTTGGTTGGTATGCTGAAAAATGAAAAGAGCACCGAATCGTCACTAAAATATCTCCTTTTAGGCGCAGTGAATTCCGCCGTCATGCTCTTCGGTCTGGCACTGGTATTCGGGTTCACCGGTTCAACCAACTTTTCAGAGATTGCAGAGATGATCTCAAAAAGCGTAATGAGTGACGGTTTTGGGCTATTTTTTGGTTTGGCACTGGTCTTTGCCGGTTTCGCTTTTAAAATCGCCGCTGTACCATTTCATATGTGGGCACCTGACGTGTACGAGGGCAGCCCAACTCCAATTACACTTTTTCTCTCAACGGTCAGTAAAATTGCCGGGTTTAGCATTCTATTACGCTTAGTGATAATTATTGTCGACACCTCCTCAAACCATACTTGGGGAATGCTTCTGGCCATAATCAGCGCCGTCACTATGACCACCGGGAATCTCTTAGCAATTTCTCAGAACAATATCAAACGGTTGCTGGCATATTCATCCATCGCGCAAAGCGGCTATATGCTCATGGCAGTGGCCGCAGTCAGTGTATCTATGCATGACAGTTTGACGATTGTGAGCAGTCTACAAAGTTATATGGTGGCCTTTGCGCTAGCCGAGATTGCTGTCTTTTCAGTGGTTATTATCGCTTCCCGTTATAAAGATAGCGAATCCATAACTGATTACTCTGGTTTAGGCAAGAGATCGCCGCGAATGGCTTTCATCCTCACGCTAGGGTTACTATCTCTCATGGGATTTCCCCTTATGGCTGGTTTTATGGGAAAATTCTACGTTTTCAATCAAGTTGCCAATGGAGGGCTCCTCTGGTTGGTAATTATCGCCGTCATCAATAGCGTAATTTCTGCTTTTTACTATCTGCGCATCATTCGCACGATATGGATCGAAACTCCACAGTCTTTCGAAACGCCCCGTTCTTCACCCGCCCTCAAAATTGTTTTGTTTATTTCCGGGATTGGCATACTGCTATTTGGTATTCTCCCCGCCATTCTCAGCACATTCACCGCATGGGGTTCGCAATTTATCTCTATTTAGTTTATGTTTAAAAGCACTTCCCCAATTGTTGTTCCAAACTTAATTGACAGCCACGCTCATTTAACTGTTGAGCAGTATGAGTCTGACCGTAGCGAAGTAATTCAACGCGCACATGATCATAAGATGAATGCCATCATTAATATGGGTACAACCCTTGCCGACAGCCATGCTGGCTTGGAACTCTCCCAACAACATGATTTTATTTACACCACTGTCGGCATCCACCCGCAGGAGTGTTTTCACACCACGGAAAACGATCTGGCGGAAATAGCCAAACTCGCCCAGCACTCACGAGTAGTAGGAATTGGCGAAATCGGACTGGATTATCATGCCAACTATGTGCCGCACCAGCAACAGATTGATGTCTTTCAACAGCAACTCTCCATCGCAAGTGGAATAAACAAACCAATCGTCATTCATTCCAGGCAAGCAGAAACCGATACAATGCAAATTCTCTTGGAATGGACCGCCGGCATTCAAAAACCTAAACACTTGGGCGTCATCCATTGCTTTAGCGGAACTCTTGAGACTGCCCAAGCATATCTTGAAATGGGATTCTACATCTCCCTAGGGGCTTATATCGGTTATCCGTCGTCGAGAACATTGCGCAAAACAATAAAGCATCTACCATTGGGGCGAATCATTCTTGAAACCGACTGTCCTTTCCTTCCGCCGCAAAGCAAACGCGGACAACGCAACGAGCCATCATATGTGACTGAGGTGGCTTTGGAACTGGCCCGCATATATGAAAAAAGCCCCAACCAAATCGGCGCGATAAGCACCGCAAATTGTAGAGAGCTCTTTCAAATAAGCGATTAACTTTGACCGATAGGACAAATGTCTTTTAATACACAGTCATCACATTTTGGCTTACGAGCCACACATACCGAACGACCATGGTAAATTAAGAGATGCGAAAACAACCCCCACCTATTTTTCGATAGCTGTTTCATCAAATCCTGTTCAATTTTTACTGGGTTTCGCTCCGCGGTAAAACCCAGTCTCTGAGAAAGTCGCATCACATGGGTATCAACAGCAATCCCTTCAATTACTCCATAGGCATTGTAAAGTACTACATTGCCTGTTTTACGAGCTACCCCTGGCAGGGTAAGAATCTCTGTCATTGATTGCGGTACTTGCCCCTGAAAGGATTCTAAAAGAACACGAGCCGCCCCAATAATGTTTTTGGCCTTATTGTGATAAAAGCCTGTTGGTTTGATGATTGACTCAACTTCCGTTACGCTTGCATGAGCATAATCATAGGCAGTTTTATAGCGAGCAAAGAGAATCTTTGTGACCTTGTTAACTCCCACATCTGTACTCTGGGCGGACAGAATTGTGGCCACTAATAACTCAAGAGGAGTGCTGAAACAGAGGGCCGTACGAGCGTCAGGGTACAGTGCCATCAGCCGCCTCATTACCAGTAACGCCATCGTTTCACCCACAGCACGTACCAACTTAAAGATAAGCAAAAAAGCGACGGGGCCCGAAGACCCCGCTTATTGCGCTTTTTTGTTCAGCCTATTTACCGATTTTGAACATCTTGGTGCCACAGGTCGGGCAAACACCCTGTGTGGCCGGACGACCATTTTTCATAGTGATAGCCTTGGCACCTTTCATTTCTTTCTTATCGCGACATTTTACACAATAACCCTGCATTTTTGGATTCCTCCTAATATAAATTTGACTAGATATGAGGATAAACCATCAAGCTAGCCAAAGTCAATACTTTTATACCAATTTTAGACTGGTCTGGAATTATTTTCGCGCTTAATCTGCTTCTCAAACGTATTTATCGTCTCATTCCGTGAAAAAAGGACATCTCTCTGGCGACTTGAACTCAAACTAAAAGTTAGGAAAATATAACAGCTTAGCTTTGGGAACGATGCCATTCACATATTGTGGAATACAACCTCTAGAATTAATGCGGGTTGTATGTTATTAAACGCGTAGAGTTAGTCACCACGGTCACTGAGCTTAAGTATTCTATTTTCGCGCTAGCGCCAGGTTGACACCTATAGATACAACACCGCTAACTCTACTGATAGTCTTATCAGCGCTAACGACACAAGCCGTACAGTGTAAACCGCTTTTCGGATACATGATTGTTGAGTTTGCGCAGAAAACCCCTACTCTCAACCGTTATTATTATTTCGGCGCAGTAATTTCTGAGGGGGAATACTCCAATACCACCTTTTTAGTGGCAAAGTTAACCTGAACTTCTAAGACGCATGGGTTTTATTGAGAGTTGCCTCAATGCCGCTGGCACAACCGGCACAACTCATGCCAATTATCTCAAAAATGACTTCTCTTGTATCTTTCCTAATTTTTGCAGGAGCAAAATCACGCCATTTGCGTTCAATCGCTATTAAAGTAATGTATATTTATCGCGAAGAAAAGTACTAAGCCAAATCAAACGAACCCAATTTCGAAACGCCTCGGTTTCATAGACCAGATTGCAGGCTATATGTGTTTTGGTTATAATTGCTTCATACTTTTCATGGTGGGTGTAGCCGAGAGGTCTAAGGCGTCAGGTTGTGGCCCTGAAGATCGAGGGTTCAAATCCCTCCACCCACCCCAATTGTTACTCACGGCTTGAAGCGCTTTCTGTCGAAGATATTATCGCTCCTTTGACCGCTTTATGCGTATATTGTATCCTTTAGACAATGTTTTCGCCCTTTCGACTATTTCTGTGATTAAGAGCCATCCCTGATTAGGCGCAAAGTCACCAAAGAATACTTTAATACAAAAAAACGAGGACACCAAATATCAGGTGGAGATTTTAACTTTATATAGGTTTTGCATTGCGTAAGGCAAATTGAAACGCTAAAATCGCAATTTTAGGCACAAAATAATGCGTGCGCCTGTAGCTCAGTGGACTAGAGCATCGGTCTTCGAAACGGATTTAATGCGTTAAAAACAGTTGAATTGTGCCTAATTTAGCAAAATGGTTTTTATTGATAATTTGTTGTTTATGGCTAAAATACCAAAGAAAACCAAGAGGTTTAACAAGGACTATTAGTGATTTATTAGAGGTTTTTAGTTAGCTTATTTATAGAATAAAATTTTGGGGGAGGTTGGAGATGAATATTTTTAGGCTGATGTTTTATCGGAGTAAATTGGAATCCTCTGACGGACGTTCAATATATTCGGAAAATGGGAAAAAGATACCGTTTGAGCAACTTAATGACATCCAAAAAAGGCAAATTGCACCTGAGGGCGTTTTGAGATTAAAAGGACAGCCTCCTCCTAAGGGCGGCATACCTGTTTAATAATTTATTAACATAGCCAAATAAACTGAGTCCCTTAGATAATTATTGAGGGGTTTAGCTTATTAGCCCTTTTAACAGCTTTACGCTCTTTCAAGCATTTGCGCTTGTTATTACGCTTCTTCCTTGGCATTTTATCTCCTATTGAAAGCATTTATTATAGGAGTAAACAACGTTACAACTCCTAAAGCTATAACTATAAAACTTATAGTGACTATGTGAGCATCACCACTGCCAATCCATAGTAAAGACATCAAAATACATGCAATACTTGATAAAATATAAAGCAGTGGCAAGCGTTTCCAATGTGCCAATCCAACTAAAACAATAACAAAGACTAACTCAATACCAAAGACGGCCAGTGAATTAAGCTCACTGATGCTAGACGATAAATTATTAAACCCATCGCTTAAAGCGATTATTAAATCCTCGTTTGTATCACCTATCATCTTATGCTCCTAAATTAGTCATCTTTCTGTTTTGCCCTTATTTCCCTTAGTTTTGCCTGCCCCACACCCCTGTTAGAGTAGTTTAGTATTTGATCCATCTCTTGTAGTGTAATTTTGTTGGCGATATTAGCCCACCAATCACTTTCTGGGTCAGGATCCTGCAAGATAGGAGGTAATCCTATTTGTTCCGGCGATGTAACCCCTCGTGGGTCAATAGTTACACGTTCTTTTTTTGTACGTATCTGCTTATTACCAGCAAAGATAGAAACGTACCCAAAACTATCATAGAATGGCCATATCTTTTTACCACTTATGCGTTTGTTGCCGATTCTTTGATATTCATCGCCATTCATGAAACCCTTGCAGTCATATATGCCTAACCCGAACTGCTCCCCGCGTTCTAAATTTTCTTTGCCCCATGACGACCACCATACATCACGGCAAATAACTAAATTGTGAATAGCAAACTGCAAAGCATTGGAAATAAGATGCGCTCCCTGAATAGTACCCAGTACAACAAAGTTACGCCTACGCCGTTGCATTAATAGTTGCATAAAGTATTGCCAGTAATTACTTGCCTGTGAGTATTTACTGAAGAAGTTTTGCACTTCGTCAATACAAACAATGCAATTAGCGTATTTCTCGTCAAACTCATTAGCATACCAATCTTCAAGCTTAATCTCTTGAGATAGCTTAAGCTTTCCGTCCTTATTCAGTTTTTCTAAAGGTAACCCCATTCCTGCAAAACTGGTTGCGCTGTGCATATCGTAACCTTCAAGGCAGTAGATTACTGGTTCGTGTCTGATACAGTATTCTTCATAAGACATACCATACATCGATGCAATTTCCATGCCATGATTTAAAGCGAAGTAAGTCATCGAAAGAGTCTTACCAGATCCCTCCGTTCCCAGAAAGAACATTACACCAGCGCTTCCAGATGTCATATCAAATCCAAAGGCAGTTATTGGCAGCTTTTATTACCTTCCGTAAAAGGTAATAGTCTTTGTCTTACGAGCCGCTGGTTTGCGTGTAGTTGTTTTACGCGCAGTTGTTCTGCGAGTAGTAGCTCTGCGTCTTCCGTATGCCATTGTTAATCCTCCTCTTGCTTTTTGAATCTTTTCATTAAACCAGTAGGTTGCTTACCATTAATACCATCACTTGTAAAGGTCTGCGTTATAGCTGCCAATAACTGCTTCATTGCGATGCCGCCCACACTACGTCTAGCGGAAAGAAATTTGATTACCAGCTCTATTTCATCCAGTAACCCAAATTCTTCTAACTTGGCTATAAGTAGGAATATCTGTTTTTCTTCGCCTTCGTTTAAATAAGTGTGTGTAAGCGCCTCATTTATATCTTTGCCAACTTCAGTAAAGTCTTTGAGCGCATTTGGGAAATCCATGTTGGACATGACATCACTCATGAAGTCCCCACTCAATAAAAACTTGCTTTTGTGTTTATCTAAATTCAAATCAGCCATTTTTATGCCTACATATCGAAAACCATGATGGCGAGCAAGCCCAGAATAACCATAGCGATCAAAACACCACCAATAGCAATCATCGCTTTGTTTAATTTCTTAATCCGGAATATCTGTAATTCACCTTGCCAATTTAATGCTCGATACATCTTTTCAGGTGTATCTTTTATCTCTGTGGGTCTTTGGTAGCTTGTAACCTTGCCATCTTCTTTTATCAAAAGATATACCTCTTGTGGTGGCGCATTATGAGGGCAATACTCATAAATATCAGCGCCTTCTGGGACATCTTTTTTCTCGATGTAATCTATATACCAACAATCCAAGTCGTTATCTAAGAAAAGCGCGTTGTCGACCAACGGCTCAGAATAGGCAAATTTAGGGTTGAAGCCTGCTTTTTTAATAGCTTCCTTGCCTGTTTTAGCAGTTATAATCTTTGTTTCAGCAGGAATAGTTATTGTTCTACCAGCATCTTTTTTGCTGGGTTTCCTGAGAACTCTTTCATGCTCTTTAACAGAGACTCTGTACTTCATAATAAATTAACTTCCACTCAATGTTTGTGCGACTGTCTTTACTACAAACATCAGCACTACAGCCACGCCTAATATGCCCAATATCCAATAGAACACAGGGTTAATTGGTTTACTTTCAGTTTCTGCGGCATAGCTGAATAATTGCTTGTAGAAACGCTCTCTCGCTACGGCTTGAATCTCTGGAGACACGTTTGTTTCGCTTTTCCTCATAGCTGTAGCGCGTGCCTTTATAGCTTTTTCTGTTAATGGTTGTGACTGGCAATCCCTTGCATCAACTAATAAATATCTGCGAAATGTATCCTTATTTTTAATCAAATAATCAGGAATAAGAGTAAATGCTCGTTTTTTTTCCGAATCCACACAGTAGCCAGTTCTTACAGGAAGGCTATTAGGGTATATTTGGTTAGCTTCTGTTATTTCAAGTAGCCTTTGTCTGATCTCTTTTGGTTTTTGCCAGAACATTAACCGAAACATTGCCTAATAACCTTCCTGTGTAAAACTAGTCGCGTTCCACTCGGCTGTCTTGCCAAGCGGAAAAAATCATAGAAAAACCGTAGAACAGTAGGCCAAGAACAACTATGACAGGAATGATACCCAGAATGGGGACCAAACCAACGAAGTCTGCCGCACTGGGATCAGACATTAGCGTTCCAAGCATTGGGAGAACGATAGTCAACATGACTACTGCTACGATTGCTCCAAGACTTAGAGAAATTACGCCTTTAATACCTTTGCCCATGTTTTTACCCTCCTTTTCTTAATATTCAGCTTTATATTTAGGCTATCGCCTTAGCTGCTTCTGTTGTTGCTGAATCCACCTGCTACAGCAATGCCAATCCCAGCGACAATGAGAACGAGCGGTAAAAGTTCCAGCGTGAGTTTTAATCCAGTAAAACCAGCTGTAGAATCTGTATAAAAGGTGACTGTCACGTTTCTTACGGCATTCGGTGCGAAACCAGTAACAGTAATAGTCTTGCCATCAGCCGATATATCTGTCGGAGTGAGCGTTTCCCCTGTTTGTCCACTAACTGAAATAATGTTGCTTAATGAGTTATTAAGCACAACAGAGTTAAGCGTAAGGTCAACCGATGTAAAGGATGATGTCGGTATATTTGGTAATACTTGCGTTTCCTGTTGTTGCATTACACCTAAAATCTGAGTAGTTATGGTTGGCATGAATAATGCCAAAAGAAAACCGGTAACGACTACACAAAGAGCTGCTCCAATTTGTTTCATACCACCACCTCTTGCAACGTTGAAATTAACCTTTTTACTTATTTAATCACGTGCTTTTGCCTAATCTGTCACGTTTTCGTGACAGATTAGGGGGGGATAGTAAGTAATATATAAATAAGCGATGGTGTGTTATATTTAGACGATGAACATTGTGGAAGACATGCGGATAGACATCTATCGCTCACTAAGTGCTAAAACGAAGGTGAGAGATGACCTATTGTTTATCATTGAACAAGGTGCAAGCGTATCAGCTCTTGCTCGCAGGCTTGGTATCCCTCGTCAAAAGGTGTACGAATGGATAAGAGGGACGTATCCGCGAAATCCAAGAGTAGTAGATGCCATAGCGCAATTTGCGGAGCAGTTAAGAGAGCGGCCGCAGTCTGTATTGCATTAACAATCGCACTGTCGCCTGTAGCTATAAGTGCAGACCCTGCTACGCCTTATATATTTACTCTAAATGATATTCAATTCTTTCGTAGTATTTTTAGCACAGACGATTGGTTATTACTCTTTCAATACACCATAGACCAGTACCCACAGGAACTTACCCCAGCCTCTCAACAATTTGACTTCCGTTTATACGATGTGGCTACTAATCAGCCTGTAGCATCTGCTAATGTCTATGACTACAGCAATAATGGTTATGGTATGGGTATAGGTTCTATATATCTCAATTCTGCTAACGCCCCGTCTGATACAGACGAATTGTACTTGATGATGAGCGGAAATCCTGTTTATTGGCAAACAACCATTATTCAAGTGCAATATACCGTAACTAATAGTAATGACTCCCCGGGGGATCAATTACAGGCTTTAAATACCTACATCATTAATCAAGCTAAGATTCTGGAAATCAATTGGGGGATAAAGATGTGGGAAGCTGGAGCGATGGGAACTCCTGTTCTTACTCCTACAGGGCAAGAGTACTTTACAACAACTATACCCGGATTATCCCTCATACTGTCTGACTCAATGGGCAGTATGGTAATAGACCCAAATTGGAATCAACCATCTCAAGGAACGTCAGCCGCTGTCGGGTGGGAAGAGTTATGGAATGATACTGCTTTTAAGAACAAATTAGAAGAATGGGGCAATATTTGGGGCATAGCTTGGAATGCTATTTCAGGGGCTGTCCTATTTTTAGTAATGATATTGTGTGCTAGTATATCTCAATCTAAGTGGGGCAACGGAGACCCGGGTTTTTATATGGGAAATATCATACTAATCACAGGTAC
>WRNG01000030.1 GCA_009776735.1 Dehalococcoidia bacterium | reverse complement strand
AGACCCCATCTCGGGCTAGAGATGAAAACCCCATTATCTTATGTCAGTCAGGAGGGATGACTGGTAGATATTTACGGAGAATATTTCGCCCCCTTGACAACTCGCGTGAAATGACTATACACTGTCAACACTATGACAAATCAAACTTTAAACATCAACGAGGCAGCAAGTAAACTCAACGTATCCACGCGTACTATTCGTCGCTATATCAAAGCGGGCAAACTGAAAGCAGAACTAGTAAAAGGAAGCTTTGGTGACGAATATCGCATTTTGGAATTACCAGCACAATTGGACCCCAATGTTTCCTTTGACGGTAATAACAGCGAAACTAATAAAACGCTGGATAAACCGCTTCCCACGAACATAAGTATTGAGCTTATCCGTGAGTTACAAGAAAAGAATCTAGCCTTGGCTGCTCAGCTTGGAGCGGCTGCTGAACGTATTCGAAATTTAGAAAATCAGGTGAAGTTACTTGCCCCGCCAAAAGAAGAAAAAGATACTTCTGAGTCGTGGTGGAGCCGAGTATTTAAGCGCCGAAAAGGAAGTCCTCAGGAATAAGATAGAACCTTTCTTGGGCCTCTTTCAAAAAATGCCGGGGGAGGGGGTCGAACCCACAAGGATTTCTCCGGAGGATTTTAAGTCCTCTGCGTCTGCCTATTCCGCCACCCCGGCTTGCGAAAACATCCCCAAAAACATTTATGGAGGCGACGAGCGGATTCGAACCGCTGATAGAGGTTTTGCAGACCTCGGCCTTGCCACTTGGCGACGTCGCCATATCCTATACGGAAGTGTTCATAGCATACTCCGTATGGCTGTATTAGTCAAAGTGCACACGTTGGAGCGGGGAGAAATGAGGAGAGAATAATGGAGCGGAAGACGAGATTCGAACTCGCGACCTTCTCCTTGGCAAGGAGACATTCTACCACTGAACTACTTCCGCGCTTAAAAGAACCACTGGTGCCGAGAGAGAGATTTGAACTCTCACGAACGATAAAGTTCACTAGCCCCTCAAGCTAGCGTGTCTGCCATTCCACCATCTCGGCCGCTGGCAGGAGTGGAAGGACTCGAACCCACGACCGGCGGTTTTGGAGACCGCTGCTCTACCAACTGAGCTACACTCCTAGCTCAATCAAAGATAGCGCCATAGCGTGATATGCCGCCGTCTCCGAAACAGTCAATATATTACTTGTAATGAAGGGTTGCTGTCAAGCGGTGAAAGTTTAAAAATGGCAGTGAACAAACCTAACTTGACAATTATGTCAACAAATCTGGCTGTGTTGGCAGATTGCTTAAGTTGACTCTAAAGAATGCTATGAAGTATTGACAACTTGTAGGTGTGCCAATAGAATTGTGCGCGAAAGGGGTAAAAAATTGTATCAAAAGACGGTATTAAACAATGGGCTACGCGTTGTTACTCGTACAATGCCAAAAACTCAATCAGTATCTATTTGTATTTTTGTAGCTGTGGGATCGCGATACGAAACTGATTCACAGGCTGGGATTTCCCACTTCGTTGAGCACATGCTCTTTAGAGGAACTGAGCGACGGCCGACATCAAGAGATATTTCCGAAGCTGTTGAGAGAGTGGGGGGCATCCTTAATGGAGGAACAGATCGTGAGAGCACAATGTTTTGGTGTAAGGTGGCTTGCCAACACTTTACCTTAGCTTTAGATGTGTTAAGCGATATGATTCTTAATTCAAAATTGAGTACGGATGACATTGAGAAAGAAAGACAGGTTATAATTGAAGAAATAAATATGAGCAACGATGAACCATCTTCAAGAGTGGGGAATCTAGTGGAGGAACTCTTATATTCGGGGAACTCTCTCGGGCGTGATATCATCGGTTCTAAAAAGACGGTTAGTGCTATTACAAGAGATGATTTAGCCAAGTATATTGCTGCCAGATACAAGCCAGCTTCCACTGTAGTATCTATAGCCGGCGGTTTGGAACACAAGGATGCGGTGGAGGCAGTAGAGCGTTGTTTTGGCGCGTGGAGGAATGTGGGGCGTACATCCCCGCCCAAGCCTTATATCGAAAAAACGGCGAAAAGAGTTGCAATTGAAAGACGCGATATTGAGCAGACACACTTGTGTTTAGCTTTTCCCGGACTCTCGATTTTTGACCCGCAACGCTTTACGATTGATATGATGAATGTAGTTCTGGGGTGTGGCATGAGTTGTCGTTTGTTCAGCGAGGTGCGTGATAAACTTGGCTTAGCCTACAATGTTCAGAGTTTTTCCGATCACCTGTGGGACACAGGCTCTTTTATTGTTTATGCGGGGGTGGACACTGCTAAGGCTGAATTGGCTTTGGAGGCCATTATTAAGCAATTGCAGAGATTTTGTTGGGAACCTCTATCGTGCGAGGAATTAACTAAAGCGAAGGAGATGTCTAAAGGGCAAATGGTCCTACGGTTAGAGGACAGCCGTCATATGGCAGGTTGGTTGGGAGGTCAGGAAGTTCGTACCGGGCGTATTCTGACAGTTAAAGAAGTTAGCTTCTTGGTGGATGCTGTTACTATAGATGACATCCAAAAACTGGCTGAACAATTGGTCGACATTTCGCGTTTTAGATTATCGGTGGTTGGGCCACAAAAGAAAGTAGCTCCTTTGAAAAAACTAGTTGGTGCTTAGATAATGGATTATGTTAAGCAATTATTCCGATAAGCACGTATACTAACGAAAGAGGCATGGACACTGTGTCCATGCCTCTTTCGTTAAAAAGCCTTTGGCTAGCTAATTTAGTACATATCTCCCATTCCACCCATTCCACCAGCGCCAACCGGAGGCGCTTTTTCTTTCTCAGGAATATCAGCGATTAAAGACTCGGTGACAAGTACCATACTGGCAATACTGGAAGCATTAACCAATGCGCTGCGTACCACTTTGGTTGGGTCAATAATGCCCATTTCCACCATATTGCCGAAAACGTTAGTTTCGGCGTTGTAGCCTGAACCGATGGGGCTCTTCTTTACAGTGTCAACAATTACAGCACCATCGTGACCAGCGTTGATTGCAATCCAGCGAATTGGTTCTTCCACAGCTTTGCGAATAATATTAACACCGGTAGCTTCGTCACCAGTTACACCCAATCTATCTAAGGCTGGTAATGAGTTTAACAGTCCGATACCGCCACCAGGAAGAATTCCTTCTTCCACTGCGGCGCGAGTCGCAGCTAAAGCGTCTTCAACACGATGCTTCTTTTCTTTCATCTCAGTTTCGGTGGCTGCGCCGACTTTAATTACTGCTACTCCACCGGCAAGACGAGCCATGCGTTCTTGTAATTTTTCACGATCAAAATCGGAATCAGTATCGTCAATCTGAGCTTTAAGTTGTTTAATGCGATCTTTTATGTCATTGCTTGAGCCTTTTCCCTCAATAACGGTGGTTTTATCTTTATTGACTTCCACCCTGCGGGCTCGGCCAAGGTCGTCTACAGTGACGGAATCAAGCTTGCGTCCGACATCTTCGGAGATGACTTTACCTCCAGTTAGAATAGCGATGTCCTCCAGCATTGCTTTGCGACGATCACCGAAGCCAGGGGCCTTGACAGCTATGACATTGAGTGTTCCCTTAAGCTTATTAACGACCAGCGTGGCGAGTGCTTCTCCGTCCACATCATCAGCGATGATAAGCAGGTTCTTGGTAACCTGAAGAATACGCTCAAGTGAGGGTAAAATCTCTTGTATGGAAGAGATTTTTTTATCGGTAATCAGTATGTAGGGGTCGTCAATATTGGCTTCCATGCGGGCGGTATCGGTGACAAAGTAAGCGGATACATAACCGCGGTCAAATTGCATACCCTCCACGTACTCAGTTTCAAATTTTGTGCCTTTGGATTCTTCAATAGTGATGACACCATCTTTGCCGACTTTCTCCATGACTGTGGCAATCATATCACCGATTTCGGGGTCCTTGGCGGTGATGGTGGCAACCTGAACAATTTGTTCTCTGCCATTTACCGGAGTAGAGGCTTGTTTGAGTTCTTCTACTGCTGCTGCAGTGGCTTTTTCAATGCCATGCTTGAGGGACAGAGGTTCAGCGCCAGCGGCAATATTTTTAAAACCTTCATTAATGATGGCCCAGGCAAGAATTGTTGAGGTTGTGGTGCCGTCGCCGGCGGCATCATTGGTTTTGGAAGAGGCTTCCTTGACTAATTGTACCCCCATATTTTCAAAGGGCTCTGGAAGTTCAATCTCTTTAGCAATGGTAACGCCGTCATCCACTATGGAAGGCGCGCCCCACTTCTTTTCGAGGGCAACCGGGTGGCCCTTGGGGCCAAGTGTAACTCTGACTGCTGCAGCTAGAACATCCACCCCTTTTTTGAGAGAACGTCTAACATCTTCACCAAAAATAATTTGTTTTGCCATTATCTACTCTCCTCTTTTAACTTTTCTTGGCGAGAACATCACTCTCGCGTAGTATTATGTAATCATCACCTTCAATCTTGATTTCTGTTCCGCCATATTTGGCGTAGATGATGACGTCTCCGACTTTGACATCCATACTGATGCGCTCGCCCTTTTCGTTGCGCTTACCTTCTCCTACAGCTATTACTTCCCCTTCTTGGGGTTTCTCTTTCACTGTGTCCGGAAGTACGATGCCGCCACGAGAGATTTCTTCTCTGGCTATGGGCTTCACTAAGATTCGCTCGCCGAGTGGTTGGATTTTAGATACCATGCTTAATCCTCCTTTTTTTAATATTATAGAGCATGTTAAATAATTTAGCAATCTCGTCCCGAGACTGCTAAATTATAATAACCGAGACAAACCGGTGTCGCAACTGGAAAAATAGTAAATGACAATAAAAGAATTGAAATGAGATGGAAACAACGATAAATAGTAAATAATATCTTTTGAAAACTTAATAGTACTCGTTCATGCTAGCAGAAGCCCTGGTATTACATCCATGTCATAGCTATCCTCTATTCCCGACTGCAGTCGGAAATAAGCGCAGGCGGCAATCATGGCAGCGTTATCGGTGCATAGTATTGGAGGGGGTACTTGGACCGGTAGTGGGGAGCTTTGGAACAGTTTTTGGCGTAGAGCCTGATTGGCAGCAACTCCGCCTGAAAGTAGAATTTGTTTGGCTCCGCATGCGTTAGCAGCTGCAATGGTTTTGCCTGCTAGAACAGAAACAACTGCTTCTTGGAAACTGGCAGCGGCATCATTAACGTTGCCTAATTTACCTTTTTCCGCCAATCGATAAAGTGCGGTTTTAATTCCGCTGAAGCTAAAGTCATGAGTCCCATTTAGCCATGAATGAGGAAGGGCTAGACAAGGAGTCCCATTTTTAGCAGCCTTGTCAATAGCTGGTCCGCCGGGGTATCCCAGCCCGAGTATCCGCGCCGCTTTGTCAAATGCTTCACCGGCGGCATCATCTCTGGTATGCCCCAGTAATTGGTATTTCCCATGAAAGGACATATGAATCAGGTCGGTATGTCCTCCAGAAACTATTAGACATAACAATGGGAAGATGGGGAGTGTTTTCGTAAGCCAGTTAGCGTAAATATGCCCTTCAAGGTGATTTATGCCAATTAATTTGATATTGTGGGCATACGAAATTGACTTGGCGACGTTGACCCCCACCAGCAAAGACCCCGCAAGCCCCGGTCCTTTGGTGACGGCGATGACGTCAATTTCTTGCCATTGTGTATCAGCTTTGCGCAAAGCGCTATCTATTATGGGAATAATGGCTAACAAATGTTGTCGAGAAGCCACTTCGGGTACTATTCCTCCGTAGCGAGCATGAATATCTATTTGGGAGGCGATTTCGTTGGAGAGGATGTGTATTCCATCCTCCACAACCGCAGCCGCTGTTTCATCGCATGAACTCTCTATTCCTAGTATTTTCACGAACGGATTATAGCATAAACAACGTGATAAAAAGTCCCAATTGACGCTATATAACTGTCGTGGTAGCATGTTTTGACGTTAAATAAGGAGTTGGCATCTTGGCAAGGAATAAAATAGTGGCTTCCATTATTGCATTAACATTTGTAGTTCTTGGGGTAGGCATGCTGTTGTGGCGTATTGGAGATGTAATTGGGTGGGAAGACGCGGCTGGTGGTTGGGGGATAATCGCGTTATTAGTGCTGCTAATAATACTGGTTGCATTTTTTATTTATCGTGCTATCAGCGGGCGGCTTGTCAGGTAAATTGTAAGTGCTGTCTGCACGCTTGCTTTTTGACACTCTTAATAGCCAATGTTATGATGGAAAATCGGTAAGGTTGGTTTGAAGGTAAATAGATATGTCTCGTATTGTCCTATACATTATTCTTCTTGTTATATGTTTCATTTTTTCCGCATTTTTTTCTCTTGTGGAGGCGGCGTTTATTTCGTTGGAGAAATTCCGCTTACAAAGTATGGTGGAGAACAAGGTGCGTGGAGCCGCTCGTGTAGCCAAAATAATGGAAAAACCGGAACGTTTCTTATCAACGATTTTGTTTGGAAACAATCTCATGAGCACTGCGGCAGCCACAATCGCTACCACACTGGCTTTGACTTGGTGGAATAACGAGGTTGGGGTTTTGGTTGCAACAATCTCGGCAACAATCGTTCTGCTGATTTTTTGTGACGTGGGCCCCAAGACTATTGGAAGCAGCAGTTATCGTGAAAGGATCACAGTAATATGTGCGCATCCGGTGGAAGTAATATCTTGGCTTTTTACGCCTTTTGTGGTGGTTTTCAGTTGGGTAGTGACTGGGTTTACTCGGGTAACCGGCGGAAAGGCCATGTACAAAAATTTAATCAGACCGGAAGACATCGAAAGCATGATTAACGTTGGGCATCAGGAAGGTACAGTTGAACAGAATGAGGCGATGCTTTTGCATAATGTTTTCGAATTCGGTGATCGGCCGGCCCGCGAGGTTTTAGTTCCGCGAACTGAAATAGTTGCTGTACCTAAAGCGACAACGCTTGCTGATTTTCTGGCAATATTTTCCGAATCTCCTAAGTCGCGCTATCCGGTTTATGAAGATAATATGGACAATATTGTGGGCATTTTAGCGGTAAAGGATGTCATTATGGCCATGGCTCGGGATAGTATTTCTCGAGATAGCTCCATTGACGAGATGGTACGGCAGGCCTATTTTGCCCCAGAAAGCAAGCCTATCAACGATCTTTTTCAAGAAATGCGTGACAAGAATTTTCATATGAGTATTATCATCGATGAGTATGGTGGCACGGCAGGTTTAGTTAGTTTGGGACGGCTGATGGAAGAAATCTTTGGGCCTGTCGGCAATGAACTGTATGCTGCTGAGAAAGAGTTTGAATCAATTAATGAGCATACCTTTCACGTCGATGGAGGCATGCGTATTGATGATGCCAATGCTGAGATTAAACTGGGACTGCCTGAGGGAGACTACGAAACGGTAGCCGGCTTTATCCTAAATCTGATTGGGCGTATCCCTAAGCGTGGACAACAAATTAAATTTGGCGATTTAAAAATAGTAGTTACCAAGATGAAGGGGTTCAAAATTGAGGAAGTCTTAATTACACGCGAGAAAGAGAATGCCCTCCGCCATGAATCGCCTTAGGCTTCGTTTTATACGTGGAGAAGAGATTAAATTCATCTCCCATTTGGATATGGTTCGCCTTTGGCAACGAGTATTTCGCCGATCTGGAATAGAGATTTGTTATAGTGAAGGATACAACCCTCATCCACGGTTATCAATTGCCGCCCCATTAGCATTGGGAGTAACTGGCTCAAATGAATTGATGGATGTTTATCTTCGCGAACCATTGGCGGAGACATCTTTGATATGTATGATAAGGCCTCAAATGCCCGTAGGGCTAGGAATAAAGCAAGTATTCCCAATCCCCTTGGATGTTCCCACGCTGCAGTCGCAAATTCGTTTTGCTGAGTACGAAGCAAAAGTCTCAATTGACGAAGAAAACTCCTTGGAGGGGCGTGTCGAGAGTTTGCTTGACTGCCAATGTCTGCCATGGGAACATTTACGTGACACCGGTGTTAAATCGTATGACTTGCGCCTCCTTATCAATAGTGTTTGGATAGACTCCGTCGTTGATGGTGTCGCCGGAATAGGTATGAGGCTTCAATGTGATAGCAACGGAGCTGGACGTCCGGAACAAGTAATAAAAGCGCTTGGTCTGGATGCCCCGTTATCAATCCATCGTTCACGAATAATCTTGCATCCATAAAGAGCCCTTGAACCTTTTGATAGCTTTTTTGTGTTGTTAACAAAGTTGATACCTTCTGCGTATGAAGCATAAAACTATTGATATAATGGGTTAGCCGTGCAAAGCAACATATTGCATGAAATTGAACAATTTAGTCGAGACCACAATTTGCTGGGGCAACGGTTGATTGTGGCTGTTTCAGGTGGTTCAGACTCAGTCTGTTTGCTTCATGCCCTGAACTCATTGAAAGATAGTCTGCGCTTGGAATTATGTGTCGCTCACCTCAATCATGAATTGAGAGGCATAGATTCAGATGCGGACGCTAAATATGTAGAGGAACTGGCTGAGAATCTTGGGCTTGCGGCAGAGATTGGACAGGTTGATGTCAATGCTTTTCGCAGTGAACGGAAAGTCACATTGGAGGAAGCTGCTCGTGAAGCCAGATATGTGTATTTGTCAAGGGTAGCAAGTCAACACGAGACGGATATAATTGTCACCGGACATAATAAAAACGACCAATTGGAAACAATTCTTCTGCATATTCTGCGGGGGAGTGGTTTGCGAGGATTGGCAGGGTTTAATTCACTAACCCCCCTTATTTTTGGTGGAATAAGAGTAAAAATAACCCGCCCGATGCTTAACATAACGAAAGAAGAGATTCTAGATTACTGTCTCAAACATCAGTTATTCTATCATACTGACCAATCCAATTTGGATAGCACGCCTCTGCGCAACAAAATTCGTCTGAAACTATTGCCTTGCCTCAAAACATATGAACCGCGGGTTGACAATGTGGTATCGTATCTGTCCAATGTTGCAAGAAGAGAACTTGCGATTATGGATGATCAAGTCAAGAAACTGGCTAATCAATCCTTAACAGTTGAAAGAAATGTCATAACTATTGACAAGAAGGTGTTGACAACGCTACAGCCTAAACTACGAAGGCATTTGTTGCGAAGTTGTTTTGAAAAACTTCCTAATGGTTTAAAAGATGTGGAATCAGTAAATATCGAAGACGTAGTGGCACTGTGTGGTAAACCCGCTGGGAAAAGACTCGATTTGCCGGGGGGGGTAGTTTTTATAACAGGATATGATTGTTGCCGTATGGGTCCAGCAGATGAAATGGTGCCGACAATTAGTCTATCCTCGAGCTCATATCCCCTTATTATCCCGGGGAATTCTTTCTTGCCGGGTTGGACCGTTAAGGCCACTGTTGTCAATACTTTTGCAGGTAACGATAACCCATTGGTGGCATACATGGATTTGGAAAAGGTAGGTGCTAAACTGGAAGTCAGAGGTTGGCAGCAGGGAGATATCTTTCAACCTTTTGGAGCATCAGGTAAGAAAAAATTGGCGAAGTACATGATTGATGCCAAAATAGCGCGCCAGAAACGGAAAAATATTCCGCTGGTTGTTTCACCTGCTGGAGTTGTATGGCTGGTTGGATATCGACTTGATGAACGCGTCAGGGTGTCAGCATTCAGCAAGAGCATTTTACGCATGGAGTTTGTTCAGACTGTTTGTCAGTAAAACGTTTAACCCCCCAAAAACGGGGGGTTAAAAGCTTGGGGTTGGTATTAGTGTAAGAAATGGCGGATACCGGTAAATACCATGGCGATTCCGTTTTCGTCAGCGGCTTTTATTGACTCTTCGTCACGCACTGAGCCACCGGGCTGAATAATGGCTGATATACCGGCATCAGCGGCTTGGATAACGCTGTCAGGGAAGGGGAAGAAAGCATCTGAAGCCATAACCGCGCCAGCAGATTTTTCGCCTGCTTTTGTTTTGGATAAATAGACACTGACGACACGATTTGGTTGTCCACAACCCATGCCCAGCAGGGTTTTGTCCTTGGCCATAACGATGGCATTACTCTTAATATGTTTTATAGCACGCCAAGCGAATTTGAGATCGTCCAATTCAATTGAGGTAGGAGCGCGCTGCGTAACGATTTTAAGTGGCAAGTCATAATCGTTGATGGTGTCGGCCTGTTGTACCAGCATCCCCCCGCGCACGCGCCGATAGTCCAGATAATCCGGAGAGACCGTATTAATCTCTGCCTGCATGATGCGCATATTCTTTTTCTTTTGCAGCTCAGTCAATGCATCCACATCGTAACCAGGGGCAATAATAATCTCGTAGAAAGTAGGTTCCATTTCAAGCGCCATTTTGAGGTTAACAGGACGATTACAAGCTACAATGCCTCCGTAAGCAGAAACAGGGTCTCCGCTAAAAGCGCGGATATAGGCTTCTTCGACATCCTCGTGGCTTGCAAGCCCACATGGATTGGTGTGCTTAATAATTGACACTGTCGGATCAGAAAAATCAGAAGCAGTCGCCCATGCCGCTTCGGCATCAAGAATATTGTTAAATGACAGTTCTTTGCCCCACAGTTGCTTTGCCCAAGTAATCCCGGTATCGCTTTTGATGATACTTTGTTCAGCATAGAAAGCGGCTTGCTGATGGGGATTCTCCCCATAGCGAAGATCATAGCGCTTGTTAAGCGCAATTGTCATGACATCAGGGAGACCCGGAATATCTTTGTGCAAATACTGAGAAATGGCGGTGTCGTAGACGGCAACATGTTGGAAAGCTTTTTGCGCTAGTCTTTGGCGATCAACCAGGCTGAGTTCTCCTTCCTTGAGCATGTTCAGAATTCTTTCGTAGTCTGCCGGATCAACAACAACAATCACAGCGGGGAAATTTTTGGCCGCGGCCCGAATCATAGTTGGACCACCGATATCAATGTTTTCCAAAGCGTCAGACAAGGTGACGTTGTCTTTAGAGACCGTCTGAACAAAAGGATAGAGATTCACTGCCACCAGATCAATGGGAGTGATGTTGTTATTTGTCAATTCCTCCATGTGCGCAGGTTTATCGCGACGCGCGAGAAGCCCTCCATGGACCATGGGGTGCAGAGTTTTGACTCGTCCGTCAAGTATCTCAGGGAATCCGGTTATATCCGATACCCCGCGAATTGGGAGTCCGGATTCGGCTAAAGTTCTTTTGGTGCCACCGGTACTGAAAATCTCAAACCCTAGCTCGGTTAGCCCCTTGGCAAATTCTGTTACACCATTTTTGTCGGAAACACTGATGATAGCTCTCATGTTGTCTCTCCTTATTCCTTAATTTAATATTACGCGCTTTTCGTCCTTAAGCGCGATTATAGACCCGATTTGTGCACAATGCGGCAGTTGCCGCAGAAAGATAGGAGAGTGTTCTTGGGAGGTTATTATAATCATGCCTATGCCCATGTTAAAGACTTGATACATCTCGTCTCTCCCAATAGCGCCTTTCTCTTGAATCAAATTAAAAATTGGCGGGATATTCCAAGCAGAAGTGTCTAACGAAGCACTAACATTATCAGGCATGACACGCGGTATGTTGCCAGAAAATCCTCCTCCGGTTATATGCGCCAGTCCCTTTACCATGGGCAAAAGGGCTTTTAAATCATTGAAATAACAGCGGTGCGGTGCGAGTAAGGCTTGTCCGACAGTCTGTCCCAAAGAGGGGTAGTATTGTTCAAGCACTTGGCGACTCTCTCCCAATACGTGCCGCGCTAAAGAATAGCCATTGGTATGCAGCCCGCTGGAAGGGAGTCCTAAAATGATATCTCCGGGTACAATGTCTTGCCCATTAATAATCTCTTCCTTTTCAACAATCCCTACAATGGTTCCCACCAAATCGAAATCATCTCCCGCGTATAAGCCGGGCATTTCAGCTGTTTCACCGCCAATGAGAGCGCATCCTACCTCTTGACATGCCCCTGACAAGCCTATGACAATATCTTTTATTTTATGAGGAAGAAGTTGTCCCATTGCAATGTAATCCAAGAAGAAAATAGGCGTAGCGCCGCAGGTAAGAATATCATTGACAGAGTGATTGACAATGTCTATGCCAACGCTGGTATAACTGTCCATAGTGACGGCCAGCTTAAGTTTAGTGCCTACTCCATCCATGCTTGAGACAAGCACAGGGTTTTTATAACGCGGAAGTTCGTACATACCGCCGAAAAGCCCCGGTCCTGCGAGTACGGCCTGATTGAAACTAGCGTTGGCTAATCTCTTGATTACATCTTTTACCGAATCGGCGGCTTCAATATTGACGCCCGCCGCAATGTATTGCCTGTTAATGGAAAATTTCTCCTTAAGTTAATGTATTGAAAAACTTGGGCAGAGGAACAACATGGCAACATAATAGCACTTTTGCGTAGGTGGTATCAACGAAACGAAATATTCTCCGTAAATATCTACCAGTCATCCCTCCTGACTGACATAAGATAATGGGGTTTTCATCTCTAGCCCGAGATGGGNTCTGTGATA
>WRNG01000029.1 GCA_009776735.1 Dehalococcoidia bacterium | reverse complement strand
ATGCCCTGTTCAAATAGTTCCCAACTTAGTGTAATCCGTGTCGTATTTTTCATGTCCATGATTTTACATGGACTGGCGGATATTTACGGAAACATTGCGGCGTGCTGAATTTACTGCCGCTTTCTGCTATACTTCATTCCAGGAATCGTAGAAAACAACAAGGTTGCTCGGTGTGGAAATACCGTGCAAAAGGTAGTGGCGGATGCGATTGGCAAGAATCACGGTTTTTGCGGGGCATTTTGGCAGCGGTAAAACCAGCTTGGCTATTTCATATGCCATATACGCCAGCAAGCAAAGAGACAAAGTGATTCTATGCGACTTGGATATAATCAATCCATATTCCCGCATGGCTGAGGCCGTTGACGCACTAAAAGAAAAGGGGATACGGCTGGTCACCTCTTGTTTGTCGAATACAAACGTGGATGCCCCTGCTTTGCCAGCTGGAACGCGAGCCTTATTTGATGTTCCGGATACCACCGGAATCATTGATGTGGGCGGTGACAATCGCGGAGCGCTGGCGCTCGGACGCTATGCCAGTTACCTGCAGAATAGCGCTGATTACGAAATGCTCTTAGTGTTCAACCAATTTCGTCCATTGACGAGCAGTATAGGGGCTCTTCTTGACATGAAAAATGAAATTGAGACCGCCAGCCAGATTTCCTTTACTGGTCTGGTTAATAATTCAAACCTAATGGAAGAAACAAAGCTGGCAGATGTGGTATCCAGCGGAAATTTTGCCCTTAAAGCGTCTGAAAAGTTGGCGCTACCGCTTAAAATGACCGTGCTGGAAAGGCGTTTGGTCCCAAGTCAGGCACATCTTGAGAAAATCTTAGGGGATATTTTCCTGCTGGATTTATTCAAAAGTCCATGGAAACCATAGTAGCTATTGAGGAAAAAATAATGAGCAATGTTACTTTTAAAACAGATGAATGTAAAGGCTGTGAGTTATGCGTAAATGCTTGCCCAAAAGGAATCATTAAACTTGGCGAAAACATAATTAACGCTAGAGGCTTCCGCCCTGCAGGGGTCACCAACATGGAAGACTGTATCGGTTGTGCCTTTTGCGCACTCATGTGCCCCGATGTCGTTATAGATGTGGAAAAATAGGAGTGAGGGAACAAATATGGCCAACAAAGTATTAATGAAAGGCAATGAAGCCATTGCCGAGGGAGCCATACTCGCCGGCTGTCGTCATTACTTCGGTTATCCCATCACTCCCCAAACTGAAATTGCCGCCTATATGGCTAAAAAACTACCAAAAATACAAGGAACTTTCCTACAGGCTGAAAGCGAAGTTGCAGCCATCAACATGGTAATCGGAGCCGCTGCGGCAGGTAAGCGGGCTATGACTTCTTCTTCCAGCCCGGGTTTTTCCCTGAAAAGTGAAGGCCTCAGTTATCTCGCAGGGTGTGACTTACCGGCAGTTGTCGTTAATGTGCAACGCGGAGGCCCTGGGCTAGGTGGAATACAACCTTCGCAAGCAGACTATTACCATGCCACCAAAAGTACCGGACACGGCGATTTCCATATGTTAGTACTAGCTCCAAATAGCGTGCAGGAAATGTTGGATTGCGCATTTGATGCATTTGATTTGGCTGATAAATACCGCCTAACTGTTGCAATTTTGTCAGACGGCACACTCGGACAAATGATGGAGCCAGTTGACACCGCAACCAAAGAAAGCGGGCATGCAATCGAGAAGCCCTGGGCTCTAACTGGCACACAGGGAAAACGTCTTCCAAACCTTGTGAACTCGCTATATCTTATGCCTGAAGAACTAGAGGCAACAGTAATCGAGCGCTACAAAAGATATGCACTGCTTTCAGAAAAAGAAGTACGTTGTGAAGAATATTTCACGAAAGACGCCGATATTGTGGTTGTTGCCTATGGAATTACCTCTCGTGTCGCCCAAAATGCCATTGATATCGCTCGCAAGGAAGGTATTAAGGCTGGCCTCCTGCGCCCTATTACCCTTTGGCCATTCCCAGTAAAACAACTTATGGATTTGGCCCAAAAAGCTTCTGTATTCATTGCAGCCGAATTGAGTATGGGACAAATGGCCGGCGATGTCGAACTAGCAATTCGTTGCCAGAAGCCGGTGTTACGCTGTAATCGTACCGGAGGCATGATAATCACGCCGGAGGAACTACTACAAAAAATTCGTGAGGCCACCACATTACATGAACAAACAGAATAAAAAGAGGGATAACGATGACTGTTGTTTTTGAAAAGACCAAGGGTCTAACCGATGCATCCATGCATTATTGTCCTGGTTGCACGCACGGCATAATACATCGTATGGTAGCGGAAGCGCTAGTAGAACTAAATATACTGCACAAAGCAATTGGGATTGCGCCCGTCGGATGCGCAGTCTTTGCCTACAATTACCTTAACTGTGACATGATACAATCAGCTCATGGTCGAGCTCCGGCTGTGGCTACAGGGCTTAAACGCGCCCGCCCTGAATGCATCGTCTTTTCTTACCAGGGAGACGGAGATCTGGCCGCTATTGGAACTGCAGAAACCATTCATGCCGCAGCACGCGGGGAAAACATTACCATTATTTTTGTGAATAACGCCATATATGGCATGACCGGTGGCCAAATGGCTCCCACCACCCTGACCGGACAAGTCACACAAACTACTCCCTACGGTCGCGATAATGCGTACTCTGGTTATCCAATGAGAATGAGTGAAATGTTGAGCACAATTGACGGAGCAGCCTATATTGAGCGCGTATCCGTTGATTCAGTTAAGAACATACGCCATGCCAAACAAGCGATTATGAAAGCTTTTCAAACGCAAATCGATGGTAAAGGTTTCTCCCTGATTGAAGTAATATCTGCATGCCCAACAAACTGGGGGTTGGAGCCAGTAAAAGCACTTGATTGGCTACGCGAACACATGCTACCGGTTTATCCACTCGGGGTATTCAAAGACTCAACGAGCAGGGAGGTAATGCCATGAGCGCCTCTTCGTGCCGCATTCTACTGTCCGGTTTTGGGGGGCAGGGGATTTTGTTTGCCGGCAAATTTATTGCCACGCTGGGATTGGCACTGGAAAGAGAAGTCTCTTGGCTCCCGAGTTACGGACCAGAAATGCGTGGAGGCACTGCCAACTGCAGTGTCATTTTGGACACCAAGCGCATCGGCTCGCCGATTGTTACAACTCCCGACATTCTGGTATGTATGAATCTACCCTCTCTAGACAAATTTGAGCCGGATATCGAAAGAAACGGGTTGCTCTTCTATGACAGCTCGTTAGTGAATCGAAAGCCAAGACGTGAAGATATTGGTGCCCACGGCATTCCGGCTACTCAAATTGCCAATAACCGGCAAATGCCAACTCTGGCCAATGTAATAGTACTCGGCAAACTACTCCGTGAAACAAATCTTTGTGATGAAACAACCGCCGCGACAGTAATGATGACAATTGTGCCTGAACGTAAAAAGACACTTTTAGAAGCTAACTTGGCAGCACTTACCATTGGTTTTCATTATGAAGATACGGCATAACTTAGTATTACACATTAAAGGAGATTACAATGTCTGAACTAAATCGTGAAATTGGTGAACGCATTAGGGGCGTCCGTACGCTTAATAATCTTTCACAGACAGATTTTGCCCGACAAACTGGCACCACCGCCGATGTTTTAGCGCAATATGAGACCGGTAGTATTGAAATTCCGGTAAGTTTCTTGCATGATGTTGCGCATCATTTTGATATCAGTATGACGGAGTTGCTCAAAGGTGACAGCGCTAAGCTTTCCGTGTTCTCAGTTGTGCGTAAGGGAAAAGGCGTCGGCATTAGCCGCCGGAAAGAATACGATTATCAATCCCTTGCTTATAATTTTGCCGGGCGGACCATGGACCCTTTCTTTATCACAATTGAACCCAACAACCATGATAAATCGGCTACGATGGTTAACCACTCAGGTCAGGAATTTCATTACGTTTTAGACGGCACCGTTTGCGTTAAAATTGGTAAATACGATAATGTCTTAAATGAAGGTGATTCCATTTATTTTGACTCAACTAATCCGCACAGCATTGAGGCGTTAGGTGATACGCCCGCGCACATGATAATAACCATCACCGGAAGGGAGTAAACCATGGGACTCATTGATAAATATTGCCGTACAGACTTTTCTTCATATGAGGACTTCTACAATAATTTTAAGGTTGAAATGCCGGAGAACTTCAACTTCGCCTACGATGTTGTGGACGAGCTTGCCAATACCAAGCCGGATAAAACAGCAATAGTATGGTGCAACGAATATGGAGAAGAGAAAATTATCAACTTCGCCGAGATTAAGCGTATGAGCGATAAAATGGCTAACGCTCTTCTCTCGCTGGGAATCAAGAAGGGTGATGTCGTGCTGGTCATGCTCAAACGCCGTTATGAGTACTGGTACTTCACTATCGCCATGCACAAAATCGGAGCCATTCTGATTCCGGCAACTCACTTGCTAACAGTAAAGGATATTGTTTATCGCGTCAATACTGCCGGAGTAAAAATGATTCTTACTGTAAATGACGATGAGATGTGCCGTAAAATTGATGCTGCGGAGATATCCACCAGTGACACTTTAAAGCTAAAAGCTGTTCTTTCTGGCGATCGCACCGGCTATATTGATTTTAATAAATTGACCGGTGATAGTAATGAGAAGTTTACCCGCCCTACAGGGACAGATGCTCCGAACAGTAAAGACGTCATGATAGCCTATTTCACATCAGGAACCACCGCAATGCCCAAAATTGTGGCCCATGATTATTACTATCCCCTATGCCACATTACCACTGCCAAATTCTGGCATAATCTTTCAGAAAATGACTTGCACTTAACGGTGGCTGAAACCGGTTGGGCTAAGGCCTCCTGGGGTAAGATTTATGGTCAATGGCTATGTGGGGCCACCGTATTTGTTTATGACTTTGAGAAACGTTTTGCCGCCGCTGATTTTCTCAACCTTATTGGTAAATATAAAATCACATCATTCTGTGCCCCTCCCACGATTTATCGTCTGTTCATAAAGGAAGACTTGAACAAATTCGACCTGAAATCGTTAAAACATTCTGCCATCGCCGGAGAACCCTTAAACCCGGAGGTATACCACCAATGGCTATCTGGTACCGGACTAAAGCTGCGCGAAGCTTACGGACAAACCGAATGCACAGTACTTTTCGCCACCAATCCGTGGATCGAACCGAAACCCGGCTCTATGGGATTGCCAATGCCGCTGACCTGTTGCACCATCATTGATGAGAACGGAAAAGTATGTGAGGTAGGCGAAGAAGGAGAGATTTGTATGCCCGTCCCTGACACTGAGCATCGACCTTTGGGCCTTTTCATGGGTTACTATAAAGACGAACTACTTACTCAAAAAGTTCTGCACAACGGAATCTATCATACCGGAGATATGGCTTGGCGAGATGAGGATGGTTATGTGTGGTTCTGTGGGCGTAACGATGATATTATCAAAAGTTCAGGGTATCGGATTGGCCCGTTTGAAGTGGAAAGTGCTCTTATTGAACATCCTGCCGTACTCGAAGCCGCTGTTACCGGAGTTCCAGACCCTGATCGTGGTTTCAATGTAAAGGCCACTATCATACTCGCCAAAGGATATGCTCCGTCTGAACAACTCAAGACCGAATTACAAAACCACGTAAAAAAAGTTACTGCGCCTTATAAATATCCTCGTATAATCGAATTTGTGGACGAGCTCCCTAAAACTATCAGCGGAAAAATTAAGCGGAGAGAATTACGTGATGCTGATGCCGCCAAATCCTAGAAAATTCTCTACTGCGGCAATTATATGGAGGAATTAAAATGAAATTAGCCTTTTCTACTTTGGCCTGCCCGGACTGGAGATGGCAAGATATTATCTCAGCGTCCAAGGACTTTGGGTTTGATGGAATAGAAGTTAGAGGGCTAGGCTCTGAACTGGTTGCCACCCGCGCTCAACCGTTCTGCGAAGAAGAGCTTCCTTCCACCATCCAAAAACTGAAAACTTTTCATCTCTCCATAGCCTGTTTTTCTTCTGACTGTTGTCTTAAGTATGCTGAACGCCAAGAAGCAAACTGGGCCGAAATAAGCGAGTATATTAGGATTGCAAACCGTCTTTCGTCTCCCTTTGTACGTATATTGGCTGACCGAGAACCTGCCCCCACAGGCGACGAAGTCAATGATGACTTAATCGCGAGACAGCTTAAAAAACTTGTCCCCGTAGCTGAGCAATATGGGGTGACCTTATTAATTGAAACCAATGGGGTATTCTGTGATACCGCAAGACTCTATCGCTTACTAAAACAAGTGGAAAGTGATGCCGTCGCTGCCCTATGGGATATTCATCATCCCTATCGTTTTGCTCACGAGTCGGCCGAGCAAACCATACAAAACCTTGGTTCCTATATCAAGTATGTTCATGTAAAGGACTCCGTGGTTGATGAAGCTGGAAACATCCATTACCGCATGATGGGAGAAGGAGATCTCCCCATAAATGAAATGATGCTGGCGCTACAAAGTATAAACTATGAGGGTTTCATTTCATTTGAATGGGTGAAGCGCTGGAGTAAAGAGCTGGAAGATCCGGGCATCGTCATTCCGCACTTTGCCAATTATATGACTCAATTTACCAAGGCACACTCCGTACGCCCCCCTCTATTCAGCAATAAAACCGGCACAGGCAAATATATCTGGGAAAAAGAGGCCTTAGTTGATCTAACCTTTCCCCAACTTCTTGATCGCGTCGTCGAGGAATTCCCCGACCAGTACGCTTTCCGCTACACCGTACAGGACTATACTCGCACTTATGCCGAATTTAGGAATGACGTTGACAATTTTGCCAGAGCTCTAATCTCATTAGGGGTGAAAAGGGGCGATAAAGTGGCAATTTGGGCAACCAATATCCCGGAATGGTTTATCACTTTTTGGGCCACATCCAAAATCGGAGCTATTCTGGTCACCATCAACACAGCCTACAAAATTCACGAGGCTGAATACCTCCTGCGGCAAAGCGACACTCATACTTTAGTGATGATTGAAGGACATAAAGATTCCAATTACTTAGACACCATAAGGAAAATTTGTCCAGAGCTCGCCACACTATCCAAAGGTACTTCGCTACATTCCGCTCGATTACCTTTCCTTCGTAATGTGATAACAGTCGGATTTACTGAACCTGGTTGTCTAACTTTTGAAGAAGCATTAGAAACCGCCGTCAGAACGCCTATCGAACTTGTCCATCAGCGCATGGCCATGATGAACAGCCATGATGTATGCAACATGCAATACACTTCAGGCACTACCGGTTTTCCTAAAGGGGTGATGCTTACACACAACAATGTTGTTAACAATGGCAAAAATATTGGCGACCGTATGGATTTTTCCACGGCTGATACGATTCTTATTCAC
This sequence comes from Dehalococcoidia bacterium, assembly GCA_009776735.1. Lineage (GTDB taxonomy): Bacteria > Chloroflexota > Dehalococcoidia > Dehalococcoidales > UBA1222 > WRNG01. Next base: position 5,988 of record WRNG01000029.1, on the reverse strand, counting down.
GTTCCCATGTTTCATTGTTTTGGAGTAGTTCTGGCAATGACAGCAGCAGTTACCCACGGCACGACCATGTGCCCAATTCCAAGTTTCTCCCCGCGTTTGTCACTTGAAGCCATCAATAAAGAAAAAATTACCGTTTGTCACGGCGTACCAACCATGTTTATAGCAATGTTGGAACATAAGGACTTTGCCACAACGGATTTTTCCAACATGCGCACCGGCATTATGGCGGGCAGCCCCTGTCCTGTTAAGGTTATGCGAGACGTAATTGATAAAATGCATATGCCGGAAATTACGATTGTCTTCGGACAGACCGAAAGTAGCCCGGGCTGTACGATGAGTAGCGCTGATGACCCAATCGAAGTAAAAGTAAACACCGTGGGACGAGCACTACCTGGCATTGAGTGCAAAATTGTCGACCCCCAGACAGGTAGCGAATTACCAGACAATACCGATGGCGAATTCGTCGCTCGCGGCTATAACATCATGAAAGGTTATTATAAGATGCCAGTCGCCACAGCCAATACCATCGACGGGAACGGATGGTTACATACCGGAGATCTTTCTCGTCGCTTGCCAGATGGCAATTTCAAAATAACCGGTCGAATTAAAGACATGATTATCCGCGGAGGAGAGAACATCTATCCCAAGGAGATTGAGGATTTCCTATATACACATGAAAAAGTTAAAGATGTACAGGTAGTCGGCGTGCCGGATAAACAGTACGGTGAAGAAATATTGGTTTGCGCGATTCTGAAAGATAATATAGAAGCCACCGAAGATGAAATTCGCGATTATGTCAAATCACACATGGCAAAGCAAAAAACACCTAAATATGTGCGTTTTGTGTCAGAGTTTCCGATGAATGCGGCCGGCAAAATTTTAAAATATAAAATTGTTGAGGAAGCGATTAAAATTTTGGGGCTGGAAGAAGCCAGTAGAATTGAGACAGCCTAGCCATAACATAGCGAAACAGCACCCTAGAAGCTTTCATGTTGTTTTCAGCAAGGCGACGCTTTCCACCGTCGCCTTGCCTATCACAGTTTTCACGCCTTGGTTTTCTACCCATACTTCCAGAATGACCCTCTTGTCATAGGGATGCACAGACAGTACTTTCCCCCGGCAAATAAGCTTATCACCAAGGAAATTTACCCCTTTGTGACTGACTTCCAGTTGTTTCAAAAAACCGCTGCCTCCATGCCAAGTTGACAACATTTGGCAAAGAAATGCCATGACTAATTGTCCCTGAATTACAATATCGGTAAATCCACAGGCAATTGCATATTCTTTATCGAAGTGAAGAGGATTGTAGTCACTCACAGCACAAGCCCAAAGAAGCAGTTGTCGAAAAGACGGCAATTTCTCCAACGGTTGTATTTCTTGTCCGACCTTAAATTCATTCCATATTAATGAATTCATGCTGTGCTCCGCACCATAACCATTTGTCGCACACAGGCAACAGTCTCGTCATTACAATTTTTATGTTCAATTTCCCATTTGACAAAAGTCTGCGCAGCGCGTTTTTTTAGAGAAATTATCTTTACCTGAACCGTAATAATCTCACCCTCCATTAACGAAGCCTTGCTTACGATTTGCGAGCTTCCCAGCAACACTATTTGCGCGGAAAAGGGAACTTGCATTAGGATTCGCTCAAGGCCAACGGTAAGCAGGAAGGAAACCGGAACCTCTTTTTGCCACTGCGGATTACGCTCACCCATTGCTAAGGAAAAACGCTGTAGCTGACTTTGCTCAATACGATAATCAAAAGTGAGCCAGATTTGTTCACCCTTCTGTTTCAATGTCTGCAGGAAAGAATTGGACATTCTACTCAAACGAGGATTAGTCCTATGGCGCCCGTCGCGGGAAATACAGACACTTTTCATTTCTGCATTGCTTATTTCGATGAGAGAATCTGCATACAACAGACTGCGGCGACTCTAAGTAAATATTCAGTTTTTCCTTCAAAAAAGTTATGGCTTGAGTAATGCCCAAATATGTATTACGTTTACAACAACGCGGCCCGCCATTAGACGCAATCAATTCCAGGCTCTGTGATGTCATCTGATTTGCCAATGACCACTCTTTTTCCGATAACGGCGAAGCACCAGTTACAATACTGATAAAAATGCCTGTTGACACTGCCGCACCACAACTCCCCCATGTTCCACAAATACCACCCGGAACTTTTTTAGCCCGTTGTTGAGCAATCTTTAACGCTTTGTCAAAGTCCACTTCACCTCCAGCATTCCTATAGGCCGCAAGTAATACGGCCGCAATCAAATAATGGTGCTCCGGTCCATGCATATTGATAAACTGGTTACGCATAATATCGGTCGCCATAGCAATAGGTGCAATACTTTGGCTTGTCGACACATATTGTGTAATAAAGACAAACCCTTGTTCTTCGTGACATGAATCACAAATGTAATGCCCATCTTCGCATGCGACAGTGCTATTAAAGGCCTTCCCACATTGCTGGCAGGAAATAGGCTTTTCCTCTTCAAAATATACAATGGGCTTCCCACAAACAAAACAACCTTCAGCAAATATTCTCAAGTCTTCTTTCCTCCATTTGGCAATTATATAACGCTAATACAGTTTTAGACAAAATAGCAATGAATAACGTTTCACATGATAAGTTGCCTCCGCCGAAAGCGAATTGTACTTTTGACTTTTCATGGTTGTTGGTTATAATGATTACTCATTATTATTCAGTGTTAAACAACTCAATATGGTAAACATAAAGTCTCGCAGAAAACTTTCTCCAGCAGCAATCTTTGCTCTGGGATTTTTAGCGGTGATAACGGTAGGAACTATTCTCCTGTCTTTGCCTTTTGCTTCAAGCGACAGTAACTCTGTGCCACTTTTGGTTGCACTGTTTACTTCGGTATCAGCCACCTGTGTTACCGGTCTTACGCTTACCGATACGGCACAAACCTGGAGTGTGTTCGGACAAATCGTTATCTTGTGTTTAGTGCAAATCGGCGGGCTTGGGTTTATGTCGATTACCACCATTTTCTTTTTCGTCGTGAATAAGAAGATGGGGCTGTCTTTTCGTCTGCTGATTGTACAATCCCTAAGTTTGAAAGATATGCAAGGCGTAATACAACTTGTCCGGCATATTTTAATCGGGGCTTTACTGTTTGAAGGATTGGGAGCAGTTATCTTGTGGATACGTTTTTTACCTGTCCATGGGATGTGGGATGGTTTGAAGTTGGGAATTTTCCACGCAGTTTCCGCCTTTTGCAATGCAGGATTCGGCATAATTGGTACTACTGGAGAGTTATCAGGCTTCTCTGCGTATTCTGAAGACGTATTTGTTACAATTACTCTAATGCTATTGGTTATTATCGGAGGTTTGGGATTTTTTGTATGGGAAGATATTTGGCGTAATCACCGTTTCACTAGGCTTCATTTACACTCTAAGTTAGTGCTAACTATGACATTCTGGATTATTGTTGCGGGAACAGTGTTTTTTTATGTGGCCGAACGCACAAATCCATCCACGCTGGGAAATATGTCTCTGCCTAGTGCACTGGCTGCCAGCCTGTTTCAAGCAGTAGTTCCCAAGACCGCCGGTTTCAGCATCATAAATCAATCGTCCCTTTCAGGGGTGTCACTGATGATACTGATGATGTTGATGCTAATTGGCGGATCGGCAGGGTCAACTGCCGGTGGTATCAAAAACACAACAGCCGGTCTTTTAATTATGTCAACAATACGCTTCATACGTCGGCGCAGTCAGTTATCGATTTTTGGTCGCACAATACCTGAACAACAAATTACAAGTGCCATGTCTCTTTTGTCCATAGTAGTCATGTTTATTGTGGCAAGTTCTGTCATAATCGCGCTTATGCAACCGGACATTGCTTTCTCAGGCATACTGTTTGAAGTCATTTCGGCCATCACTAATAACGGATCATCGCTGGGAGTAACTGCGTCTTTGGCACCTGTCTCATTGGGCATTCTAATGCTGTTGATGTTTTTCGGGCGTGCAGGGATTATGATATTTGGCATAACAACATTTTTTAACCATTACGTTGAAGACAAAATAAAATATCCAGATTCATGGATTATGATGGGTTAAAGACACCATCTTTTGGGAGAAATACAATGAGCTCATTTTTAGTAATTGGTATTGGACGTTTTGGCAGTTCATTGGCAACAGAATTGTATCAAATGAAACATAGTGTAATGGTTGTGGATGCTAACGAAAGCAGTATTACAAGCATAGTGAACCATGTGACAAGCGCCATCATCGGGGATTGCAAAGATGAAACTGTTTTGCGCTCTCTGGATGTCCCAAGTTTCGATTGCGTGGTAGTTTCAATGGCAAGCAATATTGAAGATAACATCTTGGCAACCATGATATTAAAAGAGTTGGGGGCAAAAATGCTTGTTTGCAAGGCACAGAATGAACGCCATGCCAAAATTTTAACCCAACTGGGAGCCGACAGAGTGATTCGCCCAGAATTCGACATGGGGAAACGTGTAGCTCATTCATTGGTACAAGGCAGTATTACTGATCAGTTAGAAATCTCTCCAGAATACAGCATCATGGAAATCATCACACCGCAACAATGGATAGGGAAAAGCATAGAGAAAATCAAACTGCGTGCGAAGTACGGCATAAGTGTAATCGCTATCCATCATACTGAGCAGGAAAAGATAAAACTTTTCCCGGACCCGAACTCAATTTTGTCTATCGGCGATGCCTTAATTTTGATCGGAGCTAAGCACGATCTTGACACTATCAGTGGTTTGAAGTAGTTCTGTTAAAGATTTTGAATGTCAGACATCCGTGAATGATAGAATAACGTTGAGAATACACGGCAAAACTAATGATTTTCTTTGGGTTAGCTTGTTATCGACTTTGATGAAATAATTCGTGCTATTGCCAAACTGTGGTACAACGGAATTATCATATAGGATAAAGGAAGTTATTCGGGGGCGCTATGAAAAAATGTGCTGTTATAAAATTGTTGATAGCAGGAATGGCTATGATTTTGATGATAAGTGTTGGCGTTGGATGTGGAGCAGATGGTTTATCAAAAATTAAGCTTGCTTATTATGGTGATGCTTTAGCCCCAATACAGTACAAAATAGAAAGTCCAAAGGTCAAATTTGATATTGACGATGTAACATTAGATTTCAGTTATGGTCATGCTGGCAATATAATTACTCTGGGGCAACACTACGATGCAGAAGGCAAAGATAATTATATATTGAGCTGTTTTGCTATTTACTTTTGCGATGAGTTGTATGTAAGCAGTTTTACAGATTGCGTACATAGCGATTATCGTAGTATTGATAATTGCTATTTTATTAAAGAGATTATGGTTGAAGCGTTTCACTCTGATAACTATCTAAACGAGTACAAAATGGATTTTCTTCTTCGTAACATAATTAGGTTCAATCATAAAGAGAAGATAACTGTGCCGCAGGGTGTATTTGAAAGAGAAAATGGTACATTTGCGTTACAAGTAGTTGGGATAAACTATTCTATAAAGGACAAAGGCTATATAGTAGAGCATTTGGGATTTATTTCGGTTCATTATAAATATTTAGATAGTCAAACTATTGTATTGTCTTAGGCAACCTCCGAAAACCTTACCATTTCATCAGAAAAGCTATCAATAATGTGCCTATTGATGCCACAAAAAAGATCGTTTTTGATAGATTGCAGAGGTTGCCTATATATAAATCTCCACATCTCCTGCAATGCGACCATTTGAGTATTCCGCACATTGATTGTATACTTTGGCTAAGGTATTCCCCTCTATAACTAAATATGAGAAGTTGCGAGGAGAAACGGCATACGAAAACCAAACACTCCAACTCTCCTTGCGTAAAATATTCGACAATTGATGCTCAACCATGCAGTGCAAGACGGGATGCACCGTGAAATAATGGTAGGAGTGTATAAAATCGCTTACGGCTGTACTAGGGGAACTATGAATCCCGTGACAATCATCGCGAAGGGTGTCAGGT
>WRNG01000028.1 GCA_009776735.1 Dehalococcoidia bacterium | reverse complement strand
AGAATGCGTGACGAATGTCTGAATGTTAACTGGTTCTTAAACCTAAAACATGCCAAACAAGTTATAGAAGAGTGGAGAATAGATTATAATACTGTCAGACCGCATAGTTCTTTGGGAGGTTTATCACCTGTCGAATTTTTGGAAACAAGTGGAAAACTCTAGATGACAATGGCATTAACTTTGGGGTAAGGTCAGTACAGCCAATCATGCTAGTGGCTACTCCCACAACATATTTGGGAAGTCTTGTTTGAAATCTTTTTCCTCAGTTGCATAAAACTCTACCTTCCTGCAATTTGAGCAAATACTAATCCTTACTTCAAGTGCTCCAGAAAGCAGATTACTCCATGTTCCCGTGAAGAACCCAGTCTTTCCAAATTGGATCTTTTTGACCCCAACATATTCCATTGTACCCGGACATCTTAAGCATCGGACTTTTGTATTGACTGTTAAATCTTCCCCCATAGTATCTCCTTTAAAGGCTAGGTATTTATTGGGATTGTATTCCGGACAATAAGCTGGCAGAAAGAATTACTCAATCTTACGGTTATTCGGCGGTTGCTCTTTCAATTGTTACGACAGAAAATCCATGTTCAGTTTTTTTGGATAAACTCTCTGCATAAAACACCCATTTAGGGTTGCTGAAAGGAGTTTTACCGGGCTCATACACCCAGTAGCCTTCGGGGAAATTGGCTGTCATATCGTAATCAGAACTGGTATAGCTACTTACATAATAATAGTCTGGCCAAATATTATCATGGATGCGTATTTCGTACGCGATTTCATCCGGTAGCTCTCGCCATTTGGTGCTACGGTTTTCTCTTAGGCTGAAACAACCCATCCAAATGGTTACTACCAGCAGAAAAGTCGTTGTGATTAATATAAATTTACTCATCTTTTCCTCACCGGCGTTAATCTGGGAAAAACTCAGCTACGCTTTCGGGAGATTCCCAGACTGCGATAGAAACCAATTTAACATTTTGTAGTTTATTTGCCAATTCATAATATATGCTACGAGCGAGATTCTCAGACGAAGGGTTCAGCTGATCGAACGGAGAAACCTCGTTCAAACTAGTATGGTCGTATTTGTCCAGAATTTGCTTCAACGCACTTTTTAGGTCACGGAAGTCAAAAGCGAGCCCGATGTTGTTTAAGAGCTTTGTCTCAACGCTTGCCAGCACTTTAAAACGATGGCCGTGTAAATTTTCACATTTTCCCTTGTATCCGCGCAGAGCGTGAGCGGCATCAAAATGTTGTTCAACGGTTATTCTGTACATTCGTCAGCACCTCTTTTTAAGGGGTCAAGAAGCTTCAATACCCCTTGTACCCCTTTTTTAAGTTCGGACAGCATTTGACTGGCGGTTTTACCTGTGACTGGATGAATAAAATCGGGTGCAATTTCGACCAGTGGCACCAGTACGAAGGCTCTTTCATGCATATGTGGATGGGGAATGGTGAGTTCGGGGCTATTAATTATGTATTGCCCATAGGACAGTATATCGATATCCATTGTCCGCGGATTATAGCGCTGGGACGGCACACGCCCCAGTTTAGCTTCAAAACCTTTAATAAGTGATAACAATGCCATTGGTTCAAGAGTGGTACTGGCCTGAACAACTAAATTGAGGAAATTTGGTTGATTGGGATTGCATTCAGGAGTAGTGTCATATACTGAGGACGTTTTCTCAATCTGCAATCTTTGACCAATAAAATAAAGCGCTTTGTTCAGATTTTGCCTTAGATCACCGATATTAGAACCAAGCCCCAAATATACTGAAAAAGATTTAGCGTTCATCGTTGGGCACTCTCACCAATATATCACTCATTTTAGCGACTTGCGCCATAAATTGCACGTCATGCACACGGATGATATCGGCACCTTTTGCGATCCCGATCGAATTGGTAGTTGCCGTTCCGGCTAGTCTTTGGGCGGTAGGCAGGCCGAGAATATTGCCGATAAACTCTTTGCGTGATGTTCCCAATAAGATTGGGTAACCCAGTTCAGCCAGTTCGTCTAACCGGCGAAGAATCTGGAAGTTCTGTTCCAATGTTTTGCCAAAACCGATTCCTGGGTCGACAATAATATTTTCTGTGGGCACTTTCGCTTGTCTACAAATCGCAATTGCACGACTCAGATCAGTTTTCACAATATGCATGATATCACCGACGCAATCCTGTCCCCGCTGATTGGATGTAAGAATAATCGGAGCATTATACTCGGTGGCTAATTCAGCCAACTTTGTGTCGTACTGTAGCCCCCAAATATCGTTAATGATGTGTGCTCCTGCTTCAAGACAAGCATGGGCTACGTCGTATTTGTAGCAGTCAACACTTATGGGTACATTAAGTTTGCCGACCAAACGGTTGATTATGGGTACTAGGCGTGACTGTTCTACGGCGGGAGAAATGGGAGATGCTCCTGGACGAGTTGATTCAGCTCCGATGTCTATAATATCCGCCCCCTGCTCTACGAATGCGAGGGCTTGTTCAAGAGCAGAATTTGGCTCTAACCCATCTGCGGAAAAAGAATCGGGGCTGAGGTTAATAATGCCCATGACATATGTACGCTCGCCCCAGTTGAATGTTTTTGCGCCGCAAGTGGTAGGTTTTGTTTGAGTGTTCAATTCTCCTACAATATGAAGTCTGCCATTAAGATTGTCAAGTTAAAAAGTGGATTCGGCGCATATCACAGCCTTATCCATCGTAAGAAATATCAGTTACACTTCCAACATTCACACCTGTGGTCATACCTATTTTATGCGTTGCTGTGTTTTGAACTACATTTGCCGTGCCTGTAAAGCTACCATAGGATGTGTCGCTATACATTGGCGTTGCATGTGGATACCATTTATTGTTAGGGAAAGAGACAAAAGCTACATCTATTTCGCGACAGCAATAGCTATATTTGCTTGAACAAATGAAAAACCCGCCTCATCAACATTGCCACTTAGAGCTTGCAATAGAATGATGATGTCTCTCTGGCTCTTAATATCCTGCGAGTCAAACAATCCAATTTCTAGAACGTTATCGGAAGTCTTTATTGAAGTATGTCCTATTGGGTAGTCATCAACATAATCTTGTAAGAAGACTTGCGCTTCTAATAATGATTTATATGAGCGCGGGGCGTAACGATATGTTAATACGCCTTCAAAATCTGAAAGATTTCCGCGAAACGAAGTATCAGTAACATTTTCTCTTGTAGTCAAAACGATTAAATTGTAATCGTTGTCAAAATACATGCCCCCGAAATCGTCCGGGTACTCAACTTCACCCCGTGCGTTCCTAAAACAGTCAATTAGTAAATCGACAATATTACCATTATCAATCTTTTTATTGAATTGCGCAGTGGCAGAAAGATCCACAACTGCACCAAATAAGCCACCGCTCACACCACCATTTGCCATAAATACCCCACCAACAAGCAGTATTGCAGACAAAACCACTATGACCACATTCTTACGATATATTTTCATGGGAATCCTCGCACTAAGATAAAGCATATGTATATTAACGCAAGCCGATATACAATTCAATTTTAGAGTAGTTATTCTTGGTCACTCAAGAATTTAGTTAGTAACTGAAGAGATAATAGTAGGGCTAGTTTTTTGAGATTAACAGCCTAACAGAAAACCATATTTCAAGCCACTATGCAAATTTTGCGGTTATAGTTAATGTCTGCGTTAAAGCCATGAGCTTATAGTGCAAGGGATATGATGACTTGTAGGGAAAATTCAATCCAAAGTACCCTTGACAGTATGAAGCTATTGCCAGCGTTATCGCCAAGCAAAGATAGACCACCATTGACAGAGTGATTCCACGGCAGTACAATAACGGTTGAACAAATATTCAACTGAATAATAGAGCAGAATGAAAAATAAAGTACATTTTATCTGTGATTGTGATGTTATACATGATGAGACGGTTACTCGTGTCCGGAAGCTGATGCCGGGAGGAGTGGTTTTTGCCGGTCTTTTGAATCTATACAAATCATTCGCAGATGAAACCAGAGTGAAAATATTATGGGCATTATCCTGTGACAACATGTGTGTCTGCGATTTGGCGGTTCTTTTGAATATGACCAAGTCTGCCATCTCACATCAGCTAAAATCATTGCGCCTAGCAAACCTTGTGAGGTTTGAGAGACAGGGGAAAATAGTTTTGTATTCATTGGCCGATGAACATGTCAGAGATATTTTTGAGAAAGGTTTTGAGCATATCGCGGAGTAGAGGATTATTATTTTAGGTTTATAGTTGAACAGGTGTTCAATTGTTCACGGCAAAGGCGGGATAAAATGTGGAAGTCTTTATTTCTCCAAGGTTTGAGTTGTGCTAACTGCGCCATCGCCATTGAAGAATCGGTGAGAAAACTTGATGGGGTATCGCAGGTATCGCTTAATTATGCAACAACTACTCTTAGGTTTATGGTTGCAGAAAAGAACGCGGACGGTATTCTTGAAAAAGTAATACGCTGTGTTCACGAACACGAACCACATGTGAGAGTAATCGAAAAAGGACAGCAACGGCTTGATGAAAAATCATTGACAAACCGTTTTCGAATCGGACGTTTTATTGTTGGAGCGGTTCTTTTTGTTACCGGTATGGTGGTTGAGCGTATTGTCCCTGTAAATCATTACATAGCTGTTGCCGTTTTCGCGGTAACCTACCTGTTGCTGGGCAGCGAGATTATTTTTCGTGCCTTAAGAAGCATTATGCGTGCACAGGTTTTTAATGAATATTTTCTTATGACAGTTGCCACGGTGGGCGCTTTCGCCATCGGCGAATATGCTGAGGCTGTTGGGGTGATGTTGTTCTACTTAGTCGGAGAGTATTTGCAGGAACTGGCAGTGCGCAAGTCAAAGAGATCCATTGCGAAACTGATGGATATCAGACCGGATACCGCTACTCTGTGTAACGACGGCGTTTTGCAAGCAGTGGCATCGGAAACAGTTAAAGTGGGAGATACTATACTGGTTAAACCAGGCGAGCGAATTCCTCTTGATGGCGAGGTGCTTCAAGGGCATTCCACGCTTGATATGACTGCGCTCACGGGAGAATCCTTACCACGCAAAGTCCTAGAGTCCGAAATAGTGCTTTCAGGCAGTATCAATCTTAGTGGGGTGCTTACTTTGAGAGTGATACGCGCTTTTGGTGAGTCAACCGCTTCTAAAATAATCGAAATGGTTGAAAATGCCGGTAGCAAGAAAGCCCCAACAGAAAGCTTCATTACAAGATTTGCCCGTTTTTATACGCCTGCTGTGGTAGGGCTGGCGTTGATAATCGCTGTTCTTCCCCCGCTATTGTTAGCCGGAGCATGGCAAGACTGGCTGAGACGCGGATTAATCTTTTTGGTGATTTCTTGTCCTTGCGCATTGGTAATATCCATACCGCTGGGTTTCTTCGCAGGGATTGGTAATGCCTCCCAAAAAGGAATTCTGGTCAAGGGTGGTAATTATTTGGACGCCTTGGGTAGGCTGGACACGGTGATTTTTGATAAAACCGGGACACTGACAAAAGGTGTTTTTGATGTCATCGCTGTCAAACCTTCTCGGGGACATACGGATACTGATTTGATGGAGATGCTGGCTAAAGCGGAGGTGTATTCAAATCATCCAATCGCACTGTCTATTCTGCGCAAACACGGGAAAGTCGTGGATAAAACGCTGCTGTCCGGCTACGCTGAGATTAGTGGTTGCGGAGTAACGGTAAATGATAACGGCAAGGTAATTTTAGCCGGGAATGAACAACTGATGCGAACACATGGCATTGCTTGTGAGCAATATGACACTGTAGGTACCAAAGTGTATGTCGCAGTTGATGGTGTTTTTGTCGGCAGTGTAGTGATAGCCGATGAAATAAGACCTGATAGTTTGCAAACTATTGCGGCGCTAAAACGATTGGGGGTAAAAAAGGTTGCCATGCTGACAGGAGACAATCAGCAAATCGCCGAAGCGGTTGCGAAAATGCTGGAGATTGACGAAGTGCATAGCGGGTTGCTCCCACACGAGAAGGTTGATTTAGTGGAGAAACTGTCTACGTCGCAGGACTCAAAAGGCAAATTGGCGTTTGTCGGTGACGGGATAAACGATGCTCCGGTGTTGGCAATGGCCGAAGTAGGGATTGCCATGGGAGGGCTTGGTGCAGATGCGGCAATTGAAGCGGCTGACGTAGTGTTGATGAATGATGAACCGTCTAAGTTGATTGACGCCATCAAGGTAGCACGCTATACCAAACGTATTGTTTGGCAAAATATTGTTTTGGCATTGGGAGTAAAAGCCTTTTTTCTAATATTTGGTGCCATGGGGCTTGCCAATATGTGGGAAGCTGTATTTGCCGACGTTGGGGTGACAGTATTGGCAGTGTTTAATTCAATGCGTGTGATGAAAAAGTAGTGTGGAAACAGTTGATTAAAGGAATAGAGGCGTTTCTTGTAACATTCATAGAGCTATGGTATTATTGCGGCAGACGAATATGACCACAGAGAAAGAAAAAGCACTTGAGTTGGCGATTGACCAAATTGTGAAACAGTTTGGTGCAGGTTCAATTATGCGTTATGGGGATAGTGATACGCTATCTCAAGTGGCAATAATTCCCAGTGGTTCAATAGCGCTGGATTTAGCTTTGGGTGTCGGTGGTATCCCACGCGGGCGAGTAACCGAAATATTTGGGCCGGAGAGTTCTGGCAAAACTACGCTGGCTCAGCACATTTTGGCTGAAGCTCAAAAGCTGGGTGGCAAGGTGGCCTATATTGATGTGGAACACGCGATTGACCCGGGTTATGCTAGGACTTGCGGTATCAACCTAAACGATTTGCTCATCTCTCAGCCTGACACGGGGGAAGAAGCCCTAGAAATCTGCGAAACGCTGGTACGTTCCAATGCCGTTGATGTCATTGTCATTGATAGTGTGGCGGCGTTAGTCCCGCGGGCTGAAATTGAGGGCGATATGGGAGATTCTCACGTGGGGTTGCAGGCGCGCTTGATGTCCCAGGCATTACGCAAATTAACCGCTACTATTGGACGTACAGGGACGGCTGTGATCTTTATTAACCAACTCAGAGAAAAAGTTGGGGTATCGTATGGCAACCCAGAGGTTACACCGGGAGGACGCGCGCTTAAGTTTTACAGCTCGGTTCGTATTGATTTACGCAAAGTCGATACAATTAAACAGGGCGATAAAGTGATTGGCACGCACGTTAAGGCCAAAATTGTCAAAAATAAAGTGGCCCCTCCGTTCCGCATCGCGGAGTTTGACATTATGTTTGCGGAAGGGATTAGTCATGAGGGCGATTTGATGGAGCTGGGTGTTAAGTCCGAGGTTATTAAGAAAGCGGGTTCTTTTTTCTCATATGGTGACGTTCGTCTGGGGCAAGGTAGAGAGAGCGCAAAGAATTATCTGAAGCAAAATCCTGACTTAGCTCAGGAGATTGAGAAGAAGATTAAAACGGCGGCTTTCACCTCTGGCGGCGTCGATTTAACCGAAAAAGAATAAATAGTCTTTTTTTGCTTTGGCGGAAGAGGATGGTTGACAGTCGAAAGTTGCGGTGAAAGCTGAGGAATAGCGCCTCAGCTTGTTTTGTTTTACGGGGGATTATGTGGCTGAAATAACACGTCTGGTTGCCGTTAAGGGTAGAGTCCAAGAGGTGAAAGTGTATCTCGATGGAAAATATGCTTTCAGTTTAGATCCCATCGTGGTTTTAGAAGCTGGTTTACGGCTTAAAAGCGAATTAAGTCCGGAACAACAGACTCGTTTAAAGGTTCGGAACACCTTGCAAAAGGCCTATCATGCTTCAGAACACTTCATATCTTATCGCCCGCGAAGCGAGTATGAGGTGCGCCAGAATCTTGTGCGCAAAGGATTTGACAACGAAATAGTCGCGCAGACAATAGACAGGTTACGAGGGAATGGGCTTGTGGATGATGTTGCCTTTGCTCGTTATTGGACCGAGAATCGGGTTGCTTTTAGTCCACGTGGTCGCCGTCTGGTACAGACCGAACTTCGCCAGAAAGGAATTAACGTTGAAGTCCTTGAGGATGCTACAGTAGAACTGGATGATGCCGAAAGTGCTTTTTTGGCGGGAACAAAAAAGGCCAATTTGCTTCGAGGACATTCTTATGAGGAGTTTAGCCGAAAACTGGGAGATTATTTGCAACGTCGTGGGTATGACTATGACGTTATTCGCTCAAGTATTAAGAGATTATGGCAGGATGTTGCCGAAAAGGAGTAGGCAGGGTTCGGCCGTATTATAAAAGAAACAACTTGCATGGATAATAAGGAGGGTTACAAATATGCCTAATGAATTGGCAGCTTTAGCAATATTTTCTGCACTTATAATTGGCTTAATCTGTGGCGGAATTGCCGTACTGATGTCACGCGGATTTTATGCTAATCGACAGATACGTGCTGGACAGAAACGAGCCGCTCGCATTATAGCTGAGGCACGCAATGATGCGAAAGGAGTCATTGCTGACGCCCGTGTTGAAATAGATAAGAGCCGCACTGCTTCAGAGAATGAGGCTCGCGAACGGCGAGCTGAACTCCAACGACAGGAAAACCGGTTGACTCAAAAAGAAGCCAACATGGACCACAAACTGGAAGAGGTTGATGCGCGCCATAGACAAATCGATAGCCGTGAAAAAGAGTTAGAAGTGACTCGCGAGGGGCTAAACGAATTGAAGGCAAAGAGGTTGCGAGAATTGGAAGCGGTTGCCAGTCTCTCCTGTGAGGATGCCAAGAACATTTTGCTTGAGCAGATGGAAGGGGAGATGCGCACGGAATCATCGCGGAGATTACATGAGTGGGAGCAAAAACTAAAGGAAGAAGCAGATGAGAAAGCTCGCGATATACTTACCCTTGTTATTCAACGCAGCGCCTCTGAAGTGGTAGCTGAAACAACCGTTTCCACCGTGTCGCTGCCTAATGATGAGATGAAGGGACGTTTAATTGGGCGTGAGGGGCGGAACATCCGAGCTTTGGAACAAGCCACTGGCGTGGATCTCATTATTGATGATACTCCTGAGGCCGTTACCCTTTCCAGCTTTGATCCCGTTCGTCGTGAGGTAGCACGCTTGGCACTTAGTAAATTAATTTTGGATGGACGTATTCACCCCAGCCGCATTGAGGAATTGGTTGCCAAAACACGAGAAGAGGTAGAGGCTGCTATGGTTGTCGCCGGCGAACAAGCGGCTTTTCAGGCTGGAGTACATGGTCTTCATCCGGAATTGATTAAGTTGCTTGGTCGGCTCAAATTCCGCACAAGTTATAGCCAAAACGTATTGGCCCATTCAATGGAAGTGGCCAGAATCAGTGGCATGATTGCTTCGGAATTGGGTGCCAATGTCATTACGGCAAAGAAAGCGGGGCTATTGCATGATATTGGGAAAGCGGTTGATAGAGAAGTGGAGGGTACCCATGCCAGTATTGGGGCTGATTTGGTTAAACAGTGGGATAAAAACAAAGATGTTGTACGTGGGGTTGCCGAACATCATTTTGATGTAAGCGAGATTAGCCTTTGGGGCTTTTTGGTCTCTGCTGCAGACGCTATTTCCAGCGCGCGTCCGGGTGCTCGACGTGAAAGTATGGAGAATTATCTCCAGCGGTTGAAGAGCTTGGAAGAGATTGCCGATGGTTTTAGTGGAGTGGAAAAATCCTATGCCATCCAAGCCGGTCGCGAGGTTCGTATTTTAGTTAAGCCGGAGGAAGTGGACGATTTGTCTTCAATGCGTCTTGCGCGTGATATCGTCAAGAAAATTGAAGAGAGCTTGACCTACCCGGGACAAATCAAAGTTACTGTTATTCGTGAGACTCGTGCGACCGATTTTGCTAAGTAGCAAGGTAAAGAGGTTGATTAAATGAGAATACTCTCTATAGGCGATATTATTGGGAAGCCCGGGCGCAATGCCGTGAGTGTTGTCTTACCAGCCATTAAGCGTGACTTGGGCATTGATTTGGTTGTGGCTAACGGAGAGAATTTAGCCGGGGGGATTGGTCTTACTTCGGCTACCGCCGAAGAGCTTCTTCAATGCGGTGTGGATGTTATTACATCAGGCAATCATATCTGGGCACAAAAAGAAATTTACCCTTTTCTTGATGGGCGAATGCCGATTATTCGTCCGTTGAACTACCCGCCCGGAGTGCCTGGAAATGGCTACATGACACTTGGAAAAGTAGCGGTAGTCAATCTTATCGGGCGCACATTTTTTGCCGGGAGCTACGATGATCCTTTCCGCGGAATGGATGCTTTACTGGCGGAACTCCCGGCGGAAATTACGGTGATTGTAGTTGACTTTCATGCCGAAGCCACCTCGGAAAAAATGGCCTTGGGACGCTATCTTGACGGACGTGTAAGTGCGGTACTGGGTACTCATACTCATGTGGGTACCATTGATGCTCAGATTTTACCCAAGGGTACTGCTTTTGTGACTGATATTGGTATGACTGGCCCGCACAATTCGATTATCGGTGACGATAATACTGTGGTATTACAACTTTTCCTGACACAAATTCCGCATCGTATGATGGTAGCAGATGAGCGGCGGGTAGTGTTTAATGCCATTGTTTGCGAAATCGACGAAAACGATGGGCACGCGCTTTCCATTGAGAGATTGCAACGGGTGGTTGATGTATGAAAGAGAAAATAGATTTGCACGTACACACAAATGCCTCAGACGGCAAACATTCTCCGTCGCGACTGGTTGAACTGGCGGCGCAGCGAGGGTTGTCCATACTTGCTATTACTGATCATGACACTGTTGATGGTTCAATACAGGCATTGGAAGCTGTACGGAATTACCCAAACCTGAAAGTCATTCCCGGTGTTGAAATCAGTTCACATGCTCCTGGCTGTGAGGTTCATATCTTGGGCTATTTTATAGATGTTGCGGCTCCTGAATTTATTCGCCAGATGTCCTTACTGAGGGGTTCCCGCATTGAGCGGGCTTGCGCAATGGTGGAAAAATTAAACGATTTGGGGTTTGCTATCACTATGCAAAGAGTTCGCGAGATTGCCGGGACCGGCAGTATTGGCCGTCCCCACATCGCGCAGGCTTTAGTTGAAAAGGGATATGTTAATTCTTTTCAGGAAGTTTTCGAACGCTATCTTGGGCAAGGCGGCTTGGCGTACGTAGAGCGTAGTAAGCTTTCGCCGGAGGAAGCAGTCACACTTATTCTTAAAAGTGGCGGATTGCCTGTTCTGGCCCATCCGACGACTATCTCAGATGCCGAGCAGATGATTGTCCGTCTGGTTGACTGTGGGCTTGTTGGACTGGAATGCCATTATAAGGATTATAATGCAATCCAGCGCAAGGAAATGCTTGCTCTGGCACGACGTTATAACCTTATCGCTACCGGTGGCAGTGACTACCATGGCGTAGATGAGGCGACGGAAGTCATGCTGGGGGAGGCTGAAGTACCCGTTGATTGTGCTCAAAGTCTTATACAAGAAGCCCGATTGCGTGGGCTTGCGCTGCCAGATAATTGGGGATAAGAAATTGATATGTGGCTGAAGTTTGCTATTCTGTTGTTGGGGGCTTATTTGCTGGGCTCAATACCGGCAGCTTATATTTGTGTCAAATTGGCTACCGGTGCCGATATTCGAAAAATAGGCACCGGCAATGTGGGTTCTTCCAATGTCGCCCAAACTACCTCCAAGCCACTGGCGGTTGCCGTGGGACTGTTTGATATGGGCAAAGGTACGCTGGCGGTTTTCATCGCCTATTGGTTGGGGATGGAGGCTTGGCAAATACTGGCAGTCGGCTTCTTTACCATTGCTGGTCATAACTGGTCGATTTTTATCGGTTTTCGCGGTGGTAAAGGGATGATTACGACTCTGGGAGTTATTCTGGCGATTTCACCGCTCCTGGCGCTGATAATCTTGGTGGTCGTTTACCTCCCGGCCATCATTAAACAAATGGCTCTTGGGGTTTTGGCCTGTTTCGTGATTTTACCTGTTATTAGCTGGTTTGCCTGGAGTTGGTTTGCCTCATCGCGCTTTGTTTTTGATGATCGAATGGCGGTAGTTGTTGGGCTTTTTGCCATCTCAATGATGGGGGCTGCCAAGCGGCTGATTGGTCGTCGTGTTGAGATTAGCCGAAACGTGTCTACCAGTGAACTACTTTTAAATCGGTTGCTTTTCGACCGAGACATTCGTGACCGGAAGACCTGGGTTAAACAAAGATCTCTCTGAAGCGGTTACAGTTTCAGAATCAAGCTTACCGGTGCCAAAAAGCAAGGGATAATCAAAAGCTCCAGCAACACTGGAGCTTTAAAGAGTCCATGATTAAGGCGTATTGGTAAGAAGTTGTTGCGCTATGTCAGGATACTGACAGATAAATTTCAGTTCATCTTCTGTCAGTGGTTTATGAGTTTCCACGTTGGCGTAACGAACCAATTCTAGTATTTTATTGGCGGCCTCTTTATTTGTGGGTAGCCGAATGTCTTCGGGAATTTTTTGCGACATGGTTTTAACGACATAACGGAAGCCAGAGATGCCGCTGTATTGACCGGTGCAAATCTCGCGCCCAGTCTCGACCAGAAGCGGTTCCCCACGTCCCAATTCCTCATAACTATATAGTTCATAATTATGCGGGTCCTTGAGAACACCGTCGGCGTGAATTCCGGAGGCATGAGCGAAACAATTCCTTCCTACGCCGGGTTGATTGATTGGAATCTCAACACCGAAGGCGTAGCTGGCAAATTGTGCTAGCTTCCAAGCTATATCAAGTTTGATATTACCCGCTAACTGATATTTTTCGCCAAAATCCTTGGATTTAGTGACGGCCAGGATAACCGAAACAAGGTCGGCGTTTCCCGCACGCTCGCCAATACCGTTAACAGTGGTGTTAATATAAGCGTCTTGCCCGCCATCAATTGCGCCCTTGGCTCCAGCCAAGGATGTGCCCACCGCCATACCAAGGTCACCGTGACAATGGATTTCAATCGGCATCTCAACTTGTTGGGCAAGTGTGAGGGCTGTTTGATAGATGGAGAAAGGGTTGTCGTAGCCTAATGTGTCACAGTAGCGTAAACGTGCAGCTCCATGGGCTTTTGCCGCCTTACCGTATTTGACTAGAAAATCGATATCCGTACGGGAAGCGTCTTCAGCATTTACTCCCACGCTCTGGATGCCGCAGGCTAGGGCGGCGTCTACCGCTTCAGTCATGTCGTTGATAATATCTTCTCGTGTTTTGTTTCCTTTAAATTTGCCGTCAATCATTTGGTCAGAGGTAGACATTGACAGATTCAAATGTTTAATCTCAGGTACCTGTTTGATTGCCAGTTCGACATCGTCTACGATTCCTCTTATCCAACCTGAAAGCACGAGATTTTTAATAATCCCGCGTTGCGCCATTTTCAAGTTTGCTTGGAGATAGTTTCGTTCATGCTGTGTGGTAGGGAATCCGAATTCGCTTGAGAAAACCCCCATTTCATCCAAATAGATGTTAATCAAAGTTTTTTCAATTTTGGATAAACCAAGGTGAGCGGTTTGAACTCCGTCACGATTTGTCACGTCAACCAAATATATTTTAGGCATAATAGTCTACTCCTTTCAATAAAGCTTTTGATGGGGGAAGTGATAATTGTAACATAATAATGGCTTTGCTGGCAACCGGTCGAAATATTCTCCGTAAATATCTACCAGTCATCCCTCCTGACTGACATAAGATAATGGGGTTTTCATCTCTAGCCCGAGATGGGGTCTGTGATAATGA
>WRNG01000027.1 GCA_009776735.1 Dehalococcoidia bacterium | reverse complement strand
AACTAGGATAGAGTCAAGCACTTTGCCAGTTATTCTTTGATATTACAGCATGATTTGTGGATTTTCTTGGATTTCATAGTTATGATTTATGGGAATGTAGGTAGCAAAGTAATGTCTTTAGCGATATCACGAATGATATGTGGCTTTCTTGTTATGCTATAATGGCAGTAATATGGCTCAGCAGTTATTGGATAAATTCCAGCGCAATATAGAATATATGCGTATTTCAGTTACCGACAATTGCAATTTGCGTTGCGTTTACTGCAACACTTCTACCAAACAGCACCTGAACCATGTTGACGTTCTTAGTTACGAGGAGATTGCGCGCGTGGTGCGCATTGCTGCTCATATGGGAGTACACAGCATTCGTTTAACCGGTGGAGAGCCAACGGTACGTCCGCATATAGAAAAATTGATTGAGATGTTGCGTTCGATTGAAGGGATTAATGATATCTCTATGACTACCAATGCTATTCGTCTTACTGAAATGGCGCAGTCCCTAAAAAAAGCCGGTCTCAACCGCGTAAATATTTCATTAGATACTTTTAAAGCTGAACGCTATACGCAAATGTGTGGCTTTAATCGAATAACCGATGTCTTGCAAGGTATTGAGGCTGCCAAACAAGCTGGATTGAACCCGCTCAAAATCAATACGGTGGTACTGCGTGGAGTGAATGATGACGAAGTGCTTGATTTTGCCCGTAAGAGTTTCACTGATGGCTGGAATGTTCGTTATATCGAGGAGATGCCATTAGTTGATAACCCAAACGGTCACAAGATGGTTTCAATTTGCGAAATACGAGAAAGTATTGAGAATAACCTTGGCTATCTTGAACCTTGTTATACATCAAAAGGATGCGGTCCAGCCAAGTATTTTCGCCTAAGTGGTAGCAGAGGGAGTATTGGTTTTATTGGGCCTGTAACAGATTGTTTTTGTGAAAAGTGCAATCGGTTTCGCTTAACGGCTGATGGAAAACTTAGACCTTGCCTTTTATATGATGATGAAGTCGATTTGCGACAAGCATTACGTGGAGGAGCCTCTGATGTTGAATTGGAGAGTTTAATACAACAAACCGCTATCATGAAGCATGAAAAGCATCAGTTGGCAGATAACATAGCTCCTCATGGGCGTAGTATGCGACAGATTGGAGGTTAGATTGTTAACAGAAATTGTGAGAACCTGCAAAGGAGGCAAACATGCCTGAGTTAACGCATGTGAACGAGGTCGGGGAAGCGCGCATGGTAGATGTTGGTGCCAAAGCTGATAGCGAGCGCGAGGCAATAGCAAGTGGTGGAGTACGCATGAAAGCGGAGACATTAGGCAAGATTCGCCAAATGGACATCAAAAAAGGTGATGTGCTGGCAGTGGCTCGTATTGCCGGTATTATGGCTGCCAAGAGAACCCCTGAGCTAATTCCACTGTGTCATACTATACTAGTAACCGAAGTCACTGTCGATTTTGATTTTAAAGGAGATGATTATATTGAGGTGGTGGCTAGAGCGAAGTGTTCTGGTAAAACCGGGGTGGAGATGGAGGCATTGACAGCGGTTTCGGTTAGTTGCCTCACTATCTACGATATGTGTAAAGCAATTGATCGTGCTATGGTGATTGATAGTATCCGCCTTGAGAAGAAGAGCGGGGGCAAGAGTGGAACTTATATAAGGGAGGAGGAGTAATATGGCTAAAATAGTGGCTGTTTGTACCAGTGAAAAGAAAGGCACAAAGAAGCATGATATTGGCGAGGGTGTTTTAAAAGAAGACCATGGTTTGGTAGGTGATTCTCATGCCTGCGACGGCAATCATCGACAACTTAGTCTATTATCAGTGACTAGCATCAATAAAATGCGTGCTCTCGGAGTCGATGTTGGGCCGGGTGACTTTGCTGAGAATTTAACTGTGGAGGGAGAGGATATCGTACTTTTCCAACTACCCATTGGAAAGCAATTGAAAGTTGGTAACGATATTGTATTGGAAGTAACCCAGATTGGTAAAACCTGCCACGACAGATGTCAAATATTCAAACAAGTTGGCACTTGCGTCATGCCTGTCGAAGGTATTTTTACTCGTATTATCAAAGGTGGCAAAGTGAAGGCTGGCGACACAATCAGTATTTGCT
Source organism: Dehalococcoidia bacterium (assembly GCA_009776735.1). Lineage (GTDB taxonomy): Bacteria > Chloroflexota > Dehalococcoidia > Dehalococcoidales > UBA1222 > WRNG01. The sequence continues at coordinate 11,665 of WRNG01000027.1, read as the reverse complement.
AATTCCGAACCTTACCAAAAACGCGCTGTGATACTCTTCGCTATTGCAGTGTGGAGTGTCAACTTGCAAAGATAGTGACCTCAACTTGTTGCCCTGCCGGTAGCTCAACTTCTTGTGGCACAACTATATACCCATCAGCCTGAGAAGTACTGGTAATTGCTCCGGAATTCTTAAACGTGCTGAATATTTTGCCATCGAGAATCTTTACTGGAAGTAATGTTGTTCGTCCTTCAGTGCCTTGAGTTTTCTCAGCTAGCGTTGCGATGATTTTTTTCTCATCAGATGGAGGCAAATGAGACATTTTGCGTAAAACTGGGACAAGTAGCAAATACGAGTTGATCAAGCAAGAAGTTGGATAGCCAGGAAGCCCCAAAACTGGTTTGCCGCGCACAATTGCGAATGCCGAAGGTTTGCCCGGTTTGATGCGTATTCCGTGATACTTGATAGTTCCCATTTGTTCAAGAAGTTCCCCCAAATAATCTTTTGCCCCAACTGACGAACCACCAGTGGTGATGATTAAGTCTGCAAAGAGGGCTTGTTCAAGACTGCCTCGTAGTTTTTCCAGATTATCGCCGGTAATCGGTAGAGGACTTGCCTCTCCGCCATTTTGTTGGATAGTAGCCATTAAGCAATGAGTGTTGATATCGTAGATTTGCCCATCCAGTAGGGTTTGCCCCAACGCGACGATTTCTTCTCCAGTGGGGATGATAGCGACTTTCGGCTTTGCATAAACCTTAACTTCACTTAAACCTTGTGAGGCTAAAGCTCCAATGCGTGCAGGGCTGAGAAAGGTGCCTTCAGCCAAGAGCATTTCTCCATTTTTAATATCTGAGCCGGCCAGTGTAATATGTTGCCCACCATGCACAGGCTGTAAAACTTTTATATTGCCTCCCTCTCGAGAGGTATTTTCGACCATAATAACGGCATCTGCCCCCTCTGGTATCCGTGCACCTGTTGAAATCTGACTAGCTTGGCTTTTATGGATCGTCCGTTGGGGGACTTTGCCAGCAAAAACTTCTTCAATTACGGTTAGAATTATGGGAGTCTCTGGGCTTGCATTTTTAGTATCGGATGAAACTACTGCGTATCCGTCCATGGCGGCACGATTAAACGGAGGAGTGGAATGCTGAGCGTAAATGTTACGGGCTAGTACACGTCCAGTTAACTCACCTAAAGGCAAAACTTCTGCACGCGAAAGTGGTTGTATGTATTCGTTAAGCAACGATAGTGCGTCCTCAAGCGGTACGAGGTTGCTTGAGGTCATCGTGAAGCCTCTTTGACAAGATGTCCAACTTCAGGGAGTATAATTTTTTCTAAGGCCAGCCTTACCGCATTAAGCGAACCGGGCAAACAAATTACCACTTTACCTAAGGCGACACCAGCGCAAGCACGACTGAGAATACTGCCGGTACTGATTTCATCGTAGGTGAGGCTACGGAAGAGTTCTCCAAACCCATCCAGCTTCTTTTCCAATATGGGAAGTACTGTTTCGATTGTTACGTCCATTTTTGAAGCACCGGTTCCTCCGCTGGTAATCACCACTTGGATTTCAGGGGTGTGCAGTAACTCGCCTAACTTGCTACGGATGGCACTTGGATCGTTTTTGAGTAAGGAAAAGTCGATTATCTTATGTCCTGCGGAGCATAAACCCTCAGACAAAGCTTTACCAGATTCATCTGTTTTTTCGGTTCGTGAGTCGGAAATTATAACTATGGCACAGTTTATCGTTATCGGTACTAGTTGTTTGTGATTTTCGTATCCCATTTTCACTCCTTGAGAAAAACTAGGTTTATTATAGCCGTCAGATTGAAGCGACGCAATTGAAATATAGTTATTCATTAGGGTATTATTTAACTTCAAAAGGAAGTAGAAATATGTTTAAAAAAATGCTGGTGCCCTTGGATTGCTCTGAGTTATCAGAGGTGACATTTAAGTATGCCAGAGAGTTGGCTGGACGTTTTATCGGTTTAGAAGTGGTCTTACTCCATGTGTGTAGCCAGAAACACACAGTGCTTATGCATCGTGCGTATTTGGAAAACGTGGCGGAAAAAATTAAAGCTGAAGTCAGTCAACAACATGGTAGCGGAAACGTAAATGTGAGGTTTGAATTACTGGAAGGCAAGCCGATTGATGAGATCTTGTGCTATGTAAAACAGAATGGGATAGATTTAATTTTGATGGCAACTCATGGCAGATCCGGTTTAAGTCGATGGGCAATGGGAAGTGTTGCCTATAAATCATTATGCCAAGCCAACGTACCAGTTCTTTTAGTGCGAGCTGGAATTGAAGAAGCCATTCTTCTTGATCAGTTGCCTGAACGGCGGTTACTTGTGGCGTTGGATGGCACTCATTCGGCTGAATCAATTTTGCCATATGTTGAGAGCTTGGCTGAGCAATGGGGAAAAGACAATGCGCAGATTATCTTGGTGCGCGTATGCAAGCCGGCAGAGGTGTCTTCTGATTACCCTTCAGGTAAAGCTGAAAGTTGGGAAACTCGGGTTGAACAGGAAAATCTTAAAAGCAAATTAGTCGATGGATGGTATTTGGCTGATGTGGAGAAGCGGTTAACGGATAAGGGGTTTAAGGTACGACATGAACTGCCGATTGGCAAAACAGCCTCGGAAATTTTAAAAGCGGCCTCAGACAATAGGGCAAACCTGATTGCTATGGTTATTAATGGTCGTTCTGGCATTAGTCGTTGGGCGTATGGTAACACGGCTGAAGAAGTTATGCTAGGTGCGAAGACACCGATTTTGCTTACACGTCCCTGATTTTTATAAGGCAAGCGGGCCATTTCAGAAAAAGAGGGGGGGTGAAGCCTTAGCACTTAGTCCCCCTCTTTTGATTCGTAAAAGAAATTAGTAGTCTTGGTTAGAATTCCGAAAGAGAACCCTGATTTCGTTTGCGGAATGGGTTTAGACGGCTGTATTCCTTATTCTCTACCACAATCAAAAATTGACTGGCATTACAGATTGAGCTGTAGGTGCCGGCGATACAACCGATAATTAAAACCAAGACAAAATTTCTAATCGTTGGCCCACCGAGCAAAAATAGCGCCACTAGTACGAATAGAATGGTAAGAGAAGTGTTTAAGGAGCGGATAATGGTTTGTATAATACTGCTGTTTACCACATTTTCAAAGCTTCCACTACTGTGTGACAGATTCTCGCGGATGCGGTCAAAAACAACAATGGTGTCATGTACGCTGTAGCCGACGACGGTAAGCATACCGGTAATAAACAAGGCGTCGACTTCTACATCGGCAAATTTGCCCAGAAGCGAGAATATCCCGGCTACTACCAATACATTAAAAACTAATGCAATAATTGCGCAAATTCCCCAGCTGAATGGCTTCGGCATCTTGCGGAAAGTGAAAGAGATATACAGCAAAATGCATAGAGAAGCTACTACGATGGCAATAGCGGCATATTTTACCGTATTGCTTGCCACAACCTCTGAACTAGATGAGAAGTCTTTTTGGGTGGTGGTTGTTGCAAGTTTGGTGTTTATGTTTTCAAGCAAATTGCGATTCTGGTCTGCATTGAGTTCGTCCATGCGAATGATATAATCATCATCGCTGGTGTGCCGCACAACGGCATTGCCATACCCACTTTCTGCCAGCACGGAACGTAAATCGTTTTCACTCACGGGCGGTTCAAAAGAGAGAGTCATGGAAGACCCGCTACGGAAATCGATACCGGGCTTTAAACCAAAGAGCACTAGTGAAACAATACACACAAGGCTTAATAGTGCCGAGAAAAGGAAAAACCAATATCGCTTACCTACAAAATCAAGCATTTTTCTTAACCTCGCGGAAGGAGAGACCTTTAATAATGCCTTCTCCAATTAGTAGTTTGATAAATGAGCGGGTAATTAATATGGCACTAAACATACTGACAGCCACTCCGATGAACAGTGTAATGGCAAATCCTTTTACCATAAACGCGCCAAAAGAACTCCCAAACCAGTAGAGGATACCGCAAGTGATGAAGGTAGCGATATTACTATCACGGATTGATGGCCAAGCACGACGGAAGGCTTCGTCGATGGCGTAACGCAGGTTGCGTCCGGCAAGCAATTCCTCTTTTAGACGCTCGAAAATTAGGATATTGGCATCTACCGCCATACCAACTGAAATTACGAATCCTGCGATACTTGGAAGTGTTAGGGTAACCGGAAGGAGTTTGTAAATCGCCAGCACAATGGAGCAATAAATCGCCAATGAAACCGCAACAATGGTGCCTGAGACACCATAATAATAAATCATGAAGGCGGCTACAATAATAATCCCGATAATACCGGCAATCAAACTTTTATTCAGGGAGTCAGACCCAAGCGTTGCGTCAACATCGGCTCTTTGAATAATCTCAAGAGGAACGTCCAATGCGCCGATGTTAAGCTGAATTGCTAGGTTCTGACAGTCTTTTGCTTCCATACCTGAAATCATTCCTACGTCAGAAATCACACTGTTAACTACGGCCTCGGAGATAATCACACCATCAAGGTAAATGGCAATGTACTTATTAAGGTTTCTTGTAGTTATTTGCTCAAAAAGTATCGCCCCCTCATCATTCCATGTGAATTGAACAACAGCTTTGTTGGTAGTACTATCAAGCCCCACTGAGGCACTCTTGAGATACTTACCTGTCAAAGTGTCAGTGGTAGAACCATCGCTCAGCGTACCGGAAGCAGGGTGATAAGCATAGCTTCCATCGGCGTTATAGACATACTCCCCCTTTTCGATGGCTTCGTAAACTTCTAGGATGGCAACATTTCCGATGAGACTAATTGCTTCATCAATATCCCGGACTCCGGGAATGTCTACTACAATTTTGTCATCTCCCTGTTTGGCAATTTGCAGGTCTCCGGTACCGTAGGCGTTGACGCGTTGCTCAATCTTTCGGACTAAGGAATCCATAACCTGACCATCAGTCATGGTAGCGTCCTTTTTTGAAAGATCGGCTTGATATACCAAATGCGTACCACCTTGGAGATCAAGCCCAAATTGAAAACCTTTCTTTCCTAACCTCTCGCCGTCAGGGGGAAGAACCACCCAAAGCGAAAGCCCGAGTAACAACACAATTAAGATGAGAAAAACACTGTTCCTGTTCATTATGTATCTTAACCTTATAGCAAATTTAACTAATTATAGTGTGTATATCAAGAAAAGTATAGAGAGAGCATTTCCCAAATTATTTCATTGCGAGGTGGGAATCGGGTTTACATGAAAACATGAGGAAGAGCGCATAAGTGTGATCTGCATTGGCTAAGTATTAGACTGTTTTGGCAATTTTATACAAATAACAACAAACATTACAAAATAACAACAGATGGTATTAGCATTTATCTTAACTATTGTTTTGCAGTTTGATATTATGAGACCAAGTAAAATTAAAGGATGGGATTTATGGTTCTTTCAGTATATGAAATTGGCAAAAAGATAGCGGTTGCCAGAAAACTAAGAAATCTTTCGCAAGCGCAATTGGCTGAAGCACTTTCAATCAGTGCGCAGGCGGTGGGTAAATGGGAACGCGGAGAATCCATGCCTGACATTATTACTTTCCAGAGGTTGGCTGAAACTGTTGGTGTTGACCTGAATTATTTTAGCGGCAACCGAGAAGTTCCCTCATTAGTCTTAGATAAATCAGCATTCACTAACCCTGTTGTCGAAAACGAGCACAAGCAGGGGTGGAACATGTCCAGTGGTAACTGGATAGAGGCGGACTTTTCTGGTCTACGCGGGTTGGCCAAGAAACTGAGTAGCGCGAATATTAAAAGATGTAATTTTGCCGGCTCCGAGATGTCCAAGGTTTCTTTCAAAGCTAATAATATCATCGACTGTGATTTTTCCAATTCAGAGTTAAACCTATGTAAATTTTCTAGCTCGAATATCAGAGATAATAATTTTACTGGTTGTAATTTGGCTGGTAGCACATTTAGTTCCAGTAACGTGCAAAATTGTAATTTCAATGAAGCAAATTTAAGTGAGGTGCAGTTTAAATGGAGTCATTTTAAAAATAACCAATTGTCGAGGGCGGTTCTGAATAACTTGGTTTTCAGGCTAGGGCAGTTTACCGAGGTCATTTTTAGCAGTGAAATTACAAGTTGTTCCTTTGAAAACAATGATTTTTCTAAGGTTGAATTCAATGGTGCCATAATTCGCAATTCATTTTTTAAAAACTGCAAACTCAAACGGGCAAAATTTGTGGATTGTCAAGCAGATAAATTATCCTATTCGTTTATGAAAGTATGCCAAGCTGATTTAGCGGGAGTAACTATTGTGGAATAATGACGCTAAACTGGGCGCATTTCTCGCCATTATTTTGTAACCATTTGATGGGTAGCTTAAGGTCAAGTAAAAACACAATGTGCATAAGCCAACTGCTTCACAATCTCTCAATGTTTCGAGATTACGAGTAGATGGATGCTGATTTTGTCAATAAACTTGTGAGCATTTGTTTGGTGTTGGGATTGTCAGTATATGGTCCGCATTTTGACCGGCACCGCAAGTTTAGTTTAGAATAGATTTCGTTGTTATGAGCGTGGGAGTTTCCGTGCGTGAAAATTGGTGATTTGCTTAAAAATGGTTACAGCCTTTCTTTTGAGTTTTTCCCTGCCAAAGATGAGATGGGAGAGAAAAGCCTGTTTGCCACTATTGATAACTTGCAGAAATACAATCCGGCATTTGTTTCGGTGACCTATGGAGCTGGAGGTAGCACCTCAAAAAATACACGGCATGTTATTGAGCACATCCTTGGAAATACTTCAATAATTCCGATGCCGCATCTTACTTGTATCAATCAGTCCCGCCAAGAAATGGAGTTTTTGCTCGCGGACTACCAATCTATGGGTGCTGATAACATAATGGCTTTACGAGGCGATCCTCCATTGGATAGCAATGGTAATCCTCTAATGGCAAAGTCGAGTCATTATGCTCGTGAGCTCGTTGAGTGGATCAGTGAGTTTGGGGGTTATTCTGTTGGCGTTGCTGTTTATCCTGAAGGGCATATTGATATGCCGAATTTGACTGAGGATATGCTCTTTACCAAGCAGAAAATTGAGGCAGGCGCAGATTTTGGCATATCCCAGATGTTTTTTGACAATCGTTTCTTCTATGCTTTTATGGAGCGCGCTCAGCAGGTGGGAATAAAAGTGCCTATAATTGCTGCGATAATGCCTATTTACAACATTGTCAATATTACCAATTTTTGTAAACGTTGTGGCACGACTATGCCTGATTCAGTGATTCGACGTTTCAGTAGAGGGGTTTCCAGAGAGGACGCATTGGAAACCTGTGTGGAATTCGCTTGCGAACAAATCGATGATTTGATGCGTAATGGAGTCCGCCATTTTCATTTTTACACCCTAAATCGAGACGAGGCTACGTCAAGAATTATTACAAATCTTGGCTTACAAAGCTTATCGTAAGAGAACTCCATCAAGGTGTAGTATGTAGTTGCGCTATGGCAGAGTGCTACACGTTTTTCTTACTAAGCATAAATGAAGCCGTGACACCGCAAGCAAAGGTGAACACACCTAGTATTACCATAAGAGTAGACATGCCGCTTTGATATGTTGACGAGTCGGAAAATAAGACAAAAACTGAACCGATTAACAATCCAAGAATTATAGAAAATGTTACCTTGTGGTGACTTTTCAACAGTTTTTCAATGAGTTTGGACATAGAAAAGCCGCCGATTAATATTCCAATAGCTAGTGGACACAGTACTTTGCATACATTTAGAAGTAAAGTGGTATCAGAAAACGCGAGCCTAATTGATGAAACAGAATACATGACAAGATGGTATAGTCCTAGAAGTAGCAGAATAAATGAGCCGCTTATGCTGGGAACAACTAGTGCCGCCGCGGCAATGATCCCCGCTAGCAAAATGAATACCATAAAGGGAATACTGATAGTCTTAATTGCCTCCGCTGGTTCGGTTGGTTCAGGATTCTTCATGAATGAAAGAACAACTAAAAGAACAATCGGTACAATTACTAATATAACTGTTTTGAATTCGAATCGGTAAGGGTGGGCTCTTACTTTGGAGTGAACTTGTGGGATGATGCCTACCACCAACCCAATAAATAGAGCCATGGTTGGGAAGGAGTAATTGTCTAACAGGAAATCCATAATTGAAGAAAATATTAGTATTCCGAGAGCTATCCCGATTAACAATGGAATAACAAATCTAAAAGAACGGCGATAGTCCAGACTGAAATGGTTAATAGAGTGAATTGCCTCATCATAAAAACCCAGCATGATGGCGATTGTGCTACCGCTAACTCCGGGGACTGTTTCGGTAATACCAAAAGCCAGCCCATTCAGGAAGTTTTTAATTATTCTTAACATTAATGGTTCTTTCTACTGTGCCTTTTCGTATCATACAGTGGAAGTGGGTATCGCGTGAAAACTGTAACCCAACAAACGTACTCGGTTGGGGCAACCTAATGAAGAAAAAGGATGGTTTATTGATCTAATCACGCGCAATACCCCTGGAACAACTACGTCACGTCACGACATTTTTGGTCGTAACGCGATAACCACCCACATTTAAATTAAGGCAGAATAAAACTATAAGCCGCAAATACGTGGTGTTTTATGCTTACTTGCCTTAGCGATAATGTATGTTCCACTTAAGGCACATCTGATCAACAAAGGCTCTAACTTCAGGTGGAGCCTTGTATAGGTCTGCCAAGAAACCGTGCATTAATTCTCCACCACTCATTCCCGCCAGTGGTTCATCCGGCCCAGGTAGATTAACGAAAACGATTTCGCTCATTACTTTCTGATAATCAATAGCTCCAGCCAAATGTCGAATCCTCCTTTATAGTAATACGGCAATTGTAGCAAAACAAAGAAAAATTTGCACCGTTATTCGTGCAAAATAATGATTCTGATTTTGTTAATTACCTAATCGCGCAATTCGAATGAAAGGTTTGCGTTTCTGGTGGTAGTGTCGTAAAATCTAGGCTCAGCGAAATAGGCAGGTGTAACTCAGCGGTAGAGTGCTTGCTTCCCAAGCAAGACGTCGCGGGTTCGAATCCCGTCACCTGCTCCACTTTTTAGGCACAAATTAAAGGTTGCATTGACATAAAATACTTGGCAATAACTAGTTTTGCTAATCAACTTTTCTGCGATGCTAATTCTGTGGCCTACTTGCCATAAAACAATTTGGCAACCTCTTCTTGCATCCATGGTAGTAAGTGAGAATATACGCCGAGAGTAGATTCAACTCGTCTATAGCGCAATCTCTCTTGAATTACTTTCATGTTTACACCATCTTTTGACATTAGTGTCGCATTGGTGTGACTCGGAGATGATTGAGGTCATCGGCGGTAAGTTGGAGAAGCTGGACAGCCTCACCGATGATGAGTTTGCGAAAATCGGCATCTATATCGCCGATGACGATGAGTTCACCGATGGGGATTGGGAGTAGCCACAAAAAAACAAACAGCGATAAGCGCTTTCCTTTCAGACAGGCGCTTGCCTCTAACCATGTATTAGCTTGCTGATTATACCGTCATTCTTTCCGTCAGTTCATGTTCGACAAACGATTTAATATAAGGATTGCTCTCGCTGGTCATTATAAACTCAAAACAACTGTATCGGCATTTTTGAAAACGCTCGCTCCCAATCGTAAAGTCATAGCCACCGCACTTCGGGCTGCATTCGTTTAGCACCAGCCTTTTGCACATACTCGCGTCTTTGATGGATTCCACCATCACGCTTGGCAAAGTGTTGAGAAAATCAGGATAGTTGCCTATCCTTTCACCATATATGCGGGTCAGCATGCCCGATTTTCTGAAAAGAAAGTTCATAACCGCCTTTTGTGGTTTCCCATATTTGTAAGAAGCAAGGTAGCCGCTTTTCTTTTCTTCAAAAGCTGCTTTGCATCCTTTGTCCAGCAGATATTTATGCAAATCCTGAACAAACGGCTTATTATCCATGTCAACAGCTTCGATAAATTGGTCAAAATTGATTTTAGATTGTGCCATCGGTTGCTACCTTCTGATTCACGATTCTGTTGGTGAAATACAGGGATGTCGGATAATGGTCTTGAGTTTAGCGGACGCGGTTTTGCGTGGGTCGTTCAAGTATATCTCGTGATGTCGGCGTGTGCTGCTTATATCGCTGACATAGCCGTTATCGGTTATAAACTGTTCGATGGCATCGATTGTTTTCGGCTCATCGTCATATGAGCCAAGGTGCATTGCTTGAACGCAAAGCCCCTCGGTAAATGTTTCAAGCCTCGCTCTTGAAGTATCAAGCAGCGGTTTTTTCTTTCTGAGTTCGGTCTTGGCGTTTTCAAATACCTCTGTGTCAACAAACGCAGGCTGGCGTATCATCGAAGTCCAGCAATATCGGTCTTTGTCCTTATACCAAGCCTCAGAACCGTCATTTAGCCACCATAAGCCTTCAAGCGGCGGCACAACAAAGTCAAAATAGCCGACCGGCTGATTACTGCGCTTCTTGCTCATTTTGATGGCATAGGACAGTCCATAGTGGATTTCGACTGCTGATTGATATTCCTCGCTTGTGTTCGGGTTGCCTGTGCCGTCCACCATGATGAAAAGTATTGCGGGAACGTCAATCACGCTCGGCGCAACTTTAGGTTGATAGAGGTCTTTGTATTCTTTCTTGAAATCAAATGCCATTTTATCCCTCGTGTCGCTTATCGTCAGAATAGGTAAAACCGTTACTACGGCGCTCGTCTTGCAGTATTGCCCATACTTCCATTCCTTGCTCACGAAGCAGGGAGTTGTCTTGTTTGAGTGTCGGATAGCCTACGCTCTGCTGGAAAAACGCATCGAACTTCTCGCAAGGGTACGTTTCACAAAAAGCGCATATATCAATGGCTTTTTCCTTGGCGCAGATTCTTACCGCACAGCCCGGATTTCCGCCGCCGTCCTTACATGAAACACATAGACCTTCTTCTGCCATGTTCTTTAGGAATGTCCAGAAACCATCGCCTCCGGGTATGTAGTTGATTACGTCCTCGAACCCTGCTTTTTGCATTTCGTCATACAGCGTTTTTGCCGCCGGAGCGACTTTTGCCATGACAGCGCAGTTTTCGCAATACAGACCGCAGTAGCAGATATACTTTTTATTCATTCAGATGCTCCTTTTGCTCCGTTCAGCTCTTTAAGCAACGACACGTTGCTCTCGATAGCTTTATTATGCTCCTCGTCGGACATGGACGGGTCTTTCCAATCGTAGAAAATTTGGCATGGCACTTCGGCGCATTCTCCACAGGTCTTGTACCCCCTTTTATTGACCGAGCAGTCATATATAGGACATCGCTCAACACCAAAATCCTTTATATAAAAAGGTTTGCCTTCGCAGATTTGGCAGCCGTCACCGCACTGCGCTTTCAAGGGACATACGTCACAGTTAATCCCACAAGGTGAAATGTTCATTTTGAAATCTCCTATCTGTTTTCATTCATTCTAACACAGCCAATACGACAACAGTGTGTCTTGTTATAAATAGCGGGAGTAAATATTTTTCGCCGTTGCTTGAATCTCTGCTGCAAGTTCGACAGGCTCTAACACTTTGACGTTATCGCCGAAACTGAGAAGCCAGCCAATGATATAGCTTTGGTTGGTGTACCCGACTTCAAAATACAGACCGTCATCCGTTTCCCTGAAACTCTTTAGCCCA
>WRNG01000026.1 GCA_009776735.1 Dehalococcoidia bacterium | reverse complement strand
TATGCCCTGTTCAAATAGTTCCCAACTTAGTGTAATCCGTGTCGTATTTTTCATGTCCATGATTTTACATGGACTGGCGGATATTTACGGAAACATTGCGTAGTCCGCATTGCATTAAATTAGGTAGAACCGACGAAGTGATTATCGCATCATAATTACATAAAATCAAATATATGGTTTACGAGGGCAAAACAGTGTAAATGCCAGGATATGTCCAGTGTATATTTTAATCAAAAGGGTTATTTGGGAAACAGCAGGGGAGATTTCACTTTTCCGGTCAAATTAAGTATTCTATAATCAACTTGCGAGAACAGGAATCAAATTGCAAAATTTAGAATAGTATTGGTGAAAAGGCATGTTGGATGTTAAAGACCGTTTGTTAGTTTTAAGGCGTCGCATTAGTGAAGATATGGTGCGTCTTTGACGTACTATCCAAAGAAAAAGAAATTTCCGTATTGGAACAACTCGCTGCGACTCCTGATTTCTGGGATGATGTTATAGTTGCGCAAGAAAAAATGCGTCGTTTAGCTGAAGTTAAAAAAATTGTCGGGCAGTGGCGGACAGTAGAGAGTAAGGTCGATGAACTGGAAGAATTAGTTCTGTTAATGGAAGAATCTTCCACTATCGGGATAGAGAAGGAATTTCTGAAGGAGTTGAGCAGCATTACCGATTCGCTTGATGCTCTTGAGTTTAATCTAGTTTTTGCTTCTCCATATGATCTGCGAAATGCGATTCTTTCAATACATGCAGGCGCAGGTGGTGTAGATAGCCAGGATTGGGCCGACATGATATTGCGCATGTACTTATTCTGGGCGGAACGCAGAGGCTTTAAGAGTGAGGTTTTGGAGAAATCTGCCGGTGAAGAGACTGGAATTAAGAGTGTGACTTTGGAAATAGCAGGTGAATATGCGTATGGATATTTAAGGAGTGAACATGGAGTACATCGATTAATTCGTATTTCGCCTTATGATTCTGACCACGCTAGACATACCTCCTTTGCTTTAGTGGAAGTTATGCCTGAAGTAGAAGGGGATGTGGATATTCAGATTAAAACTGACGATATCCGGGTCGAGACATATCGCTCAAGTGGACCGGGAGGGCAGAATGTGCAAAAAGTATCCAGTGCGGTACGTATTGTGCATGTCCCGAGTGGAGTTGTTGTAACCAGTCAAACCGAACGTTCACAGCATCAGAATAAAGAGATCGCTATGAGAATTCTTAAAGCCCGTTTATTCAAGATTGAGTTAGCCAAGAGAGAGGAAGAGTATGCTCGGTTAAAAGGTAAGCATATATCGGCTGAATGGGGAAATCAGATTCGTAGCTATACTCTACATCCGTATCGCTTGGTGAAAGACCACCGTAGCGGTTTTGAAAGCGGGAATACCGATGCAGTTCTTGGCGGTGAGCTGGATGATTTTATTAAAGCGTATTTGAGAATGGGGACTCCGTGAAAATATTTAAGCGATTTTTCTTCTTGGTAGCGGCAATTGGACTAATTGTTGCTCCTGTGGTGGCGTTTTTCGATAACTATGCAATAGAAGCTGTCAGTATTGGAATTGGGCGAACGAGTGGGCAACAAACCAGCGCTTCTACCATTATTGTTGATATCAGTCAAGCCAGTGTTCAGTTTCCCAGTGCGCTGATGTTTAGTATCAAAGCCACCAGTGAATTACCAATAACCGATGTAAGGTTGCACTTTACGGTGGAAAGAGATGGCTTTGTAAAGGTAGTGACAGAAGAAAAGTGTGAAGTAGATTTTGTTGGGACAGACAATTACTTTCAAGCTAGTTATTTTTGGAATATGTACTACACTGGTGGCCTTCCCCCCGGTACCAAGGTGAATTATTGGTGGACGCTTACTGACAACGATTGGAATAGGCATGTAACAGATAAGCAATCCGTCACCTTTGAGGATACTCGCTTTTCTTGGAATAGTAAAAATGAGGGAAAAATTACTCTTTATTGGTATAGTGGAAGTGATATTTTTGCCCAATCATTGTTGGATGCGGCTCTTAATGGGTTAGTTACCTTGGAGGCGCACACCGGAGCTAACTTGAACCGTCCGGTTTCCGTATACATCTACAATACACAAGCGGATATGTTGGGAGCAATGCTTTTTGCCCAAGATTGGACAGGAGGTGCGGCATATTCTGCGTATGGTACAATCGTAATCAATATTAATTCTGCCAATTTAGAGTGGGGAAAAAGAACACTGGTACATGAATTAGCGCATGTTGTGACCTATCAGATGACCAGTAATCCATATAATTCTGTACCAGTTTGGTTGAATGAAGGTTTGTCGATGTATGCCGAAGGTGCGCTGGATGCGGGTTTCCAGATTATACTTGTCGCAGCACTGCAGAATGGGAATTTATTTAGTGTACGCAGTATGTCCAGCCCCTTTTCGACTGATACCAATCTGTCATATTTAGAGTATGCTCAGAGTTATAGCTTGGTTGACTATCTTACCAGTCAATATGGTCAGGCAAAGATGGTGGCGCTGCTGGATACTTTCTGCCATGGAGAGACTTATGACGGGGCATTATTGAAGACATATGGCTTTGATATGGATGGTTTGTATGACTCTTGGCTTTCATTTGCTTTTCAAAAATATGGGGTGAGTACTTGAGAAATAGCATGAAGAGGATAAGCAGAATTCTATTGACAATGATTTGTCTGAGCGTACTCATCATCAGTTTTGTTTCGGCTGGTTGTGGACTGATGAGAGAAAGTTCTGGAGGTCATGGGATACTCAATCTCTATGGAAGCACACCGCTTACTTTAGATCCCGCTTTATCCTTGGATTCTTCGTCACATGGATATATCGTACAAATCTTCAGTGGTTTAGTTCGTTTGGATGAGAAATTAGAGCCTGTGGCTGATATCGCGTCTGACTGGCAAATTAGTAGCGACGGTTTAGTTTACACATTTAATCTGAGGGAAGACGTTTCTTTTCAAAATGGTAGTAAAGTTGATGCGTATACCTTTAAGTATTCTTGGGAGCGTGCCTGTTCTCCGATTACCGGTTCACAAACGGCTGAGACATATTTAGGTGATATTAAAGGTGTGCATGATATGCTCTTTGGCTCGGCACTCGACTTGAGTGGTGTACAGGTGATTGATGACTATAGATTGCAAGTGACGCTGGAAAAACCCTGCATGGCTTTTCTGTTCAAATTGACTTATCCGACAGCGTATGCTTTGGATAAAAAGAACGTTGAATCAGGGAAGGATTGGTGGAAGAAACCTAATGGCACAGGCCCTTTCAAACTGTATTCGTACGTAGAAGAAAAACAACTAGTTTTGGAGCATAATTCGCTGTATTACGGCAATAAAGCCAAGCTTAACAAAGTTATATTCAAGCTGCTTGCCGGTATCCCGATAAATATGTATGAAGCTGGTGAAATTGATGTTGCGGATGTCTCTATTGCTTTCTATGACCGTGTAACTGATGCATCCGGTAGCTTTTCATCTCAATTGGTATTGACTCCGTCGTTGAGTTTGACATACTTAGGTTTTGACATTACAAAGGCCCCGTTTGATGACCCTCTCATTCGTCAAGCGTTTTCAATTGCAGTCGATAAGGAAAAAATTGCCAAACTGATGTTTCGTGACGTTGTTGCGGCTACCGGAGGGATCTTGCCACCGGGGATGCCGGGATACAATACAAGTTTAACAACGCTATCATACAGTGTTGAAGATGCCAAAACGCTTATTGCTCAGTCCAAGTATGGTTCAGCAGCAAATTTGCCGGAGATCGTGGTAACTGTAAGTGGCTATGGAGGCACTATTCCCAGCGACCTTGAAGCGATCATCTTTGATTGGAACACTGTATTTGGTATTGAAATCCAAGTGCGTCAAATTGACCCAATGTTATACAACTATAATTTGCAACAGGAAAAGGATAATATGTACTACTGGGGATGGATTGCGGACTATGCCAATCCACAGAATTTTCTGGAAGTTCTTTTCAGTACCGGTGCAACATACAATATTGGTGGATATAGCAACCCACAGGTAGATTCACTGCTTTCACAAGCGGCGTCTTCCGTTGCCATAAACACCAGTCTGGCACTTTATCAGCAGGCCGAGCAGCTTATAATCAACGATGTGGCTTGTATTCCATTGTGGGCAGGGATTGAGATGCAATTGGTCAAAAGTTATGTAAAAGGATACCAAATGAACGCACTCGGGCTGGTCCCTTTAAATGAGGTGTATGTTGTGCAATAACACCAATTCATAAGGGACCAGCTCGCATTAAAGGGTGGCTGAACGGTATTATGTTGCTACGAATAATTAATCAGAACAAAACGCCTCATCTTTCTTTTTGATAAGGCATATCTTGGTGTAGCAACTCAAGCGCTACTTTTGCGCTTTTGGGCTGGTCTTTCGTGCTTTTCTTCTGGTATTTTGCTGTGACTTTTTAGCCATTTTGGCAGCCAATTTTTTATCGAGGAAGTTTTGCCCCGGTCTTGCCACTAAAAGTTTTGTATCTCCGTTAATCTTAACTGTTAATTCTCCAACCGAGGAATTAGTGAGTTTTACAAGATAACGCTTGGTCGTGGTGGTACTACAGTTGACTTTGGTAGCGCCAATGGTTATAGCGTCTTCAAGAAGCATAGAACCATTTTCACGAATTAATCCGAAAACCCACTCTCTAAAATTATTCTCTTTTACACTTGCCATGGTGTTCTCCTCAAAAAATTGTTTAATTCCTTTAGAAATTATGGCACAGATTGATTTTCTGCGCCAATTGTCGAGTACTCAAACAATATATCTTTTCCAAAACAATCCAAATTCGAATTGATATAAATTACTGATTTAATTTGAGTTTGTTATTGGCTAAAATACGAAGCTGGTTTTTACCTGCCGAAGGTGAACTCCTCATAATGGAATTTTGCCGTAATCCCATTATGCCTAAAATCTTTACGTAGACTGTCTAACATCTCTTTTGGCCCACAAAAGAAGACATCAAGCGCGGTTTCAATATGGGTGACGCTTAAAATCTTTTCGGCAGTTAAGAAACCTTCAAGGTTGCTATTGAGTAAATGAATACATAGGTTAGGTTTATCAAGATTTTTCAGCTCATCAAGATAAGCTCCCTCATCTCCATAATAGGCATAGAATAAATTAATGGAAAAATCATGTGGTATGGGAGATTTGTAAAAGCTCCTGAATGGTGCAATACCGATTCCGCCAGCGAGCCATAGCTGATGGTTACTGCCTCTTTTGTAATCAAACATACCATGTGCGGTAGTCAGCGCAAATTCATCACCATTCTTTATGGTTTCCATTAGCTTTGCGGTATGATCTCCTAAGCTTTTGATGGTAAGTTGTATTGTGCGATCGTTAGGGGTGTTACTGATTGTAATAGGGCGTGAAGAGATTTTTGAGCTTCCATTGGGAATTTTGAAAAAGATGAATTGCCCCGGCTGGTATGATAAATGTTTATCCATCGCCTGACCAGTAATTTCGAAAGTGTTTTTGGCCACAAATTTGACAGATGACACTTGGTATTTATAGGGGAAAGCGGTTTTCTCATAAAAGAACACAATGTATATAGCGCAAACGATGCCGACTATGTTTAGAATATGCATCCAAATATTAAATGCATTGAATGCAAAAGGCGTTCTGGAAGTATCGTAATAATGATAGACCCCGAGTGAAAAAGGAATAATCATAAACTTATGAATTGTCTTCCAAACCTCGTAACGCATTCTTTTTGCAACAATGGATACTAATGCCAACAGCACAAACAGTATTAGGCTAGACATAGCAACAATTTCCCATTTGATTATGTCTGACTGTCGTGATGCTCGGGCAAAGAAAAGAATTATCAAATGTGCAATTACCAAAACAACCGAACTGAGCCCAATCCATTTATGAAATATATAAGCTTTATCTAGCCCATTAAATAACTTGTCAAGCAGGCGAAAGCGGCCAGCGATAAAAAATGTACATGTGAACCCAGCAATTGATAGTGCACCAGCAAGTCGCATAAATGAAAAGAGAGATTGGCTACTTGTTATGGGAAAAAGCCAGCATAGAAATGTTATAACTAGTACTGTGCTTATAGATAAAAAACCTTTTTTCATAGCAATTCCTTTATCAAAAGGTGCTGTTGCCCTTTTGTCTATGCAAAGGAGCACAATGGCGCAAAATGCGCCATCAGGCTATTACGATTATGCAAATATATCATAATATGCAGTATTATTAAAAGCAAAAAGTGTTCTGGCACAGACATATAGCAACTATTAGTAGATGGCCAATATTGTTATTGCGATGTTTAAGTGCTGATGTAATAATATAGGTGTAGAACTGATCGACATACTGTAACTCCAGTTTGTCCCTACTACAATATTGACGACCTATGTGATATGCTGTAGTATTCTGGCATTTGTTACGGAGAGGTGTCCGAGCGGCCTATGGAGACGGTCTTGAAAACCGTTGTATCTTAATGGTACCGTGGGTTCGAATCCCACCCTCTCCGCCATTTCATTAAGACCCGTTTTTAGGCGTGGTCTTTTGTTTCCGGAGAGTTTAGTTTAGGCATAAATTGCCTATGTAGTTGTACTTTACACTGATTTTCTGGGTTCGAACTCCGTATCCATCACTTTGTTCTTTAACACTCACACAGTCAATAAGCTGATATGCCGTTGCCCTGTCCAGTTTTTTGATTGTTGAGCATTCTTTTACCAAGTTCATCCAGCGTTGCACATCAGCTTTGCTGTTTCTGGTATCCTGAATTTGTTTGCGAAGTTCAGATACTTTTTCAGTCAACTGTTCGATTTCAAGTTGATACTCAGCCATCATCTTTTTGAACATGGCATCAGGTACATTACCGTTTACTTTCTCCTCAAAGAGTTGCTTACCGGCAGTTTCGATGAAAGATATGCGGCTTTCGGTAGCATGAAGTGTTTTCTCAGTCATTTTAGCTTCATTTTCAGCGTTCTCACCAGAGAGTGCCAAAAGCTTACTGAATAGCTCTGTCTCGCCCTGTGTCACTGTTCTGGCGTAGTTCTGGATTTCTTGCAGAATGACACTTGCCAGTGCCTGTGTCTCTATAGAATGGGCAGTACAAGCATTGCTTCCATTGTTTACATACCGACTGCAACGATAATAGCTCTTCGCAGCTTTTCTCTTACGCTCTCTATGGTTGAATACCATAGCCGCTCCACAGTCAGCACATCGGATAATGCCGGAGAACAGGTTTACTTCGTCAATGCTATTGGATTTCTTGATGGTGTGATTTGACGCAAAGTTCTTGGCTTTAGTGAGTCTTCTTTGAGCATCTTCCCAATCAGCATTTTCAATGATTGGCTCATGAGTGTTTTGAACTGTTATCCAATCATCTTTACCGGTGAAGACTCTTTTCTTAGTTTTGAAAGAAGATACTTTACGTTTCCCTTGTACCATGTGGCCGATGTAGACTTGGTTTCGCAGAAGCTGCATGATGGTGGAACTTCCCCAGCGCTGACAGTTATTAGTCTGTGTAGCCCTTTTGCCTGTTTGCTTGAAGTAGTAGGTAGCCGGTGTATCAATACCATCGGCATTGAGTTTGGCGGCGATGTTTCTAGCGCTGTCGCCACTCAAGTACTCTCGGAACAATCGCCTAACCACTTCAGCCGCCGGAGCATCAACTATCAATTGATGCTTGTTTTCCGATGACTTCATGTAACCATATGGTGGCTTGCTTCCCATAAACTTACCTTGCTTGGCACTGGTAACTCTGACAGAGCGCACCTTCCTCGAAATATCCCTAGCGAACATCTCATTAAGTACGTTCCTGAAGGGAGCGATATCGTTGTCTTCCTTGTCACTGTCGTAGCTGTCATTGACTGCCAAATACCTCACTCCATGCTCAGGGAAGAAGAAGTCGGTATACTGTCCGGTTAAGATATAGTTCCTGCCAAGCCGTGATAAGTCTTTGGTCAAGACTACGTTGATATTGCCTGCTTTGATATCTGATATCATTCTCTGGAAGTCCGGTCGGTCAAAGTTAGTTCCGGTAAAGCCATCGTCCACATAGATGTCGTAGATTTTCCATCCTCTTTCATCACAATAACTGATGAGCATATCTCTTTGGTTTTGAATGCTCATGCTTTCTGTGTTTCCGTTCTGGTCGTCCCTGCTTAGACGTAAATAGATTGCGGCGTATATTGTTGCCGTAATACTTCGTACTTTATTCACTGTGAATCCTCCTTTTATTCACAAAAGCACGGTTTATACAGAACGGCTTATCATTTGCCTGTTCACAGAATACGATGGAATGCAGAATGAATCAAGTTTTACTTGGAATTGGATATTAGGAGAAACAAGGCATTTATGCCGCCACTTCGGGACAAGTTGGCTCGAAGTGAATGGGGTTTGGGGCGAGCCCCAACAAGCAGGTTTTGACTGGTTTTCCGACAAGGAAAAACATCAAAATTGAGTGAGTGTGAACACACTCGCATTGCTTGCAAATTATGCAAATAGCTAGCTATTTGCCCTGCTTGCGTGGTTGTTGCACAAGTATTTTCAATGTCTTTCAACCCATTTCTTTATCAGCCAGTACCTGAGTAGAATGTGAAAAACGTGTTATTTCAGATACCTGAGAAAACTTATACAGCTTATGGAAGATGGCATTTACCCCTGCATTTGTGAGTACGTTCTGTTCAGCGGTTGAAGAGACCGCCTCAAATACATCACAGCAATGAACTACTTTATGGTTTTTAGAGGATAAATCTGTTTTCAGGCTACAATGATCACTAAATACAACAATAGAACGAAAAGCCATTTCTGGGACTTCTGGTAAAAGTCTTTTTAACCAGATAATATGACTGTTGTTTTGCATCATTGGATTATAAAATCGTTCTTTATGACCGTTACGAAATCTTTGTGTCCAAATGGCTTGAGACTCTCTCCCAAATATCCAACCGCTGTAGTTTTTTGATTCAATGACATAGATTCCAGATGTATGAAGCAGGAGTAAATCAATTTCAGATGTGGTACCATCTCTTTTTGGTAAATAACAATTGAATAGAAATTTTCTATTTCCTTCAAGACGGGAAAGGGACTTATATATTGAGTATTCTCCATTCAGTCCTGCGTTACGTCGCATTCTATCATACGGTTGTTTTGTGACGGCAAAATACTCGGTTTGCCAGTATTTTTTAAGAGTTTTTCGCCTGTTTGCAACGTACGCAACAAATAAGATGAGCACTAAAATTACTAAAACAAGTATCAAAGTATATACTCAAACAAGGAAGCTGTGTGATATTTATGTATTGTTGCCGTCCTCACATCATCTAGCACAAATGGTAGCGCATTCTAAAACAAGACTGCTTGCCTGTTTGGTTCGAACACACTGGTTCCTTCTAGTGAAACTTCACAATCCCCTACGTATTCTACAGAGTCACCGTATTTTATTGAAGTATTTAGACATCTATACTCTGGCTTGATGCGCCCATTGTTGTTCAGGCGATCAAGAATTAAGTCATAGTAGGGTTTATGCATTTCAGAACCAATAAAACTCCGTTTAAGCTCCTTGCAGAGCATGATTTCATTCCCGCTTCCACCAAACAAAATTTGTACTAAATCTGATTCTTCAGTAGTTGCCCTTATGAGTGTTTCAACTAAACCTCTAGGGAGCTGACAGGCGTGGAATGTTTTATCTTTTGACACATTTTTTACGAGGTCAAAATACATCCAAGAATACGGCATTCTACCCTTTGAACCATCAGCTATCTTTTGTTTGATACGTCTATCGTTCGGGTTTTGGTACGGCTCAGCTACGTTATTCTTAAAAAACTTGTGGTCTTTTGATTTTACTGCGTGCAGGATAGTACGGTGTGCTGTTGTAAACTTCTTGGGCGAATGCCCGACATTCGTATTGTATACCCATACATACTCATAAACGTTGACAGATGCATCATCAAGATATTTAACTCTCAAATAGGCGTTCTGCTTTGGATAATTGATAGTGAACAGATTACCATCATGCTTTAGAACTCTCATACACTCGCGAGTTAATTCAACATACCAATCTATATAAGTGTTCCATTCTTGAGTATATTTAGCTCCATTGTAGTTGATTCCCACATTATAGTCGGGGTCACCAAATATCATATCTACTGAGTTATCTGGCAAGCGTTTAAGGGTAGACATTACATCTTCATTAAACACTTGATTTATTGGCATTTGCATAACTCTATCCCTTTAGATATGGCTTAAGTGCTGTTTGCAATTCTTTATCACTCATAATGCAAATCCCACGACTTCGAGTGAATTTTTGAATCACACTTGTGATTAGCCTCACATTTATTATACCGCCAGATTTTGTTTTATCCACAATATCTTCAATAAATTCGGAAATAAGCAGAGGAGCACTCACGAGCGAAAGAATAGTATTAGTTCTGCCGGTTTTGCTGTTGCTATAGTTGTTGAAATAGGGTTTACCCTTTGTTGCATGGTACTTTACATCCTCGTTCCATGATAAAAGGTCCACAAACAACAGCAATTGCATTATTGTCAGCGGTTCTTGTTCATTGAATTTGTCTCTAAATCCATCTTTTAGCACTAGATTATCTAAATTGTGGATTAGTTCACAAACTTGCTTCGACGGCGCATAGCGCCATTTACTATTCTTATAGACATGGTCGTGATAGAAGCATAATCGATATAAAAGTACTAATACCTTTGCAAAAGTGCCCTTGTGGATTAGAAATATTTTGAGCAAATATTCCCAAATATCTTCAAACGAAAACCTTCCTGTTACTTCTTTTTGATTGTAAATAACTAATGGATACATGTCATAGGTGTTCGGGATTTTACGGCTAGCTTCTTTGCCAGGCTTAACAAAAAATGCATCAATACTATCAATTTCGTTAACCAGTGTTTGCTTTGGCTTTGCCACTGTACCCAATGGAAACTCAATAGCCTCTGTAATAAGACTTCGTTTAATCCCGAGAAAGCGTTCTTTGCTTTCTTTTGTCTTGATTTTATCCGTATGAATACACTCTGTTGTATCTCGTTGACTACTCATAAATTTCTCTTTCTAGCTTACTTGCTATATATGCTACCACCTATCGGTATTTTAGCAAATTTATTAGAAAGTTTCCTTTCGTATTCGTCTTTTCGCTCAAATTCATTATTAAAAGTCTTAGGCATGAGCACAAAGTCGGCAAGCAGGGCATGTTTGAACACAAACATACAATTGGCAAGCAATTCAAGTGGATATCCACCACTTGAAAACTTGTTGGGGCAGAGCAGCCCCAAACCCGCTCAAATATAACCAAATCTTTTATGAAATCCCGTAGTTTTGTGCTATTCTAACGTATGATATTAAAGTAACGACATAGTGACAATCGACTAAAGGAAGTTATATGAAAAGCAAAGAAACAAAGAGTGTCGACACTCTAAAGATATGGTCTGATAATCCCAGACATGGGTTGCAAATTTCAGACACAACCAATATGTCTGAAAGAGATATCATCAATGTTTTAATCGATGTTGTCGGTGAAGAAAAAATGCATAATCTAGCCCAAGATATTTTGAATGAGAAAGGGCTAATGGGAAATGTCTTACCAACTGTAGTCGAAAAAGATAGTAATTTTTGTGTATATGATGGAAATCGCCGTATTAGTTGCATAAAGTTTTTAAGAAACCCAAGCCTAATTGACAGCCAAAATTTGAGAGGTAAGATATCCAATTTGGTGGGAAACAATGATTTGTCTTTTTTGGATTTCGTAGATGTTTATGTAACAGATGAAGAAGAAGCGTTAAGGCTAATGGATAAAACCCATGGTGGCGAACAATTAGGTGTCGGAGTGATAGCGTGGGATTCATACCAAAGAGATGTGTCACTATCTAAACGAAATAAACCAATCAAATACCCTCATGCTTTTAATGTTGCATCTGTTTTAGAAATAAAGAGAAAAAGTGAGTTCCTCATTCCATATACCGATTTAGATAGGTTGTTTGGTTCAAAGCTATTAAGGGAAACTTTTGGGATTTTAGAACTGAATTCAAGTAATAAAAAGAATATTATTAACGCACAAACTGAACTACTAGCATACAGAGGGGAAAAAGGCTTCAAGTCATTTTCCAGAGAATTCAACATTATTGATGCTGGCGGTGAAGATGACTCCATAAAGCCAATCCGCAACTTTTGCGAGTGGTGTATGGAGCGGAAACGTGGACAAGCAGAATTCATTATATTTGCAAAGCATGCAAAACTCTTTGAAGATGAATTGTTCGATTACTCAATGCTTGAAATAGTGATTCACTCAAGAAGCCAAGGGCTTATCGACTATCGTATGGAAGATTTAAGTTTTGACTTTTTTACACCGCAAGGAAAGCCCTCCAAGAAAATTGATACCAAGACTATCGGCCTGTGGAAAATTGGCATTGGCTACAGAGGGGTACGTGTCGTAACGGATGTCCTAGTGCAACAATTACAAGAGCCAGATGTAATGTTTGATGAAAAGTCATTAATTATTGCTTGTGGTAATTCTCTAAACTTGAGTAATGTTGTGCTACGTGCATTTAATTCACGTCGTCAAGACATGAAGCATACGTTGAAATGCGTTGCCTTAGGTTCCGCTATCATTGAAAATGGAGTGTTTACAACTGAAAACGCAGAAGGAGAATTTGATATTTCCTTTCAATTCGATAATCTAGGCAAGCAAGTAGCAACAGTTCAAAGAGTTACTGTCAGGAGTAACTCCATTCCGTTAACAGGTAAAAAACTGGATGAAAAACTACTCGTTTTTTCTTCCCATGTCCAAATAAATATTTCTCCGATTGTTAACGATATGATAAACGAGGTTAATAGTCTCAACCTAAAAGAATTCCCTTGCTTAATCACTGCGAGTCTTCGCTCATTGATAGAATTAGTTTTAACAATACTCGACGAGAAGAAATACATTGACACAAAAAACAGTAGTCTTGAGAATAATTTGAATGCGACTGCTAGTCTTTTCAACAAAGATTGTATCTCGAAGATATGCTCAAAATTCCCAGGCTATTGTCGCTTTCATGACACTGAAAATTTCTTCAGTCAATTTGATGCTAAATCACTGGCAGCTACCTTAAATTTGGGGGCACACAGCAGCCACAAAACTATTGAAATTGTTAACCTAAAAGAAAAGGCTCAGAAAACAATCTCGTCATTAATAATGTACTCTAATGCGCTGATTAACTTATGAAAGCTTCCGTTTTACGGTACCCTGGAGGAAAAGCAAAGTTGTATCCGGTAATTAAAGATATCATAGAACAGCATGCTTTAAGTAATAGCATTTATGCTGAGCCATATGCAGGCGGATTTGGAGCAGGGCTCAAAGCTATGCATGACAACTTGTTCGCAAATTATATTATTAATGACGTTGATTATCACATCTATGCCTTTTGGCAATCATTGTTCTATGATACAGAAAGTTTTATAAAATTGATTAATAGTACACCAGTAAATCTCGAAACGTGGAGAGCGCAAAAAACAATCTATTCCAATTTCAGAGAGCACAATATTTTAGAGGTCGGCTTCTCCTTTTTCTTTTTGAATCGGAGCAATTATTCTGGGGTTTTGAATGGCGGACCTATTGGAGGTGTATCTCAAAGCGGACAGTATAAAATTGATTGTAGATTTTCAAAAGATACCCTGATTGAGAGTATTTCGGAAATAGCAAGGTATAGGAACAATGTTCAGATTTACAATTTAGACGCATGTGCTTTTATAAAAGATGTAATTTTAGAGTGCAAAGAAAAACTGTTTGTTTATTTAGACCCCCCATATGTCGAAAAGGGAAAAGCTTTATATACTAATTTTTATAAGACCCATGACCATATTGAATTGCAAAGGATAATATTCAAAGAGTTAAGAGGTATCAACTGGGTTATGACATACGATGATTGCGAACTCATAAGAGAATTATACTTTGAATTGTCTCCTGAAAAATATAAATTGAAATATTTCGCTGGCAAAAAAAAGGAGGGCAGCGAATTATTAATTAGGCACATTATTGCATGAAGCATATTATGCTAATGATGTTTTTGATTAATCCTTGGCAATGATAAACCGCTTGTATAAGTGCTTTCGTGGGTCGTAATGGTAGTCCCTATCTCTCCGCCAATCCTTAATACGTTATAAGGAAACAAAAATACATTAAGCCAAGTGAACGGTGGATACATAATGCTTCCGAATATTCCTTCTTAGCTTCTTCGTGTTTTCTGGCTATATTATGTAAGAATGCGAAGTTGTTAAGTGTTGTGGCTAAATCTGGCAGATATGCTATTCTTGCATATGGCAACTCAGCGTGTTGTTTGCAAAGCAAGCTTGCGTTGGCTTATCATATAGCCTGTGGAGAACTTGACAAACCCATGAGTACAGATACAATTACTAGGCAGGCAGGCAGGCAGGCAGGCAGGCAGGCAGGCAGGCAGGCAGGCAGGCAGGCAGGCAGGCAGGCAGGCAGGCAGGCA
>WRNG01000025.1 GCA_009776735.1 Dehalococcoidia bacterium | reverse complement strand
TTACCTGTTTTGGATGATTTTCGATACTTAATTCTACTTCTGGCAATAATTTCTCTTCTTGTTGCCATTGTGACTTTTTTCACTGTCTGCCCTCCGGATTTTTTATCCTAATCAGGCAGATTTTGGGTGCTATTTATTTTTGATGCAACGATTCACTTTTCGGTGCTATTATTTTTGATGCAATGCGTGTTCTTGCCAACAACTCTCCTTTTCATCTATGCTGAAAGTATGCAAAGCATTCCAACAAGTACCATCCTGGAACCCACAATAGCCACTGCTATAACAATTCTTAAAACACAACTCTCTCAACGCGATATTGAGTCTTATATCATGGGCGGGTTTGTACGCAACATAATGCTTGGGATTCCCAAATACGACCTGGACATTGTTGTTCGTGAAGATGCCTTAGTCATTGGCACAAAACTGGCAGAGGCACTCACGGCGCATTTTGTCGTACTGGATGACGTCAACCGAGTTGTTCGTTTACTCCCACGCTATGATGGCAATTGGCAAATTGACCTTGCCACCATGCAAGGGCAGTTGGAGCAGGATATGTTGCGTAGGGATTTCAGCATCAACGCCTTTGCTATTAATTTGTCAGAAATTATTTTGCAAAATGATGTTCTCACCGCCACGGTGCTGGATAACTCCACAGGGCTTGAAGACATTAAAAACAAGATTATCCGCATGGTTTCACCGCTTGCTTTCGCCGCTGACCCGATACGCCTTTTACGCGGAGTGCGTCTTGCCGGAGAACTTGGTTTTGACATAGAGCCACAGACTTACGCTAAAATGCAGTGCGAACAAGCACTAATTAAAACTGTCGCAGCCGAGCGAATAAGAGATGAGTTGTTACGAATATTTGCCCTATGCAACACTGGCGCCGCATTGGACCTTTTAATTCGTCTGGGTTTACTCACAACCATTATCCCCGAACTGCTCCCGTCTGTCGGTCTTGAACAATCTCCCGAACACACTTGGGATGTTTTTCAACACTCGGTTCAATCCGTTACCGCTTTGGATTACCTTCTTCATTACGGGGCTTGGAATTATTACCAAGTTCCCAATCCACAAAATATACCTTGGGATGAGTCAACTCAAGCGTACTTTGCCGAGGCAGTTAGCGCTCCATCAACACGTCGCTCTTTGTGCAAACTGGCTGCATTGCTGCATGACATCGCGAAACCTCAGACACGCATAATAAACAAGACCGGTAGAATTCGCTTCTACGGGCATCCTCAAAAAGGAGCGGAGGTTGTTATTTCCATATTGGAAAGGTTACGTTTCAGTCAGAGAGAGATTAAATTCATGCAAAACATCGTGCGCCACCATTTGCGCCCAGTCCAAATGTCAGAAAACGGGGCTCTGCCCACTCGCCGTGCAATTTACCGCTATCGTCGCGACCTGGAGGAAGCCGGCATAGCCACTTTGTATTTCAGTCTGGCAGACCATCTGGCTACACGCGGACCAAATCTGGAAATAAAAGACTGGGATAGGCATCTTGAGGATGTCCGCTTTATTATGCGGGATTATTCCAACAACCACAATCTTCCTCAACTTCCCAACATTCTAAACGGCACAATCATACAAAAAGAATTGGGAATAAAACCTGGAAAAGAGTTGGGGAGAATACTTGAAGAATTAAATGAAGCGCAAGTTGCGGGCGAGTTTGAGACACGTGAGCAGGGGCTTGAATACGCAAGGAAACTAATGGCCTGCCCAAGTTTGGGATCCAACCCCTAGCATTTTATGAGTCACTATTTTCGGTGGATTGTACTTGATTCAAATTTAAAAGGATAAAATATGCTTGATCTAAGCCAGGTTGCCATTCAAATAAAAACCATCGTGGATCAACTCAAAACAAGCCAGCAAGAGCGGCAAGAGCGACTGGCACTGGCACTCAGACTACTCAATGATAATACCCACGACTTTTCAAGGCTTCAAGCAAAAGCTGTTGGGAGCCAAAACACCGCCTCGTTTCTAATTGCTGGCCCGGTTGAGCCTCTTCCACTGCGTCAACCCCCTATTCCCACCCCACTTGATTTCAGTATTATTGCCACCGATGGTTCACAAATTGACGTTGACCGCCATCAATCGGCATATTGCTACTTAATCAATATCGGTCGTGTCCAAATAGACTATGGGCATGAATCGAACGCCAAACTGGAAAGCCTGCCAAAACTGTGCGCAGATGACAATAGTATCGTGATTTCCGACGGATACCATGAGCAGGTAGTTAAAGGGGAACTGCTGGGAATCAGACGCTCAGTTGATGAATTCCGCCATTTAAGAGAATTGGCGCAAGGGCTACCGTCTTCCAAACCAGCTCTCGCCATCGTTGACGGTTCACTGATTCTTTGGGACCTCGCCAGCAAGGAATATCCCAAATTCGTGGTTGAAGAACTTTTGAATAAAGGATTTTTACAAGACCTCAGTGTAATAAAACACCTCTCACAAAAACAGCCACTGGCACTTGCCAGCTATATCAGTTATCCTCGCTCAACGGACGTAGTAAATCTGTTACGCATGGAATTATGCCCGTTTGAATATGCGGATTGCCGTAAACACTGCCGAGACAAACTTCTGGGAAATCGCCCCTGCAATACCATTGCGGGAGTCCTAGATCGCGACCTGTTTCTCAACCATTTAGCTGATGGGGAACGTTCAGCGGTCTTTTTTAGTCAAGCCAAAATGGTTACCGAGAAATACGAAGAACACCTTATCCATTTCTTCTACCTGAGAATAGAGGATGAAATCGCGCGGGTCGAAATTCCTCTGTGGATTGCCAAAGCCCCCCATTTGCTTAATTTAACCCACACTTTGTTAGTTGACCAATGCAAAAGAGGCGGCGCCTACCCAATTGCCCTCTCTGAAGCGCATGAGCAAGCCGTAGTCAATTCTGTTGATAAAGAAAGCTTTCAGCACCTTTTAGCGGATTGGATAACAGGGGAACAAATGGATTACACTTATTCTGCCAAAAGCCGCACCAAGAAAACAAGATGGCTATGATTTTTGTGTAAGGCAAAATTTAGGCAAGAGGATATGCATGGACGAAATAAAACATTCACGTTTGGGAGAAATTGTCGAAGCCTCCACCGGCTTCTTCAAGGCTCAGTGTTATAAACTTTACGCCCTGCCATCGTTTGGAACACTAGTAAAAACACTTGAAAGTAATAACGAAATCTTCGCGGTAGTATGCCAAGCATCAACCATGGGACTTGAACCTGGTCGCAAACCAATCGCCCGCGGACAAAATGAACAATCAGAAGAATCTCTTTTCCACACCCATCCTCAATTATCAAAACTATTGTGTAGCGAATTCTCCGCGTTAGTGGTAGGACACAACAACCATGGTAGCATTAAACACTTCCTTCCTCCTCGCCCAGCTCGCATCCACGGATTCGTGTACTCTTGTAACTCTGAGGAACTCCTCAGTTTCAGCCATTCTCTTGGATTTCTATCCCTTTTGGTCAATGCCGAATTGGACACCCCGGCAGATGAACTAATTACTGCGGTACTCCGAGGTTTATGCTCCTCACATGAGGACTCTCGCAGTTTTATGGTCAAAGCAGGAAAAGAACTGGCTATCCTTCTCGGTCAAAATTATGCCAGACTCAAGACAATATTGGAGAAAATACGGCTATGAATACTACAGACAGGCTGGGAATTGTTGTTTCTGGCTCGCTCAACGAAGGAGTGGCTATACGTTTGGACATCAATTCATCGATAGAAAATATCGTCGTCGGTCAATATGTCACCATCGAAGGGCAAAAATTACGATTTTTAGGCATGATAACGGATGTCAAACTAGATTCCAGCGACCAAAGAATAGCTTCTTTCCCCCCATCGGCAGATGACAGTTTCAGTGCCGAAGTGCTTTCCGGAACCTCAGCCTATGGGGTGGTAACCGTAATGCCATATTTAACGATAGGGGGAACTGCCACCCCCGCTCAAGGCAATCCTCAACCGGTGAAAACCATCCCCAGCCATTTTTCGCCTGTAGGCGTATCATCCGATACCGATATTGAATTAGTGTTCGGCAAAGAAGACGGCAAGAACTTTTGGATAGGCAATCCTCTGGATATGGAAACTAAACTGTGTTTAAATTTGCCCGAATTTGTTACTCGTTCCAATGGCATATTCGGTAAAAGCGGTACCGGGAAAACTTTCCTTACCCGTATGCTTTTGATAGGGATCCTGCAAAAAAGCGCGGCTGTAAACTTGGTGTTTGATATGCACTCGGAATACGGGTGGAAAAGCCGCAATGAAAAAGGTCACGATGTAAAAGCTTTAAAACAACTGTTCCCTTCCAAAGTCGCTATTTTCACCCTTGATGAGGAAAACGCAGCTATGAGACAAGTAGCTCCTGATTTCACCGTCAAGATTGGCTATGAAGAAATCGAGCCGGAGGACATCGCATTGCTGCGCCAACCGCTTAATCTCACCGATTTAGCAGTTGAAGCGTCTTTTGCTCTTAATAAACGCTTTCGTCGCGATTGGATTAAAAAAACACTCGATATGGACAACAGCGATAGTGGCGAGACACTACTAAAAGAGCTTGGTATTCATGAGAGTAGTTTCCAATCACTCAAAAGAGGATTGCTGACTCTTACACGCCTATCATTTATTCATCCACATGCCGAACAACGAGCAGTTGAGCAAATTTTAAACCGCCTTGAAAACGATATTCATGTGGTGTTGGAATTCGGTCGCTTTTCTGATATCACCGCTTACATCTTAGTTGCCAATCTGTTAACACGACGTATTTATGACAAATATCGAGAGCGAACTGAGAAATCAATGGCTGATAACAGTACTCCTCCCAAACCTTTAGTAATAACAATTGAGGAAGCGCATAAATTCCTCAACTCCGAAGTGGCTTCGCAAACTATTTTCGGCACCATTGCCCGCGAGATGCGAAAATTCAACTGTACTCTGCTTGTTATTGACCAACGACCATCCGGAATTGATCATGAAATAATGAGCCAATTGGGCACCAAGATTACTTGTTTGCTTGATAATGAACGTGACATTGATAGTGTTTTGGCCGGTATTTCAGGGAAAAGCGGGCTTAAAGGTGTTCTTGCCAAATTGGCATCCAAACAACAAGCTCTCATTTTTGGACATTCAGTACCCATGCCCATGACTTTTAGTCCCCGTGAGTACGGCTCCGGAGATTCCTATAAAAACTACTTATCCGCAACGTCAGACAGTACGACTTTGGAAAAAGATATCGACGAACTTTGGCGGTAAATGCTCAATAAAGCCGATGACTCAATTGCTACATTTAGAGATGGGTTGCTATAATGTAGTTCACGGGGCTGTAGCTCAGTTGGGAGAGCATCTGATTTGCATTCAGGGGGTCAGGGGTTCAAGTCCCCTCAGCTCCATAGATTGTCGAGTGACAAGGTGTCGGCTCACTATTGTTCAATCTATACCATGGTGAAACAGGAATATATCCGTTTTTGTCGGAAGAGGGAGAAAAATGTTCTGTACTAATTGCGGTTCCCAAATGGAACAGTCAGCTAGTTTTTGCACGTTTTGTGGAACTAGGAACATGTTCCAACACAATCAACCGGCATCCGGCGGGCAAGACACTTCAGAGTACTCACAAGGCAATACGCCACCTTCTTCTCAAGAACATTCCCATTCTGGTTTTGAAAGCCCACAAGGCACATATCAATATCACACAAACCCCAATCATCATCCACCAATGTATCTTGATCAAAAATCAAGGTTAGTGGCTGGTTTGTTGCAAATTTTTGTAGGTTTTTTTGGTATTGGGCGGTTCTATTTGGGATATACCGGCATTGCAGTTGCGCAATTACTTGTTTCTCTCTTAACCTGTGGGCTGGGCTTTATCTGGCCGTTTATTGATGGCATATTAATCCTAACCGGCTCTGTGGCCACTGACAGCAAGGGAATCCCGCTAAAGGAGTAACTACATCCTGATTCCGCTTGTTTCTATGCCATACTTATAAGAAATGCTATGACAAACACTTTATGCATTGTGGCAGGTTATTTGTTAGGTTCAATAGCGTCTGCTTGGGTTGTTACTCTTTTGATTGGTAAAGTCAGCATTCGCTCAGACGCCGACGGGCGCATAAGCCCTGCCTCCGTGTACTACCGCTTAGGGATGTTCCCTTATATTCTTTCCGTCATTATGGATATTCTGCTGGCTGCGGGAGCAGTCAAACTCGCTATAACAATTACCCACTCCGAAATAATTGCCATGCTTTCCGGCGTAGCGGCTATGATAGGACATAATTGGTCTATTTTCCTCAAATTCAAAGGTGGGCAAGGGGCAACATCAATGACCGGAGCGTTAGCAGGATTGTTACTATGGCAATTAGGTTGCGGGTTAGCAGTAGCAGCATTGGTTGTAGCTATTACTCGGCGCACAACTTTTTCCACAATTGTCGGCGTAGTTACTGTCGTTATTGCCACTCTATTGAGCAGAGATTTTGGGCCTATAGTTTTTTATCCTATAGCCTTACTCCTGTTAATGATGCTCAAACGTATTCAGCTATCACGAGCCAAAACTTCCGATTGCAACAGAAAATCAATTTAGCTTACCTAACAATTTCTTTGTTTCCACACTTTTAGCAATCGCCACGGTAAAGCGGAATGTAAACACTCAAAATCAGGCTTGCTTTACAGTTGGTACCAATGAAGTCTTATGGTTTCATCATACCAAAATCCAACATCGTTGAAACTAATGCCCATACATTCCACATGATATGCACAAGAATCGTACACCACAACGAACGGGTAAGATAACGCGCCACCCCGAACACAATACCCAATAGCACAATTGATAATATGCCAAACAAATCATACGGATGAAGCATTGCCCATATTAGCGAAGTAAAAATGATGGTTCCCACTATGCCAATACGAGAACGCTGTAAGCCAACAAAAATGAATCCTCTAAAAAGAACTTCTTCGAATATCGGAGCAACCACTGCCACCGCAATCCACAGCAACGGCAACCAACCCGAAAGCCCTGTGTTTGATTCGCTTTCGGGAAAGCCAAGAAAATAAAACCAGAGCATAGCAAAAACACTGTTCAAAAAAACTGCGATGATAAATACCACAAACGCTTGGAGCACCATTCTCCAATTGAAATTCCGCAACCCGATATAATCAGCAATCTTATAATTACCATTCAATCGCACAAAGAAATAAATATATCCAACTCCGTATACCCCAGTGGCAATTGAGGCCAAGGGCATAAGACCATTATCCAAGAAAGCCTTGGTATTTATTATAGGGCTTAAGATACTACTTAAGAGGGAAAGCACCAGAACCAGAATGAATGGGATGACCAAAAACGATATTACACCAACGGCCAAACCTATTCCAATTGTAACCCACGCTCCCCACACCTTGGGTTCGCTCTCCGTCTTTGGTAAAAGAAACTCTGGCTTTCTAACAATGTTTTCCGACATGTGTTCCATGGTACATATGACAATATCAACCTGTCAACAATATTCTTGGTCGAGTCGTTGCTACAACGGACATTAATAGCTATACTTAGCAACCTTATTTGCTTGGAGTTGCCGTTGTTATCTATCAAACGCTCTGAAACAGTTTCTTTTTATTCTCATTTAACAGGGTTAATTGCTGCGATACTTGGTTTGCTCTTTTTGATTATAAAGACCAAGAATACACCTGACTTGATCCTTGTTTCGTTGGTCTACAGTATTTCTATGTGTAGCATGTTTGCTTTCAGCGCACTTTATCACGCCACAAAAAATCAGGATAATGCCACCGGAATCTGGCGAAAACTTGATCATATTGCCATTTTTTTTATGATTGCCGGCAGCTATTCGCCTCTCTGCTACATTTACCTTACTGGGGCATGGCGATGGAGTATAATTATCACTGTTTGGAGTTTTGTGGTTTGCGGAATCCTTCTCAAAGTTTTTTTTATCAAAGCACCACGTATTTTTTCAACCGTTCTATACCTTCTTATGGGTTGGCTAGCACTTATTCCTATCGTGGAGTTAATACATATCATGCCTCGCTTCGATTTTTCTCTCCTTTTGGGCGGTGGGGCATCCTACAGTCTTGGTGCAATATTCTATGCCATAAAAAAACCTAATCCTCTTCCGGGAGTTTTTGGCTTTCATGAGATATTTCACCTGCTGATTATGGTCGGAGCAGCATTGCATTTCATCGTTATTTATTTAGCTGTTAAACCAATTTAAATTTCCATTAACGGAGTTCTACGCTTAAGGTAAAAGCAACCTCAGCATCCTGGCAAATCCAATACTTTTTATGGCATCGATAGACACATAATTGATACCCCCTACTGATAACATGAAAAGACTTTCAGAGGTTGCCCAATGCAAAAGCTAGCATTACAATTACAATGCGGCTATAATGAAGCAAACAACGGCGGAGGTGGATCATGGCAATACATGTACAGGGAAAGAAAGGTCCTCATATTATGCTTTATACCCTCAGCACGTGCCCAAAGTGCCAAAAGGTCAAAAATCTGATGGCAGAGTTGGAGATGGAATACTTTTATGAAGATGCCGACCTTCTGGCTGATGATGCGAGGAGGGATATTATTGCCGATATGGAACGATGGAACCCAAAACGCTCCTTCCCTACAACGGTAATTGACAATAACCATTGTGTAATTGGTTATCAGGAGAATGATTTACGCATTCTGTTAAGAACCTAGAAACCAGACCTCCGGAATTGTCAGCATCACTGTATTCTCGCTCACCGATGTGGTGAAAATTTGTTTCCACGACTTGGGCTTTCGTGATTTTACTGATTTCAGTGAATTTGTCTTTCCAGACATATGTCTTAACAAGTAAGAATTATCGAGCAAAAGGATTTATTAATATGCAAGTAGTTGTTGATAGCGGAGTAGATTTATGTCTTTCTCCGCAACAAATGAAAGATTTACAAATACACCAAATTCCTCTAAGTGTTACTCTTCGCGGTAAGACATATCGCGAAGGCAAAGATATTTCCCGTGAAGACTTTTACTCTTTACTCAGCCAGAGCAGTGATTTCCCTATTACATCACAACCTTCCCCAGGAGTGTTCGCCGAAGCATATCAAGATCTTGCTAAAAATGACCCTGAAATACTATCGGTTCATGTATCTTCCGGGCTGAGCGGTACGATTAATGCTGCTAAACTGGGAGCCACTCTTGTTCCTCAAGCACAGATTACCCACTTTGACACCAAAACCCTTTCCGTCACTTCTGGTTGGCAGGCTGTCTCAGCCGCTCGCGCTCTAAAACTGGGTTGGGACAAGAGCAAAGTTTTAGCCCTGTTAAAACGAATAAGTGATGCCGCCAACTGCATGTTCACGTTAAAAGATTTGCGCTATCTAATACATGGCGGACGTATTAGCCATATTAAAGGGCTGATGGCTTCCTTGCTGAATATAAAACCTATCATTGGTGTGGAAAAGCAGGAAGGCAAATATGAGCAATTAGGGCAATCTCTTAGTTTTAGTCACGCTATCAAGCGTTTTTCGGGTCTCATCGAACGCCACCATACACCAGGAAGCGTTATTCGAGCTCAAGTAGTACACGGGCAAAACGCAGAAGGTGCCGAGCTCCTTAAAAAAACATTGGAAAACTCTTTCAAGTGTAAATGGCTTCCCACCAGTGCAATATCGCTCGTATTAGGCGCCCATACAGGTCCAAGTGTGGTAGGGGTGGCTTTCGCTTTGGAAACCTCTTTGGCAGACACCCCTTGACACTGCTAAACATAATCAACAGTTTTCCCGGAATAGTATAACCGCTTTGATTTGTTCGTGATGGAAAGACTGACGGCACTGAAAGCTTTGGTACTCGCTAACTGTGGGTCACGCCGAGAGATGGTTTCCGCCATCAAAGACGGGCGTGTTTTAATCAATAACACTGTTGTGACAAGTTTTAAACAGGAACTGGCACACCCCACAGATATCTTATTATTAGACAGAAAAAAGGTTGTTTTCCCGATTGGCAGTCCATTATACTTCATGCTTAACAAACCTGTTGGGGTGCTTTGTGCTACCAAAGATGCTCGCGGACGCCACACAATTATGGATTTTCTGCCTTCCAATCTTCGTACTAGCGGGCTTCATCCAGTGGGAAGGCTTGATATCGATAGTTGTGGTTTATTGATAATAACTAATGACGGCAATTTGACATACCAATTAACTCATCCTCGTTTTGAAAAAGAAAAAGAGTACTTAATATCCTTAAGTCGTTCTCTTACTACAAACGACTTAAAGCAACTTGAACATGGCTTACTTCTCAGTGACGGGCTTACCGCACCATCAAAGGTTAGACGGGGTCAGACCGATAGTGATTGTTATATTACGCTACACGAGGGGCGCAAACGCCAAATACGACGGATGTTCGCCACTCTTGGTTATTCAGTGATATCACTCATGCGAATTCGTGAGGGGCAATTACATCTCGGAGACCTCCCCGCAGGCAAATACCGCCCCCTTTCAAAACATGAAATTACACTGCTACATTGACCGCATGAACACAATTGCTATAAACTGTGTATATTTCTTTCTCCAATCTAAAACTGACGAGAAAGGAGGCACTGATGAAGATTAAGGTAAGTATTAGACGTAAAGATATTTTTAGTTATATTTTTCTTTTAGTTATAGCAGGTGCTTGTATTTCTATCGGGATTTGGGCATTGCGGGAGCAACGTTTTGTTTCCGGAGTTTTCGGTGTTTCGCTTGGATTTCTGCTTATACTTATACCTATCAGCATGATTCTGCGCAAGAATTAGTTATAGAAATGAGCTTAACCAAATCTGAACGTTGGCTCCGTATCATCAAACTTGCGGGGGTTCTTGTTTTTTTAATCCTTGCGAGTTTCATTCTGTCATATTTTTTTCAGAAGCTGATTGATGCTGTAAACCTACCTATTGATAACTACGCCTTTTTGGCTTATTTTATCGTATTCGCGGTCACCCTTATTGCCAACCTAACCGTCATCGCGCCCGTGCCTGTTGCTATCCCTGTCTGTCTTGCTGTGGCACAATGTTGGAATCCAGCCCTAACCGCTTTCGCTGCCGCATTGGGTGGCACAATCGGTGAAATCAGTGGCTACTTCGCCGGCTATGCCGGGCGTAAAATCGCATTCTCCGACGATTTTATCAGCATGAATCGAATCGAACAATGGATTCATCGCTGGGGAGCTTGGGCCATTGCCTTCCTTGCTTTCCAGCCAATCATCCCTTTTGACATTGGTGGGATGGCAGCCGGAGCGGCACATATGCCAATGTCAAAATTTTTGCCTGCCCTCTTCGCCGGAAAATATCCCAAATACCTCTTCATCGTTTATACCGGTGTCGGATTAATTAATATTTTCCCCAAACTATGGGGGGATTAAGCTTCATAAATAACCAATCGCGTACTTACAGGACAGCGGCAGTTGACACTATTGTTAAAGCGTGCTATCTTGAATTGTTGTGAGGTCTAAAAGTTTTATATTAATTGTGCGCTCACTATTTCCAAAGGGTTGATGCTAAGGTTAATAAGCAGAAGAGATACTGTATTGGTGTCGAGGGGTTAGTACCCGTCTGCGGTTCGTTGGTTTTAGGGATATTGCATCCCGGTGTTTGAGCCGAAATCTTACATCAAAAAAGGAGAATATGGATGTTCGGGAAAATAGGGGCTCCGCAAATTGCGTTAATTCTAATACTATTCATCATGATCTTTGGCCTAGGTAAATTGCCCCAGGTCGGTGCCTCGATAGGCAAGTCTATCCGTGCTTTTAAGAAGTCTCAGGAAGAAGATACGGAAGAGGAAGAGGTGACACCTACCAAAAAACGTAAGGTGGCAAAGAAAAAGGTTAAGGACGAAGAAGAGTTCTAAATAACA
Source organism: Dehalococcoidia bacterium (assembly GCA_009776735.1). Taxonomy (GTDB): domain Bacteria; phylum Chloroflexota; class Dehalococcoidia; order Dehalococcoidales; family UBA1222; genus WRNG01. The sequence goes on along the minus strand of WRNG01000025.1, from coordinate 3,634 downwards.
ACCTAACATGCTTGATATGGCATTTGTGTTAGGTTGTTTTGTGTTTTAGGTAGCTTCACTCTGTACGTTCTGCGACCAGTGCTGTAGTTTTTTCGTTTCTCGTATTAGATTCGGTTGTTATACAGTGCTCTTCGGAAGCTACATCTCTGGTGTTTAGCCACCAACTTCATCACAGGATGACACAAAATCATATGGTGAAATATCTTTCAGTAGAGTTCCATACAATGTTGATAAGAGAGATGGCGAAGTGAATATATTCGGACTCGGTATAGGGGGTGGGCAATTACTCCTTATTATGATTATCGCCCTAGTGCTGGTGGGACCAGAAAAACTGCCTTATTATGCTCGCAAGGCGGGAAAATTCATACGCAATGTTAGGAGTATTACTTCCAGCGTGACCAATGAATTGACAAAGTCAATCGGATTAGATGAAGAAGAAAGCGGTGTTTCGTCTGTCAAAAAAGACCTCTCAGAGATTAAACAATCCTTCGAAAAAGATATCAATGACCTTAAAAACTCTTTCGACACTCAAGCCAAAACAATTTCGGATGACTTACACAAAAGCACCAAGGACGCCGGTGACGCGGTTAGAAAAGGCTTTACTGATATCTCCGAGGCCATAGTTATAAAAGAAGAGAATGTTCCTGAGTTTGTACCTCCCGAAGATTTGTCTTTGGAACTTATCTCAAGCGTCGATATGGGAAGTAATGACATCGAAACAACCGAGGCAAGTGCCACTCCATCTCCCGAAACTATCGAACCTCCAAAATCCGAACCGATATCCCCCTCAATCTCAACACCAAAAGCAACCATTCCTACCTCAGTTTCCCATATTCCCTCTGCCGAAAAAGATATTACTCCCAGTAGTTAGCATTTGAGAGTACAATTAGATGGCTGAAGAGACAGTAGTTTCACAACAAGAGGAACGCCGCGCCACGGTGATTGAACACCTGAAAGAACTACGCAAACGCATCCTGTATTCCGGTGCCTCAATCATTGTCGGTTTAATAGGTGGAATGATCTTTGCAGAGAAAATTATTTGGTTGCTGGTGGATATTGCACCTGCCGACATTGAATTCCAAGCAATAACTCCTCTTGAAAATGTTCAGGTTTGGTTTCAAGTCGGTCTTACCTCAGGTATTATTGTTGCCATGCCATTTTTAGTTTATCAGTTATTCGCCTTTGTCGGCCCTGGGCTTACGGGGAAAGAAAAGCGGTTTATTTTTTCCATTATTCCCGCCATTACTTTTTTATTCTTGGCTGGGGTCGCATTCGCTTATTTTGTTGCGCTGCCTTTAATGATGGACTTCTTATACCACTTTATGGAAGATATTGCTCCGGTTCACCCTCAAATATCTTCACATATTTCTCTCGTGACAAGAGTACTCTTATTTTGCGGCATAATATTTGAGACTCCCTTGGTAATAATGGGCATGGCAAAACTAGGCATAGTATCACCAAAGTGGCTGGCCTCACGTCGCAAATGGTGGATTTTGCTGGCCTTCGTTCTTGCTGCTGTTATCTCTCCAACAATGGATATCTATTCCCAAACCGTACTGGCTGTGCCAATGATTCTCCTTATGGAACTAGGCATACTTCTTGCGCGATTGGTATATAAAAAGAGCTGATTTTATTCTCCTTGGTGTTTGTATTGTGGCAATTGCCATGATAATATAATAAACAGGCGTCCGATTCACTTCACATCCAAGGAGTTTATTTATGAACACAAGAGATAAATCTACCATCATCGCTTTAAGCGCGGTAGTGCTTCCGTTGCTTGCGACAACTTCCTGTTCCTGTGGCGGCAACTCTTCCAAAAGTGCGTTCGTCATGACGAACGCCAATCGTAACTCAATTATCCCATTCATAATAAACGATAATGGCGCTTTAGTTGCCTCATCCTCAGTTGCCACCCAAGGAAATGGTTCAGGAATCAGCATAAACCCACTAAGTTCACAGAGCTCTTTAATTGTTAGTGGGGACCGTAAATGGCTAGTGGCATTAAACGCAGGCTCTAACGAAATAAGTGTTTTTAAGATAACCAATAATGGAATTTCTTTTACCAGTAAATCATCCTCTCTTGGACAACTTCCAGTCAGTGTAGCTTCCACCGGAAGCAGAGTTTTCGTTTTAAACCGCAAGGGATTACCGAATGTCAGGGGATTTAATATTAATAAAAAAGGTGAATTAGTAGTCATTGACAAAAACAAAGCAGTGATATCACTGACACCCGGTCCATCATATTCTCAGATTGGAATTTCGCCAAATAACAAATGGCTTGTTATCAGTGATGAAACCAATAGTCTTTTGTTGGTTTACACCTTAAATCGTGATACTATTTCCAAAGATTACATGTCTTTGCCAACAAGCGGTAAGAGCCCCGCATCTTTTACTTTTGATAAAAAGAACAACCTCTTAGTCGTTGAATCGAGTAGTAGCACGGTTTCTTCTTACGCTATTAGTAAAGACGGCATCGTACCGATTACAGAAGCTCTTTTGCTTGGACAGCCTACTCCACGATGGATTGTTAGCAATGGCAACTATGCCTATATCACGCATTTTGGTAATGATACTATTTCTTCCTTACAGATAAATAATGGGCACTTAACCCTTGGTAAAAGGTTTTACACTGGTTCCAATAATTCAACAGAAATAGCAATTAATTCTTCTGGAGAGTATGTATATATAGTCAATCCCAGATCAAACAAAATTTTACGCTTTATTATTGAAAAAGATGGTGACTTGACCTTAGCTGATAGCGTTGATGATTATTTCGGTGTTCCTACACAGGGAATCGCTGCAACTTGATCACGTAGTGAAAGTACTCTTTCTTATTTATGAAGTAGATTTTTACAAGCAAAATTAATTTGAGAACAGCAATATGGATAAAATAGTAAAGCCCAACCAAGGAAGCCGTAAACCATCACGTTTTGGTCGACACCCAAAGATAGGTTATACCATACAAGCTGATATATGGATTGAGAAGGATGGAGAATTGTATATAGGTGGCGGACGCGCCATTCTGTTAGAAAGATTAGGGCAACTCGGATCTATTGCCGCTGCCGCAAGATCAATGGGGCTTACATATCGAAATGCATGGTTATGGGTTGAAACCATGAACAGGCTAGCTCCATCGCCGCTAGTAGAAAAAGTTACTGGCGGAGCAGGAGGAGGACGAGCTTGCCTTACTGAAGAAGGGCGCCAAGCTATTGAACAATATCATCAACTTCGTGCCCGCCTTTCCGAGATAATTTCACCTTAGTTAATCATCAAACGATTTTACCTATCACAATACTTCGGGCGGTTAGCTCAGTGGTTAGAGCGCTTGCTTCACACGCAAGAAGTCAGAGGTTCAAATCCTCTACCGCCCACCATTCACGACTAATCCGAACCACCTATTCGTGTTCAATGGTGGATTTGGAATAGTGGTGTATTTTAAGGATTTGAAATAGATTAAGGGCAGGAGTATTTCTGGTACCCCTGCCCTTTTCTGCGGATATGGATACTATTTTACGGTTTGCTGGCTTTTTCTACCCGATACTTTTCTAAAGCTTTCTTACCTTCTTCGCTTTCGTAATACTTTTGTATTTTTGGCAAAAGACATCTTGCAAGCGCTTCAAATTGATAATCAGGA
>WRNG01000024.1 GCA_009776735.1 Dehalococcoidia bacterium | reverse complement strand
GGATGCGACGAGCCGACATCGAGGTGCCAAACCTTGCCGTCGATGTGAACTCTTGGGCAAGATAAGCCTGTTATCCCCGGGGTAGCTTTTATCCGTTAAGCTACGGCCCTTCCACGCGGTACCGTAGGATCACTTTGCCCGACTTTCGTCCCTGCTCGACTTGTATGTCTCGCAGTCAAGCCCCCTTATGCCAATGCACTCTACGGGTGATTTCCATCCACCCTGAGGGGACCTTTGGGCGCCTCCGTTACATTTTGGGAGGCGACCGCCCCAGTCAAACTGCCCACCAGCCACTGTCCCTCGGCTTGCTCCGAGGTTAGAGGCTAAATTCAGCAAGATTGGTATTTCAACGTTGACTCCACCAGAACTGGCGCCCTGGCTTCATAGTCTCCCAACTATCCTACACATGCAGAACCCAGACTCAATGACAAGATACAGTAAAGCTCCACGGGGTCTTTTTGTCCTGTGACGGGAAACCCGCATCTTCACGGGTATTTCAATTTCGCCGAGTCCCTCGTTAAGACAGCGCCCAAGTTGTTACACCATTCGTGCGGGTCGGAACTTACCCGACAAGGGACTTCGCTACCTTAGGACCGTTATAGTTACGGCCGCCGTTCACTGGGGCTTTCGTTCGGGGCTTCGCTTGCGCTAACTCCTCCCATTAACCTTCCAGCACTGGGCAGGTATCAGCCTGTATACATCAGCTTACGCTTTAGCACAGACCTATGTTTTAGTTAAACAGTCACTTGGGCCCATTTATTGTAACCCTTCGCATGAAGGGTACCCCTTATTCCAAAGTTACGGGGCTAGATTGCCGAGTTCCTTAACGAGGGTTATCTCGATCACCTTGGGACTTTCACCCCAACCCACCAGAGTCGGTTTAGGTACGGGCGCAATAGTTTCAACGACAACGAGGCTTTTCTGGGCGGCATGGCGTCACTCGAATCGTCCTGAATTTCTTCTCAACTTCCTCTCAACTTCAACTATATCCAGGGTGGATTTGCCTGCCCCGGCATCATCTCTGTTGAGCGACACCCCATGTCCAATGGGGATGCTCGAGTTAACCTCCCGCGTCCCCCCTTTGCCTCCACTACAGCGGTACAGGAATAATAACCTGTTGTCCATCGCCTACGCCTCACGGCCTCGGCTTAGGCCCGACTAACCCTAAGCGGATTAACCTTGCTTAGGAAACCTCGGGTTTTCGGTGGATATGTTTCTCACATATCTTGCGCTACTCATGCCGACATTCTCACTTCTTAAAGCTCCACCGAACCTCACGATTCGACTTCACTGCTATAAGAACGCTCCCCTACCCATCTGCATAGCAGATGCCGTAGCTTCGGTGACAGGCTTTAGCCCCGCTGGGTTGTCGGCGCAGGACCACTCAACCAGTGAGCTGTTACGCACTCTTTGAAGGGTGGCTGCTTCTAAGCCAACCTCCTGGGTGTCTGTGCAATCCTACTTCCTTTTCCACTTAGCCTGTTCTTAGGGACCTTAGCTGACGGTCTGGGCTGTTTCCCTCTCGACCACGGAGCTTAGCCCTCGTAGTCTCACTCCCGGACTCAAGTTCACGGCATTCGCAGTTTGACAGGAGTTGACAGGATACTCTCCCACCTATTCCAATCAGAGCTCTACCTCCGTAAACCATATCCGAGGCTGTACCTAAATACATTTCGGGGAGAACCAGCTATCCCCGGGTTCGTTTGGCATATCACCTCTATCCACAACTCATCCAATAGCTTTGCAACGCTAAAAGGTTCGGGCCTCCACTTCGAGACTATCGAAGCTTCACCCTGGTCATGGATAGCTCACCCGGCTTCGGGTCTAATCCGTGCAACTATAATCGCCCTATTCAGACTTGCTTTCGCTTCGGCTCCGCGACTTCTATCGCTTAACCAGCTACACAGATTAACTCGTCGGCTCATTCTTCAATAGGCACGCCATCATCCGCGCGCAGCGGACTCTGACTGCTTGTTGGCACACGGTTTCAGGTCTATTTCACTCCCCTTTCGGGGTGCTTTTCACCTTTCCCTCACGGTACTTGTTCACTATCGGTCATTAAGGGTATTTAGCCTTACCGAGTGGTCTCGGCAGATTCCCACAGGGTTCTTCGTGCCCCGTGGTACTCAAGGACAGGGATGGAGCTTGCCTCTTTCGCTTACTGGACTATCACCATCTATGGTGGCTCTTTCCAGAGACCTTCTGCTAGAGTTGGGTTTGTAACTCCTTTATCCTGTTAGGACCTTCCCTGCCTTACTACCCCATAAAAGCTTACGCTCATATGGTTTGGGCTGATCCCGGTTCGTTCGCCACTACTAAGGGAATGGGTTTTCTTTTCCTCGGGGTACTGAGATGTTTCACTTCCCCCGCTTACCTCCACATGACTTATGTGTTGGGTCATGGGTACACCGGTTTTACCGGTGTGAGTTGCCTCATTCGGGCATCCCCGGCTTAAGCTTGCTAGACAGCTTACCGAGGCTTATCGCAGTCTTGCCACGCCCTTCATCGGCCCTTAATGCCAAGGCATCCACCGTGCGCCTTGTTTTGCTTGACCTACTTCAAACTTGATATTAGCTTGTTTCTTATATATTCAATTGTTAATCAGATTTGGACATAAAAAAGCGACTTGGTTCAAGCACCAAGCCACCGCTCGGTTCACACCATGAGACCCCTTATGTCGTAATCTTCTTCATATCATACCTTCAAAAAGGCAAAGGTAATAATACCAAAGGTAAATGCGCTTGTCAACAACCAACTGAAAGCTAATTAGGCACAATGTCAAGATGTTGAGAACTTTTTTTTACTTTTGCTGAAAAAGTGCCGACGAGTTACCTCACCACGCCTCCTCATAAATTGCGGACACCGCTGTGGCATCCAACTTCTTAGGATGAAATTGAAGCCATGGAGCGGTATCAATCGCGTTCTGCCCTAAACTGAATAACCGCTCTTTCTCAACTCCCAAGTCGCGCAGCCGATGGTCCATGCCACATTCAGCGAGCCAATTCTTCACTGCACCAATCCCTTCCTGACCCCCAAAGACTCCACTCCCCAGCTTCCGGATTCTATCCTGGCGCTCAGTAGCCAATGAACTAAGCCATGCTGTCAACAATGCGGCCAGTCCATCCCCGTGCGCAATATCATAAAATCCTGAGAGAGGATGCTCAATACCATGCATTGTCATCGCACCGTCACCACCGCCGAGATTGGCGAAAGCCGAACAAGCAAGTGTACTGGCCCATGATAGCTGTGACCGAGCTTCAATGTCATCCGGGTTACACAATACTAGCGGTAAATATTTCACCACCAATCTTAAACAAGTCTCTACTATTCCATCCGTCAAAGGTTGAGGCTTGGCAGCAGTTATGTAAGGCTCAACTAAATGACAAAAAATATCCACTCCACCTTGCGCCGTTGGTTTAGCAGGAAGAGTAATAGTTAGTTCCGGATCCACAATTGAGACTACCGGAAAGGCGCAATAATTGCTCGCCACACATTTATCATGCGTTTCCCAGTTTGTAAGCACCGCACCACAATTTGATTCTGAGCCTGACGCCGCTACCGTGGGTACGGTAATCAATTTTGGCAAGCCGATATCAATCTTCTCTGGAGACTGTATGTAATGCCATATCGGTTTTCCACCATTCGCCGATATGACAATGCCTTTAGCGGCATCCATTACACTCCCGCCACCAAGAGCAATGACTACCTCTATTTTTTGCTGCCGCACCCAAAACGCCCCCTCATCCACCGTATGCGAACGGGGATTCGGTTCCACTTTATCAAAGACAATAGTTTCCAATCCCTGTCGACTTAAATCCGCCAGCGCTCGATCAAGAAACCCACTGGCGCGCATTGCATACCTGCCAGTCACCAACATAACCTTTTGCCCGATTGCGATAGTTTCTTCTCCGAGTTGGGCAAAACTACCAACACCAAAAATAATTTTAGTGGGAACATGGAACGTCGTTATCATATTAAACAGCCCTCCCCAAAATATACTTTAATGAAAAATAATGCACTTTTTCCCCAATGACTATTGAAGCCGGTTCTTTTTTGTTAGATTGGCCTCAACCCATTTTTGTTTTTGTGACAAACGCACCTCTTCATCAGTTGTTTGATAGTTATCCCAAAATGACTCCCGGAAAACAGCAAACGTTTGAGCAATAATTGATTCCCGCACATCCTTCATTAGACGCATCATAAAGCGCAGATTATGAATAGTTGCCAGACGATATGCCAGCAATTCTCGGGCCACAAATAGATGTCTTACATATGCCGCTGAGAAATTCTGGCAAGTAAAGCAGTCACAGTCTTCTTCAACAGGCTTTGACTGTTCCCGAAAGACAGCGTTATCAATATTGATACGTCCTTTTCTGGTAAACAAGGCTCCGTTACGAGCCACCCGTGTCGGCAATACGCAATCCATCATATCCACACCCATGTTAACCGCCTCTATTAAATCCTCTGGGGAACCTACTCCCATCAGATAGCGCGGTTTATTATGAGGTAAATATTGTGTCGTATGCCGAACAATATCCCAAGTGAGCGCTTTTGGTTCCCCCAAACTAAGCCCGCCAAGAGCATAGCCCGGAAAACCCATGGCTCCTAGGAACTCCGCTGATTTCCGTCGTAAATCGCCATCAAACCCACCCTGCACAATGGCAAACAATTGTTGCTCTTTTCTGTTATGCGCGGCAAGACAACGCTCTGCCCAACGATGAGTACGTTCCATGGCATCAAATACTTTTTCAATCGGGGCATTGACCGGTGACGGTTCATCCAGCACCATGGCAATATCAGAGCCTAACCCCTCCTGCAAAGCGACTGTCTTCTCCGGAGTGATAAAATGGCTGCTTCCGTCAATATGTGAGCAAAAAGTTACTCCTTCGTCATTGACTTTGGATAATGCCGACAAACTAAAAATTTGGTAACCGCCGGAGTCGGTAAGAATGGCTCCGTTCCAATTCATAAAACGATGTAATCCGCCCAACTTCTCGATTACCTCAATACTCGGGCGCAGATATAGGTGATAAGTATTGGATAGAATAATTGGCGCATACAACGCTTTAATCTCATCAGGCGTTAGAGTCTTTACGGTTGCTTGGCTACCCACTGGCATGAAAACAGGGGTGGGAATTACTGCATGGGAAGTTGATAACTCACCAGCGCGAGCTCCATCATTCGTCGAAATTAGTTTAAAATTGCTCAAAGAGGACCTCCTAAACAGATGTTCTTTCGGCATGCCTTATTGGGCAATTCACATCATCACAGGCCTAAGCTGATACAAATAGCAATAAATACAAGCCCCAAATAAGGGAAACTGGAGAGTTTATACAATTTCCAAGCGTCTTTAGAAGCGTGCGAAGCGACCAATCTAATGGTCGCTAACAGCATGGCAATACCCAGTATTGATGATACAACTAAATAGAAAAGCCCGTAGTTCGTGACAAAGTATAAACAAAGAGCCACCACATTCAACAAAAGGGCAAAAACTAACAGAATAGTTACCACCGTTTGAACAGGAACACTCAAGGGGAAGAAAGTCAGTCCGGCTTTAATATAATCATTGCGATGAGAAACCATCACGCTCCACACATGCAGTGGCAACCATACCGTAATTAAAAGACAAAGCAACACTAATTCCGCTGTTACATCGGAGCGAACAGCAAACCATCCCATCAACACGGGAGCATAACTGGCAATAACTCCCTGGGGGAAAACACAAACGACCCTTTTTCTAAATACGGCAGCGGCAATCGTGCCTACTAAATCGGCAATAAAGACATATGGATGAATAAACCAAGCTAAAACAAGGCCTATGGCAATCAAAATGATAATCCAAACCAGTCCATTTTCAGGCGGCTTAATACGATTAGTGGGAAAAACACGACGCTTCGTGCGTTCCATTTGGGCATCCACATACCGATCAAGATAATTTGTTAACCCATTTGCACCACCAGAGGCAATTAAAATGGTAATTGTGGCAAGAACTAGCGTGCCATCGGCAATTATTTGATGCAGGCTGGCGCCATAATGCCAAAAGAACAAACTATATAGTTCCAAAGTGAAAATTCCTGGGCGATGAAAGGCGGCAATTATCACTGAGCACAGCCCCAACCCCCCCAAGAGGAGGGTTTCTTTCACTTTAAGAACTTCAATGTAATTACTGATTGTTCGTAAAACCTTCACACCGCACCATCCTTATAAGTCAGTTTTGCAAAAGGCATACTTACCTAAGTATTCTCGTCCAGAAAATCTTGTAGTATAACGGCCGCCGCCATAGAATCGTCGCGTTGCTTCTTTTTGCGCTTGGCAAGGCGTATATTTTGCTTTAAGTACTCCTGCGCTGTTAGAGTACTATATCGTTCATCCATCGTTTCCAAAGGAATATTTAGGCGTGTTCGCAAAAGAGCGCAATAATCATTTACTTTCCGCGCCTGTTGCCCTTCTCCTCCGTCTTGAGAGAGAGGAATCCCAACAACAATTTTTCCAATGTTTAGCTCTTCTACCAATTTCATTACTTCAAGGACATCTTGTGAATCAATATCTCTTTCGAGAATGGTTAACCTACGCGCCACCAACCCCATCGGGTCGCTAATCGCAACCCCAATGCGGCGATCTCCTACGTCTAAAGCCATAATACGCATATTTTCAGAATACTTGCTTTGTACTACCTTGGCACAAGAAAACGCTCCGCTAAAGCGATTGCTTCATCCAATTTGGAGCAATCTTTACCTCCACCTTGCGCCATTCCAGGCTTACCTCCTCCCCCGCCGCCTGTGACAGCTGCGATTTGACGAATGAGGTTACCGGCATGAAATCCTTTGGCCACCAAGTCACTGGTTACAGCAACAACAAAGAAAGGCTTCTCTTCCAGAACAGTTCCCAACACTATTACCGCTGAGCCAAGCGCCTCGCTCAATGCATCCGCCATATCTCGCAGTGTTTCAACGCGTACAGGTTTCACGTGCGCTGAAAGCAGTTTTATTCCCCCAACCTCACGTGCCTGCGAAAGCAAAGCTGGCACTTCTTTAAGAGCAATTTCTCTCTCTAGTTCTTCCGCTCTTTTGGTTTCCTGCTCACAATTTCCAATAAAGGTTTGTAGTTTTTCTTCGGCAGAATCTATTGTTGCATCCAATAATTTGACCAACACTTGTAGGGTAGCAATGCTAGTTCTGGCTAACCGTTCGGCTTCGCGCCCGGTTACCGCCTCAATACGACGCATTCCAGAACCAATACTGGTCTCACTAATTATTTCAAAAAATCCAATTTCGCCGGAAGTCCTAACATGTGTCCCACCACAGAGTTCGCTACTGAATGGTGGTTCTCCCACCGACAAAACACGTACCTCGTCGCCATATTTTTCACCAAACAAAGCCATTGCGCCAGAGGCCACAGCTTCTTTGTATGGCATGAGATGAGCTTCAACCTTGAGATTATCACGGATTTGGCAATTGACGATTTCGCTTATGGCATTCAGTTCTTCTTTTGTTAACGCCGAATGGTGGGAAAAATCGAAGCGCAGACGATTTGGCTCAACCAAAGAGCCCCCTTGTTGCACATGCTCACCTAAAACTTGGCGTAATGCGGAATGCAGTAAATGTGTAGCGGTGTGATTACGCTCGGTGTCCCCACGACGTTTGAAATCAACCGAAGCAGTGACATTATCACCTGTTAGCATTTTTCCACTCTCTAAATTGCCCTGGTGCAAAGTAATATTGGAGCTAATCTTTGTGGTGTTGAACACTTCAAAGACAGCCTCTTTAGTGGATATTACCCCAACATCCCCAACCTGCCCCCCCATTTCAGCATAAAACGGACTTTCCTCCAGAATTAAACCGGCTTTTTGCTTGGCACATATTTCATCGACACCCTCAGCCCCCAAAATTATACCTACAATGCGAGTATTAACAGATAAATCGTTATAACCGACGAAAAGAGTGGGAGCAAAGTCACCACTCAAGTTAATCTCTGATTCACTCCCGAATTTGTGGGCATCTCGCGCTTTTTGGCGCTGTCCATCCATTTCTGTCGCGAAACCGGTTGTATCTACTCTATAGCCTTGAGAAACAGCTATTTCCTGTGTGATTTCAACAGGAAACCCATAGGTGTCGTAGAGCTTGAAAGCATCTTTGCCCGTAATCATCTTTTGCTGCTTGGTTTCTTCCTGAGACATTATTTCATCCAATAACTCTAGCCCTGTATTTAAAGTCTCAGCAAACCGTTCCTCTTCTCGACACACCACATCCAAAATAATATCTTGCCTTGAAAACAGCTCAGGATAATTTTGGCCATTATGTTTTATCGCAACTTTAACCATTTCTCCTAAAAATGCGCTACCCAATCCTAGCCGTCGTCCGAAGAGAACCGCACGACGTAATAAGCGCCGCAAAACATAACCTCGCCCTTCATTTGAGGGCATGACGCCGTCCGCAATTAGAAAAGCCACTGCGCGACCATGCTCTGCAACAACTCTCATGGCCCGGTCACTTTCCTCATTTTGTCCATACTTTTGGTTTGAAAGCATGGCAACGTGCGCAATAAGAGGCCGAAAAATACTGGTGTTATATACCGTATTTACCCCTTGCATAATGGCAGTAATCCGCTCAAGCCCCATGCCTGTGTCAATATTGGGTCTGGGCAGGTTTGTTCGCTTTCCAGTTTTATCTTGGCTGTACTGCATAAACACCAGATTCCAAATTTCACAGAAGCGTCCGCACTTACAAGAAGGATTGCAACTGGTTTCACGGCAACCGACATCGGCACCGAAATCGTAATGAATTTCGCTACACGGGCCGCATGGACCAGAATCTCCTGCCGGTCCCCAAAAGTTATCCGCTTCCCCCAAAGGTATGATTCGTTCGGCAGGGATACCCTGCTCAAGCCATAAATGACCGGCTTCGCTATCATTATGGTAAACGGTTATCCACAATTTCTCAGCAGGCAGGCTTAGTTTTTGCGTGACAAACTCCCAAGCAAAAGCAATCGCATCAGCTTTGAAATAATCTCCCACCGAAAAATTACCGAGCATCTCAAAAAATGTGAGGTGAGAAGCATCTCCGACAGATTCAATATCGGTTGTGCGAAAGCATTTTTGACAGGACGCTAAACGGGCATGAGGCGGCTTGGTCTGCCCTAAAAAATATGGTTTGCACTGAACCATTCCAGCCGTTGTTAGAAGAAGCGTAGGGTCGTTGTGCGGAATCAGGGAGGAAGAGGGAATAATATGATGTCCCTTATCTTGAAAAAAATGCAAAAACAGCGTGCGGAGTTCGTTATCAGTCAATTATGTCACCTACCCCCCAAAGATTTGAATTGCCTTGAACATACTTTAAGAACTTATACAGGATAGTACATAGGTGTAAAATCTCTTATGTCCCATGCAAAAGAGTTATTGTGGATTCATCAAATCCTATATCTTGATTCACCCAGAAAACCAGCAACATCTGCGTTCAGTTTCGAGAACCAAACAACTGCTGAAGTGTACAACAAGCCAAGGTATTTGTTCAAGGAATAAGGGGACGCTTACACCAGAAAAATACCGGGAGAAAGCCTTGCCAAAAACGATAGGCTCTGAAGAAATTTTGTCATCAGTTATTCTTCGCACACAAATCAGCGACTAACAGAGTTATAGCCAATTCGTCTGTATACCTACCTGTTTTAATCGATAAATCCGCTTCCAGTAGCAAATGATAGAATTCACTTAGCCGAGAAATAGAATAACGTGCTGCTTGTTCGATAGTTTTGCGGAAAGGATAATCGGCCAGTCCTAAAGTGGTTTGCACCACACTATCCGGCTGTCCAAGCCTTTTCAATTCCTTGGATCTCACCATAAGCCTAAGTTGGCGTGCCAACATTGACAAAACATAATTCGGCGCGGCACCATTATCCAATAACTCCGTCATTGATTGTTGTGCCAGATTATGCCGCCCCTCAACGATGGCATCTACCAAAGTAAAAACACTGGTTTCACGTGACAGGCTCACTAATTTCTGTACGTCTTTTCCCTCTATTGTTCTGCCGGTCGCATACATTACCAATTTTTCGATTTCACTGTTCATCGTCCACAGGTCACTGCCTACCAGTCTTACCAACATTCTGACAGCTTCCTCGCTTATTCTGCTTCCCATTTTCTCTACTCGATGACGTGTCCACGCTTCCAATTGAGCGCCTTTAAGAGGAGTGAATAATTTCACTTCATGGTTTGCTGACAAAGACTTTAGAAGAGGGTTGGTTTTTCCAATTTCTTTGTCTACCAGTACAATCTGAGTACTGTCGGGAGCGTTGTTGATAATCTCTGCCATTATTTGGTACATCGATTGCGATGCTGCTACTGTTTTGGCTGTTTTTTTTGTCCCAGACTTCTTTTCTTTGGTATCAAAACGGCTCAGGAGCCCTTCCACAATTACCAGCCTTTGCGTACCTAAAAATGGCATGGACTGCACAGCAGCCTGTAGTTCTTCTGTCCGTAACTTGACTCCATTCAAGCGTGAAGTATTAGCTTCAGACAAAGAGGCTTCTCCAAGGCTATTCTTGAAAGCAAGAACAGCCTCGTGAATCGAGAATTCATCGGCGCCATAGTAAATGTGTATCACGTGCCTTTCTCCACTTTCACCGGGTTAAACGGCACACCCGATTCCACAGACGCTCCCACACCTAATAACATTGAACGCGACCTATCCAGATCTTGTTTTAATGGCCGCAAAAATTCATCGAAACTGATTGTTTGCATAACAAAACTCCTTATTCAGGCGACCTCCGATAACTGATTATACGCTGTCGTGTCCCGACTGGGAAGCAAGTTTTTTGCTGAATTATTAATTTTAGCGACCTACAGTCCCCAAAATAGCATCTTTAACCCATTTAATGGACAGTTTTTGCCCTTATTACCTAGCTTTTCAGCGTCAGGTCGCAGTTATCCCATTCCTGTTGACCTCACATTGTGGAATCACCAGATAGAAAAGTACCCTCTCTTTCATGGCAAAAAGTTAATTTTCCAGCCCATGTGGTATAATCTTTTTGCTGGTAAGCAAACTGACGATTTGAATAAGACGACAGAACGAGGAATTTAATAATTTAATATGGCTTTTGGTTTTGGCAGACAACACTGCTAAGCCAATAATTCGTGCAATTAGGGTCAATAGATAGCTGATATGTAGGCAAGCATAAGAATCCATCAATGGTTTTTGAAATGTTTCGGAGATTGCCTAAAGGTGTTGGTTATTGGTTTATGAACCGAACATACAGCGGTTTGGTTGGTAAAAGTGATTACTCTCTTGGATTCAGATCCAAAAGTAAAATGTACCGACTGTTGTGCGTACCCTAAAATCCTCCTTTTTTATTCGCGAGGGTCGCCAAGTATTTGCTTAAAATAGATATTGGAAGGTTTTACAATGAAACGATTTCTTACTGGTCTTGGACTCACATTTATGACGGCAGTTATGTGCTTAGGGTTGTTCACTCCCTTATCAGCTGCGGCCAATGTGTGGAGCCGTTATAGTATTAATCCCAAAAGCGATTTGTTTAGTGTTTGGGGCAAAGCGATTAGTGCAACGCAAAGTGATACTTTCGTGGTCGGTTCTGGCGGTTCCGTCTGGCATTACGACGGCGGCGTATGGCAATCAATGAACAGTGGAGTCAAGCAAACACTCTACGGCGTATGGGGCTTTTCCGGAGATGATGTTTATGCAGTAGGAGCCAACGGAACACTGCTTCATTATGACGGTACCTTGTGGAATAGTATCTCCCTCGGAATAAGCAATCATTTATTCGGGGTTTGGGGAAGTGCGCCAAACAGCGTTTTTGTGGTAGGAACCAACGGCGCAATATGGCATTTCGATGGGGCCACTTGGATTAACATTACCGGAAGCAACAGAAAACATCTACAAGCAGTATGGGGGACCTCTTCCGATAACGTATTCGCCGTGGGGGCGGATGGAATTATCTTGCAATATAATGGCAACTACTGGACCATTCTGAATAGTGCAACAACCAATGACCTTACCTCTGTATGGGGTTCTTCGGTCGATAACATTTTCGCCGTGGGAATAGCTGGGACCATTGTCCACTATGACGGAACCTCTTGGAAGCAGATGACCTCTGAGAACAATAAGGACCTTCGCCAGCTTTGGGGAAACGATGATATCGTGTTTGCGGTTGGTGTCGATGGCACTGTTTTAGAATACCAAGGCACTTCATGGAGTTCCATGACCAGCAATGTTGGTAAAAACCTGAACGGATTATGGGGATTCACGCCCGAAAACTTAATCGCGGTCGGAATAGATAGTATCATGGCTAACTATGACGGCGATGACTGGAGCACAACCTCGTATAGTGTAAAGGACAACCTGACCAGTATCTATGGTTTTTCAAGTTCTGAGATTTTTGCCACCAGTGTTAATGGTAGCGTTCTTTCCTACGATTCAACCAGATGGACAGAAACTCCCGTGACCAGTAACAGGGCTCTACACGGAATTTGTGGTACTAACGGCACCAATATTTACGCCGTCGGAGACAATGGTGCCATCGCTCATTTCAATGGTGTCGACTGGAGCATTATTGAGAGTCCAACCACCAAAAACCTTCTGGCAGTTTGGGCATACTCCACTTACGTCTATGCGGTTGGCAGTGACGGCACGATTATCCAATATGACGGTTATACTTGGGAGAAAAAAGAAAGTTCTACCGCAGTTGATATATTGGCGATTTGGGGACTCACCAGTAGCAATGTATATGCCGTTGGTAAAAATGGATTGATACTGCACCACGATGGTATCGAATGGAAAAGTATGAACAGTCCCACCTCCCGTGACCTCTACGCCGTTTGGGGTTCATCAGCTAACGACATTTTTGCAGCGGGAATGAACGGGACCATCCTTCATTTTGATGGGAGCTCTTGGAGTACAATGGCTAGCGGTACTAGTTCTGATTTTACCGCTCTATGGGGCTTTGCTTTCAATAACGTAGACATGGCTGATGCCTACGGCAATATTAGGCATTACGACGGCTCTACTTGGACCGACATGAAAAGTAATAATAGCGTCGCGCTCTCTTCAATTTGGGGGGATTCCGCCAGCAACATTTACGCTGTGGGGAATAATGGCACTTGCCTCAACTTTGCACCAGAGCCGGATACTCCCACCACCACGACTACCACAACCAGTCCAGCCACCTCATCACCTTCCACTACAACCTCGGCAAGTCCAAACACTACCAATATAACAAAAGGGCTAGACTCAGGAGAAATTACGCTGATTGTAACCGGTATCGTCATAGCGGGAATAGTAGTATGGATTTTCATTCGTAGCCGTAAGCAGCGTCGTTAGTTTCTGGAGACTGAGAAAAAATGAAAAGAGGGCTCCTGAGTGTTTTGATAATGTCAGTGCTGACAAGCAGTATTGCTTGTTCGCATCCATGGGGGGACACCAGTACTCAAGTACTTACCATTACTGTAGGTGCATCCGTGACAGAACCTTCGCCTTGGTATGGAGAAGTGAATGTCCCGATTAATCCTATTCTACAATGGAATTCCATAACCGCCGCGACCAGCTACTCTCTGCAGGTTTCATCTACCTCTGATTTTATTTCTCCTATCCTAGCGATTACCTTTCCAGCTGATAAATACGTAAGTTCAAATAACATAATTTCCTATCCTTGGCCAGGGGTTTCCTTAGACAACAACTCCAGTTATTACTGGCGAGTCTGCGTGAATTATGAAAGTAGCTTGCTAGGTTCATACAGTTCCGGATGGATGACTTCCCTTTTTTCCACCAAGCTGACCGGAGGATACTCTAATGTCATTTACGATGGCAATGGAAGCTCTTTGGGTATTGCTCCGATTGATGCTCACAATGCCTACCCCAAAGGAAGCACCGTGACGGTTATGGAAAACATCGGGTTTTTGTCATTTATGCCTATGAGTAAACAAGGCTACGTCTTTCAAGGATGGGCAGATAGTCCGTCTGCCACCACAGCTACCTATGCCCCAGGAGACACTTTTATTATCTATTCCGATATAACCCTCTATGCCGTTTGGGAAGAAGACCCCGATTATTCTGCCACCACAGCTACCGTGCCCGAGGAGACATCTTTTATTGACGTCTTTATCTGTTCCGATTGGGAAGAAACTCCCGATTATAATATCCAGTGATTACATACAATGAAAATATTGAGGACAAGGAGAGAAAAATGACTGAACCAGCTTTAAACGAAATCAGAAAGCTAATATCGATCGCCACCGATATGGATTTGGCCAACAGTTTACGTGCCAACGCTATAAAAAGTTTAGGGAACATCGGCACGCATGACGCTTTGCGTGCGCTTTTGGACTTGGCTGCCGATGAACATCTGACACCAAATGAAAGAAAACTGGCTTTAAAACAAGCCGAGAGAAACATCAAATAAAATGGGGCTTGGCATCGGAATTATTGGTCTCTCTGGTAGTGGGCGCACCACAATTTTTAATGCCCTAACCAGGAATCGTGCTGAAACGGGCGGCTTTGGAGCCATATCGGCGGCACATGTAGGTATGACTAAAGTACCAGATGCACGTCTGGATTCTTTTACCAAATTATTTAATCCCAAAAAGACCACCCCCGCTGAAATCCAATATTTGGATATCGGAGCCTCAGTGAAAGCATTGGCCACAGGTGGCGGCACTGCCAGCCAACTTCTAATTCAATTGGCGGGAGTCGACGCGCTACTAAATGTTGTGCGTGCTTTTGATGAGCCTTCTATCCCACATCAATCGGGCAGTATTGACGTAAAACGTGATATCTCAGAAATGAATTTAGAAGTCATATTCTCTGATTTGGCTTTGATTGAAAAACGTTTCAATCGGATTGCTTCTTCCATTCGAGGTGCTAAGCCAGACGAGAAACCACGCTTACTTCAAGAGCAGGAGCTTTTACACCGCTTGCGAGACGCGCTGGAGAAAGATATCCCGATTCGTGAGCAGCAACTTAGCGAGGAAGAAGAGAAAATTATCGTGGGGTATCAGTTTTTATCAGCCAAGCCTTTAATAACTTTAGTTAATATTGGAGAAGCGGATATATCCAGAGCCAAACAACAGGAAGCGGATCTTAACCAACAATTTGCCCGTCACAACCATCGCCTTGTCGTGCTTTGTGGAAAGCTGGAGATGGACATATCAGGATTAGACCAAGAATCCATTCGCGATTTTCTGAATGAATATGGGCTTGAGCAGACCGGGCTTGAAAGAGTAATCCAAATATCCTACGAACTCCTAGGACTTATCTCTTTTCTAACTGTCGGGCCTGATGATGTGCACGCTTGGCCGATTACCAAAGGAATAACCGCCCAAAAAGCAGCCGGGAAAATACATTCTGACATTGAGCGTGGCTTTATTCGCGCCGAAGTAATTGGTTACCAAGAGTTACTTGATTGCAAAACAATTGCCGAAGCCAAAAAGCGCGGGGTTCTAAGGTTAGAAGGAAAAACCTACATTGTTCAAGACGGCGACGTCATCAACTTTTTGTTTAATGTCTAGTAAACAGGATTCCTAGCCATAGACTCTTTCTCTGGCGCTCAAAGCAATTATTCGCTTAAGAATCGATTGATATCCTCGGCTGCACGCCTAGCCATACCCATCGCAGAAATAACTGTCGCCGAACCGGTTACTGCGTCTCCTCCCGCCCAAACTCCCCTTTTACTCGTTCGACCGGTGGTCTCATCCGTCACAATTGTTCCATGTTTAGTAGTCTCTAATCCAATGGTTGTTTGCGCAATTAAAGGATTGGGAGACGTACCTATTGCCACTACTGCCACATCTACAGGCAAACTGAAATAGCTATTTGGCTTGGGGATTGGGCTACGACGCCCACTCAAATCAGGTTCTCCGAGTTCCATCGCGAAACAATCCATCGCGATAACTCTTCCTTGCTCGTCACCGACGAACTTGGTCACCCCTGCCGGCATAATAAACTGCACCCCTTCTTCTTTGGCATTCTCGACTTCTTCGCGTCGTGCTGGCATCTCAATTTCCGAACGACGGTATACAATGCTTACTTTCTGCGCACCTAACCTCAGTGCACAGCGCGCGGAATCCATCGCAACATTCCCACCGCCAATAACCGCTACCTGCATACCGACACGTACCGGAGTATCATATTCGGGAAAACGATAGGCTTTCATCAAATTCACCCTCGTTAGATACTCATTTGCTGAATACACCCCGCTAAGATTTTCACCCGGCACACCCAGCATTGAAGGTAACCCTGCACCGGTACCCAAAAATACGGCGTCATACCCATTCCGTATCAGCTCATCCACGGAGTCGATTTTGCCGACAACCGAATTTAGCTCTAGTTGAACTCCTAACGAGCGTACATAATTCACTTCTTCCTGGACTATTTCTTTTGGCAAGCGAAATTCCGGTATGCCGTACATTAATACTCCACCAGCAACATGCAATGCTTCCAGTAAAGTCACCTGATGCCCAAATTGGGCTAAAGCAGCGGCACATGTGAGCCCGGCCGGGCCAGCACCCACCACAGCAACTCGGTGACCAGTTAGCGGTTTTATTTCTGTGGATACCTGCGGATTTTGGCGAGCCCAATCAGCCACATAACGCTCAAGCCTGCCGATAG
>WRNG01000023.1 GCA_009776735.1 Dehalococcoidia bacterium | reverse complement strand
AGGAGTGTATAAAATCGCTTACGGCTGTACTAGGGGAACTATGAATCCCGTGACAATCATCGCGAAGGGTGTCAGGTTATAACAAATCATATGATAGATACGCGCTTCAATTTGGCTCCAACTATAATCGGTAGCTTACCACACAAGAACCCGCAAGTCGCTTGTGCCAGAATCGCGCATTATTTAAATGATATTCCAGCCTGGCCACAATTACCTAAACGGGTTTTTGAAGAGGAAATGACAGTCCAATTCAGCCAAGGTTTCCCAGGGATGGTAATAGAGGAAAAGCAAGCCTTTATACGGCATGAATCATCTTTTGATACCACTTTAGAGCGATTATACACAGCCTACTTGGAAAATGATTTTTCGGCTTTATCGGTTAGTCCTGATTATGCCGCAGGCTTACATGAGTTTTTAAACCTGCCGTTTCCTTATTCGCTAGCTGTTAAGGGCCAAGTTGTCGGGCCGCTATCATTTGGCGTGTTACTTAAAGATGAGTCAAAACAAAGCATACTTCATGATGATATTTTGCTTGATTCTTGTGCTCGCCTGTTGCGGCTGAAGGCTGCTTGGCAAGAAAACGAATTACGTCGCCTAAACACAAAAACCATCATTTTTATCGACGAACCGATTATGGCTTCTTTCGGTTCCGCTTACTTCTCAATATCACCGGAGAAAGTTGCAGCACTGTTAGGAGAAGTATTGGGAGGAATTTCTGGGCTTCGCGGCATACACTGCTGTGGTAATACTGACTGGTCAATCTTATGCGGCTTAGAGACCCATATTATCAGTTTTGATACCTACAACTACGCCTCATCACTGGCGCTGTATGCCAGTGATGTCAAATCGCTGATACAACGCGGCGGAGCAATTGCATGGGGAATCGTGCCAAACAATGCCGAAAGCCTACAAAAAGAGAATGTAGTCAGTCTCAAAGACCGCTTAGAAGATGCCATGGCACCTTTCACACGACATGGCATCGGCATTCGGCAATTGAAAGAACAGTCTCTACTTACTCCGAGTTGCGGGCTTGCCGGACTGTCAGAAGAAGAAGCCGAACAAGCACTTGAATTACTGGCAACCCTTGCCAGTCACCTGCGCAAAAGTATTTGATACTTTAACCGATTTGTCCCGATAATTCTGCTTTCCGTTAGTTCCAATACTCGAAAAATGCAAAATAAGACAAATTAGGCTATACTGTTGCCGGCATTTCACTTAAAAAGACAAGGAGAGCACGTACATGACCACGGACAAAACCATCTCTCATTCCGATTTTTTTGAAGCAGTATGGCAAAGTGTCGGAAACAATATTGAAAACCTTACCTCCGATGCGACAGATCAGCGCTTCCTGAAATCAATAGTGATGGGAGGTAGTGTTGCGGCTGAGGCATTGGTTTCTTCCAGTCCATCTATCAAACATTTTTGGCAAGAAGGAACTCAACAAATCGCTCAAGAACTATCCCTACTGTTTTCTCATAACATGCTCACTCAACTCTATCAATGGGTAAAAAATAACCCTCCTACGAATATGGTTGACACCATTCCGAAGGAAATTACTGCTACTCGCATTATCCATGTATTTAATGGAGACGCAGAAAAGTCAATGGCTGATTTTATGCATTTTGACCAACAGCTTTCTTATGATTTTGCCAAACATCCTCATTTGATTCACAGCTGTGCCTTACTGCTTGCACGCTGCAGCGAAATATGCGGGCACCCTTGCATTGACTGGGATAAAGTTGATTGGCCAGTTGTTGAGCTGACCCACCTTACCCAAGGAGCCATTACCGACGGGGCTCCGATGCGAAGCAAACCCGATATGGATGCCATGTTGAGCAGTTTAAATCTTGGTGGGCAAGCCATGCTGAGTTATTACAGCGGAGCCTAAGTTGAAAACAAACCTGAAAAGGTTAATCTCAGCACTTTCACATCCACAAATATATCCAGAGCCAACCGACAGTGTTATTCTCTGCCAGACACCTATCTCGTGCTTATTTTTCACCGATGAGTATGTCTATAAAATTAAAAAGCCGATTGATTTAGGTTATCTGGATTATACGTCTCTTGAGCAACGTCGTTATTTCTGTGAGCAAGAATTAATCCTTAACCGCCGTCTTTGCCCTGAAATCTACCTCGGAGTAGTTGCGATTACTTTCAACGGCACAACTTATGCTTTCAGTGATTCGGGTAAACCCATTGAATATGCGGTCAAAATGAAACGCCTTCCCGAAGAGCGCATATTGTATAATATGCTGGAAGAAAACACCGTAAACTTTGACATGATGGATACACTGGCTAGAAAGGTAGTTGAATTCCATGCTCATGCACCAACAAACACGCAGATCGCATCCTACGGAAACATTCCCTTTCTTTTACACAACTGTGAGGAGAACTTCAGACAAAGCAGACAATACCTCGGACAAGTGTTGACGGAAGAACAGTTTGGCCTAATCACTGACTTCTCCAATTCCTTTATAAAAGAACACTCCTCGCTATTGAAAAAACGAGTTGCCAAACATCATATACGCAATTGTCACGGAGATCTGCACACTCAACATATATGTTTCAGTCATGATATCTTCATCTTTGACTGCATTGAATTCAATACCCGTTTTCGCTACTGTGACACGGCTTCCGAAATCGCATTTTTAGCGATGGATCTTGAGCACAAAGGTCGAGCCGACCTCAGTCGCCGCTTTCTACAACAGTATATTGCCCAAAGTGGCGATACCGACGCCACCATTCTATTCAACTTTTACAAGAATTATCGAGCCTGTGTAAGAGGCAAAGTAGCCTGTTTCAGTTTGGATGATCCCTTGATGGATTCAGTTGAAAAAGAACGTGCCCTTGAAACAGCTCAGAGTTACTTTGACCTGGCACAGTCATATTCTCGCAAATACCCACTGCTCATTATTATGGTTGGGCTTACCGGTAGTGGTAAAACAACACTGGCTACCGCGCTGGCCGGACGGACCGGAGCAATACATATATCTTCAGACATTACACGAAAACGCCTTGCCGGAATACCTGAAACCGAACACCACTACGATGAACTGGACAGTGGGTTATACTCAGCCGCCTTTAATCGTAAAACATATGACACCATTTTCGCTCAGGCAACCGAAACCATCGAAAATGGCTACTCAGTCATCCTTGATGCTGCTTTCCTGAAGCGAGAAGAGCGGGAACGAGCTCAAGCGTTAGCCAAGCAGAAAGGGGCAACTATACTGTTTGTTGAATGCCGTCTTGATGCTGACCTAACCAAAAAACGACTGCAACAACGTTTATCACAAAAAACCGCCTCGGACGGGTGCTGGGAGGTTTACCTCAAACAACTCGAATGGTTTGAGCCTCTTAACCATTCACAAGCGCATGAGCTTGTTGTTGACACCTCTATCTCGCTGGCTCAAAATATAAGACAAATAATGGAGCAAATAGGATAAAGCATGAGTAGTGAACACGATATCAAAAATCTCGCCTTAGCACATGAAGGGCAACTACGCATTGAATGGGCAGCGCGTGAAATGCCGGTTTTGGCTCACATCAGACATCGCTTAATAACAGAAAAACCATTTAATGGCATACGCATTTCGGCTTGTTTACATGTTACATCCGAAACCGCCAATCTCATTCAAGCATTGCACATGGGTGGTGCCGATATAGTCTTGTGTGCCTCCAACCCCTTATCCACGCAAGACGATGTCGCAGCGGCATTAGTTAATTTCGGTATCCCCACCTATGCCATCAAAGGAGAAGACAACGCCTCCTATCACCATCATATTACGGTAGCTTTAGACCACCATCCTCAACTAACAATTGATGACGGTGCGGACTTGGTTACTACCCTGCATTCGAAACGCAGTGAATTACTGGGTGAAGTGCTGGGTGGAACAGAGGAAACTACCACCGGTGTGGTACGTCTTCGGAGCATGGAGAAAAAAGGAAAACTGGGGTACCCGATTATTGCTGTCAATGACGCTCAAACCAAATATCTTTTTGACAATCGATACGGGACAGGGCAAAGCACGCTTGACGGGATTATTCGAGCCACTAACGCTCTGCTGGCTGGGAAAACCCTAGTGGTGGCCGGTTATGGTTGGTGCGGAAAAGGACTGGCGTTGCGAGCCAAAGGAATGGGTGCGCAGGTAATTGTGACCGAAGTTGACCCCGTCAAGGCTCTGGAAGCTGCGATGGATGGCTACCGGGTAATGCCCATGGCACAAGCCGCTCCACAGGGAGATATCTTTGTTACTGTGACCGGTGATAAGCATGTAATCGGTCAAGAAATAATCCCTTTGCTAAAAGACGGCGCTATCCTCTCGAATAGTGGCCATTTCGACATCGAAATTGATATTCCGGCGCTGGAGAAAGCCTCAAGCAGCAAGCGCTCTGTTCGCCAGTATGTTGACGAATATATTCTGACAGACAGCCGTCGGGTTTACCTGCTCGGGGAAGGACGGCTTATTAATCTTGCTGCAGCCGAAGGACATCCTGCCGGTGTAATGGATATGAGTTTTGCCAATCAAGCGCTGTGCTTGGAGTACTTGTTGCAAAATAAAGGTAAACTGGTCACGAAAGTTTATTCCGTTCCGCTGGAAATTGACAAAAATATTGCCCTTCTCAAGATTGAATCTATGGGCATGAGTATTGATAAACTCACAGAAGAACAAATTCGGTACCTTGCCAACTGGGAAGAAGGGACCTAGAGGGAGAACATATGACTCAAAGTTTCAACAGCGCACCACAATACTTTTTCACGTCGGAGTCCGTTACCGAAGGGCACCCCGATAAGATCTGTGACCAAATATCGGATGCCGTACTTGACGATATCATTCGAAACGATGCGCAAGCACATGTAGCATGCGAAACCGCTGTCACCAACGGTCTTGTCTTCGTGCTGGGTGAAATCACTACCAATGCCTATTCCGACATCCCTGAAATTGTGCGCAAAGTTATACAAGACATTGGATACACTAAACCTGAATATGGATTTGATTTCAGAACATGCGGCGTCATGACTTCAATCAACAAGCAATCCCCCAATATTGCTCTGGGGGTAAACTGCTCCGCTGAAGCTAAAAATGGCTCCCTTGATCCTTTAGATATTACCGGGGCCGGGGACCAAGGCATGATGATTGGTTTTGCCTGTAACGAGACGCCGGAACTAATGCCTTTGCCCATCGCCATTGCCAATAGCCTTACACTGCGCCTGGCACATGCACGTAAGCAGGGAATCATTCCTTATTTGCGGCCTGACGGCAAGAGCCAAGTAACTGTCGAATACCACTTTGGCAAAGTTAAACGGCTTGACAGTGTGGTTATCGGAGCCCAACATGACAGTGGCGTTACCCACGCTCAAATTAAATCTGACATTATCAAGCATGTGATTGAGCCAGTGATTGAATCAAATTTGTTGGATAATGATACCAAGTACTTTGTCAATGCCACTGGCATTTTTGAATTAGGCGGACCTGTATCCGATACCGGATTTACCGGACGCAAATTGTTGGTAGATACCTATGGCGGAATTGCACGCCATGGCGGAGGTGCTTTTTCAGGCAAAGACCCCACCAAAGTAGACCGTTCAGCCGCCTACATGGCTCGTTACATCGCCAAAAACATTGTTGCCGCCGGTCTGGCTGAGAGAATTGAAATACAAGTATCATATGTAATCGGAGTGGCCCATCCGCTTTCAATCTCGATTGATACGTTCGGAACTGAGAATGTGTCATCAGAAAAACTGCATAAACTTATAATCAAACACTTTGACTTGCGCCCGTCCGCCATTATTCAGACGCTGAATTTACGCCGTCCCATTTATCGTCAAACCGCAGCTTATGGACATTTTGGACGCACCGATATAGAACTGCCATGGGAGCAAACTGATAAAGCCGCTCAATTGCGCAAGGAAGGACTTAACGGCTAGGGGTATTATGACCAAAACAATCAAATTCGGCACTGATGGTTGGCGAGCACTAATTGCTGATGAGTTCACCTTTGCCAATGTGCGTCTTTGTGCTCAAGCAATAGCGCAATACCTGCTTAGTACAGAGCAGGCACATAAGGGAGTGGTCATTGGTTATGACACTCGTTTCGCCTCCGCAGATTTTGCACGGACCTCAGCTGAAGTCATCGCCGGTAACGGAATTAAAGTTTATCTTAGCGACAGCGCGGTACCAACTCCAGTTGTTAGTTTCGCTGTAGTCAATTTACAAGCGGCCGGCGGCATTGTAATTACGGCAAGTCATAACCCTGGTTCATGGAGCGGATTCAAATACAAAACAGCCGAAGGTGCCAGCGCTCCGGAAGATGTTGTTTCTGTTATTGAAGAAATAATTGCCAAGACACAAATACAAAACATCCATACCTTACCCATCAATGAGGCTTCCAAACTCGGCCGGCTGGAAATATGCAATTTCAAACCTGCCTACCAGCTTCAAATCGAGCGCCTTGTTAACCTTGAGCGTATTCGCAAAGCTGGGCTCACCATTGCTGTCGATTCAATGCACGGAGCTGGCGGCGGTTATTTCAAGACGCTTCTTGAAGGTAATTCAACTCTGGTAAGCGAAATAAAATCCGACCCTAACCCCGCCTTCCCGGGAATGAAACAACCTGAACCCATCGGGCCTAACTTGGAAGAGCTCAGTCAACATGTTAAGACCATTGGAGCAATAGTAGGTTTGGCAACGGATGGCGATGCCGATCGCTTGGGAATAATTGATGAAAACGGTTTGTTTGTTGATCAATTACAAGTATACGCACTACTCGCTTTATACTTCCTTGCATACCGTGCCGAGCGCGGCGCAATCGTAAAAACAATTACCACTACCAATATGCTCAATCGACTCGGAGAATTATACAGTGTTCCGGTTTTCGAAACGTCGGTTGGGTTTAAATATGTGTCGCCCGTCATGCAACGCGAAAAAGCTTTAATCGGCGGTGAAGAGAGCGGGGGATATGGTTTTCGTGGACACGTTCCCGAACGCGATGGTTTGCTGGCGGGGTTATGCTTCCTTGATTTTTTGGCATGCACGGGTATGACACCTACCGAATTGCTTTCTGATTTGCATGCCAAGGTTGGGGAACATTTCTATTGCCGCCGAGATATCCATTTTGTCCAGGAAACACGTAGTGATATTATATCTAATATGCAAGAAGCATCTCCTTCAAATTTAGGAGGAGTTAATCTCCTACGCAAAGAAACTGAAGATGGCTTCCGCTTCGTTTTAGTCGATGGTAGCTGGCTTTTAGTTCGCTTTTCGGGGACAGAACCCCTATTACGTATTTATGCCGAAGGTCGTAGCACCCAACAAGTGCAAAAACTACTGGACATTGGTCAACAATTAGCCGGAGTATAGGAAAGTTAATGAAACAAACTGATCTTGACAATATAGCTATTTATTCACTTTTAGACCCTTCCGATATGCTACGACACTTGCATGACATCCCTCAGTTATGTCTACACGCTTGGGAAAAAGCCGAACAAGTATCGTTGCCAGATGATTACCGTCAAATAAAAAAAGTGGTTATCCTTGGAATGGGTGGGTCAGCTATCGGCGGCGACTTGCTTTCCAGTCTTATAGCTGACGAATGCCCTGTACCAATTATCACGACTCGAGAATATACTGTCCCTGCCTTTGTTGACGAACAAACTTTGGTAATAGCCTCAAGTTATTCCGGAACAACAGAGGAAACACTATCATCTTTCGAGCCTCTTCTTAATCACGCTTGTCGAAAAATTGTGATGGCCTCAGGCGGAAAACTGGCCCAGATGGCAAAAGAGTTCGGATTTCCTCTTTATATTTTAGATTATCAATCACCACCACGAGCGGCGCTCCCAGTAAGTTTTATTACACTGGCGAATATTTTCTGTCAACTGGGCTTCTTGGACGAGAAACAGCTAAACTTGACAGAAGCCTGTCAAATACTACATCAAGAAGAGCGTTTAATAGACATATCTGTCCCCGAAAAAGATAATGTCGCCAAACAGATAGCAAACAAGCTTTATGGTAAATTATCGATTATATACGGTGCGGAGCATCTTTCTGTGGTTGCGGGGCGCTGGCGCTTACAAATCAACGAAAACGCCAAAGCCTGGGCTTTCAGCGCTATTTTTCCGGAATTAAACCATAATGCCACAACGGGTTACGAAGTACCAAACGGAATCAGTCAATCCACCCACGTTGTCATGCTCCGCGGTCATAATTTACATCCCAGGGTAAAAATACGCTATGACATTACAGGTCGTATATTGGAAAAAGCTGGCGTACAATACTCTATCATTGATGCAAAAGGGCACAGCAAGCTAGCGCAAATGTTAAGCGCCATCATATTAGGAGATTATACCAGCTACTACTTGGCATTACTGTATGGCATAGACCCTTATCCCATCAAAGCTGTTGAAGACCTAAAAGCGGAACTGGCCAACAACAATAGGCCTCTTGCATAGCTAGCATAACAGTTCAAGTATTCAGAATCTACAATGAGACTTAAACGCATCCCTAAGCGTTTTCTGCGGTTACAGTGTTTGTTAAACGACCCTAAAGCACTTGAAAAATCTGTTTCTCATCCACCAGTATTTAAAGCCTAATGGGGCGTCAACACTTTTTCGATCACCAATTCCTGTTTCTGATAGGCTTTCCATGCCCAAAGTGAACCATTACATCGCCCAAAGCGCTTATCTTTGCGGCGCTTGTTTCCACATTTTCCTTATCTCCGTATAACGGCGATTTTGCGGGATATATCATGTTCATCAAAGCATCGCCAACAACCACATCGGTTTCCCCAATTTTCACCCCGATTGAACCTTTTGTATGCCCAGGTAATTCAATTATCGTTGCCAAAACGCCATATTCATCTAGCGCACAACCATCATAGAGAGACACTTGAGGTTCAAACGGTTCTATCTTGTCCACCTTAAAGCTCCTTTTTGAGAGTATGAGAATGATCTTTCCTTGAAGGCTACTCGCCGACATGGGTTCAGACCAATTATCTTTTGCAAGTTCGTAATCGTCTTTGTGCATAGCTATCGGTACGTTTAGTTCTTTCGATAAAAACGCCGCGTTTTGGATATGGTCAACATGACCATGGGTGAGGACAATCAAACTCACTTTCTTCATTTTGCATTTTTTTCAAAATCATATCTCTGTATGATTCTCGACAGGTATCAATGAGAATAGCGTTGTTGCCATCAGATACAAGATAAGCATTTCCATTTCCACATTTAATTCTTTCAATATTACTCATGCACCGCTCCTCATAGCCCATTCCTCCCAC
Organism: Dehalococcoidia bacterium; assembly: GCA_009776735.1. Classification (GTDB taxonomy): domain Bacteria; phylum Chloroflexota; class Dehalococcoidia; order Dehalococcoidales; family UBA1222; genus WRNG01. Next base: position 7,346 of record WRNG01000023.1, on the reverse strand, counting down.
ACTGTTTGGTAAGAGGGCAGTTATCGCATAATGGACTCTTCCGGCAATGATTTTTTGCGTTGATGACAATCATCGCATGAAGATTATTATAGACCTTTGCGCTGTGCGGAAGGCTTCCCTCAAAAAGTGCTTTCACCGCTTCGTATCCACACTCAGTATCTATAGGATATCGCCCGCAAAGCCGCATAGTATAGGCGTCGACGACAAAGGATGCGAATCCAAAGGAATACAACAAAATCGAATCGGCAGTTTCCCGTCCAACGCCCTTTATTGCAAGCAGCTCAAGTCGCAACTTTTCTAAAGATTCCTGCTGAACGGTCGTGACATCATAACCATACTTCGCATACCACTTCGTTACCGCCTTCAGAGATGCGGCTTTTTGATTGAAGAATCCCGATGGGCGAATAATTTCAACCAGCTTTGCAATTTCCAAATCTGCGACATACTCGGGAGACAGTCTATCGCAAAAATTCGCAACAGCTTTTTCCACATTGCTCCATGCTGTGTTCTGCGTCAACACCGCACCAACCATCACTTCGTACGGCGTTTTCGCAGGCCACCATTGTAAATCGCCATAGTGAGCAAGAAACAGTTCATAGATTCCCAAAATCTTACTGGACATTATCTTTTCACTTATGGACTTAACCAAAGGCAATGCTTTTGGCGTTACATCGAATTCCTAGTTATACAACTGCGGATATTTGGCCTTTATGCACCAAAAAGCCGCCCCTTTTCTGGGCGGCTTAATAATAACCGACGAATTAACGCTTGGTGTATTGTGGTGCCTTGCGAGCCCGTCTAAGGCCAGGCTTCTTTCTCTCCTTAGCGCGAGGATCACGCGTTAAAAGCCCCTCGGCACGTAGAGCATCCTTGTGCTTATCATCTTCTTTGAGAAGAGCGCGAGAAATACCCAGAGCAATAGCGTCAGCTTGACCCGAAACGCCTCCGCCTTCAACCTTCACGATAACATCATACTTATCAGCTGTCTGTGTCACCGAGAGTGGTTTTACTATTGCCTGTTGATGGTCAAAACGAGTAAAACGTTCCGTAAATTTTTTACCATCAATGGTAATATTGCCACTGCCACGCAACAATTTAACTTGTGAAACAGCTGTCTTGCGCCTACCAATCCCGCTAGAATAGGTTTTCTTGACCATTTAATTCCCCCTTTTACCCCCCAGCCTTTAAAACAGCTGTGGCATTTGAGTGCGGATGCTCCGCACCAGCATAAATCCTTAGTTTCTTCAGCATGGCAACACCAAGCTTATTCTGCGGCAACATACCTTTAACAGAGTGCTCAACAACTGCTTCGGGCTTGTTTTTGAGCATCTCCGATAACGCCACACTGCGAAATCCACCCGGGTACCCCGAGTGCCTATAATACATTTTTTGTTCCAGTTTCTTACCGGTAACTTTAATCTTGGAAGCATTGATAACCACCACATAATCACCGGTATCCAAATTACGGGTAAACATTGCTTTGTTCTTACCCATCAATACTTCCGCAATCTGGGTGGCCATTTTGCCCAGCACCTGATCTGTGGCGTCAACAATATGCCAATCCCGCTTAATCTCTTTTGCCTTAGCAGTATAGGTTTTCATTAAAAGCCTTCCTCAACATTGTCGTAATACACTTTATTTAAATACAAGCCATAACCAGGCACTGTCGGCCCAGCCAGACCAAATTCGCGACTGTTAATTATACCTTGAAATTCCGCTAGTGTCATCTTTCCCTGCCCAATTCGCAATAACGCCCCAATGGTATTACGTACTTGATGTAAAAGAAAAGCACTGGCAACCATACGCATTATAACCATCTTGCCATCGCGCCGGACTGAACACTGGTACATATGCCGAATGGTTGTGCGTTCAGATTCTGCCATACTAGGAGTAAAAGAAGCGAAATCATGTTCTCCCAGCAGCAAAAGACATGCTTGATTCATGGCTTCCACATCCAAATCGCCCGCTACACGATATGCACGTTTGTGCCAAAATGGGGAACGGACGGCAGAATTAAGAATGAAATATTCATATTCTCTTTTTACAGCGAAACGCCGAGGATCAAAACGTTGCCCAACCTGCCGAGCATCTTTTACGGCAATGTCATCGGGTAAGAAGTGATTCATGCCGCAAACAATATCATGGGGGCAAAGCGCCGTTCCGCTACTGAAAGAGATAACTTGACCAAGAGCATGTACGCCGGCATCGGTCCTTCCGGCCATCGCAACACGCACAGTCTCACCGGTCAATTTTTGTATAGCATTTTCAACTTCGGATTGTATGGTGGGCATACCCGGCTGATATTGTGAACCGGCATAGCGCCCCCCGTCATACTCCACCGTAAGAGACAGGCGCACAAAGGTGTTGTCAACCGGCAAACCAGCCTTCGATGCGCAATTAGTGGGTGTAAAACCAGTTAAGGTAGCAGAAGCCATAACAACTAAACTAACTCCAACTGTGCCATTGACGCTCCATCGCCCAGTCGTGACGCCATCTTAGTAATGCGTGTATATCCACCGTTACGTTCAGAATAACGCTTGGCAATATCTTCGAAGACTTTGTTTACAATCGCTTCATCATAAATAAAAGCCAAAGCTCGTCTTCTAGCACTCAGATCTCCCTTTTTACCCAGAGTAATCATTTTCTCTGCCATAATTCGGACTTCCTTGGCTTTAGCTTCAGTGGTCACAATCTTCTCGCAGCCCATCAAACTCTGCACCAAGTTACGATACATCGCTGTACGATGTGCTGTCGACCTATCAAATTTCCTACCAGATACTTTATGTCTCATTATACAACCTCACCTTGACTTGATTAAGAAATTAATTGGCACTCTTTTTCTTTCGTGCAATTTTCTTGAGTTCTTCAGGTCCTTCTTCCTCTTCTCCCACCGCTAATTCACTGAGTTTAGGGAAAGATAAACCTAACTCAACCAATTTTCCTTCCACTTCTTGACGTGATTTTTGTCCAAAATTACGCAGCGACAACAGTTCTTTCTCGTCTAAACTCGCCAATTCCCCCACAGTAGTGATTCCGCTGCGATGCAGGCAATTCATGGCGCGAACAGAAAGATCTAACTTGTCAACCGGCATGTTATACACGCTTTCCGGAATTGAAGCCCTAATGGCTTTTTTCTCATCATCGTGATCCGATGTACGGCTGAAATCCACTACTGGCTTCAGTTGCTCAACAAGAATTGAGGCACCTCGACTAATAGCGCGAGCCGGAGTCATAGTGCCATCAGTCCATATCTCAAGAGTTAGCTTCTCTTGGCTTGTTTCTCGCCCAAGATGTAACGGCTCGGTGGAAAAGTTTACTTTACGCACTGGAGTGAAAACAGCATCAACTAAAATCGTGCCGATAGACATATTGTCTCCACCTCCGCCAACCTGATACCCCATCCCCATGTCCACATCCATCTCAACTGATAAACCGGCCTTTTTCCCGCTAATGGTAGCAAGGTATAGGTCCGGATTGACAACCTCAAAATCTGCTGAGGGAGAAATATCAGAAGCATGCACCTCACCGTCTCCGGTTTTTTCCAGAAACAGTTTGCCCGACCTGCCTGTCACGGCCTTTATTTTAAGCGATTTAATATTAAGCAGAAAATCAAGCACATCTTCCTTAACATCAGGAATAGGCGAGAATTCGTGTTGAATACCTTCAATACGAACACGGGTAACCGCCGCCCCCGGAAGGTAGCGTAACAAAACACGACGTAAAGCGTTACCCAGCGTAGTGCCAAAACCCTTTTCCAGTGGTTCAATCACGAAACGACCGTACTTATCACCGGTCTCAATGTTTTCAATTCTAGGTATCGATAGGTTCACCAAAACGGCCTCCTAACTTCTAGCGGGAGTAATACTCAACCACTGAAGCCATATCAAACTTTGTTTCAACATCACTAGGTGCCGGCACATTGACGACACGCCCCAACATGGGATTTTTATCTAAACTTAACCATGAAGGCACAATTTTTGCGCTTATTTTTTCGGCTGCCAGTTTATAATACTTGGTTTTCTTACTGGCTTCCTGCCAGCCAATCGCATCCCCTTCTTTCACCAAAAAAGATGGGATATCTGTGTTTTTTCCGTTGACCATGAAATGGCCATGTTGTACAAGTTGTCTAGCCTGTGTACGAGAATCAGCAAATCCCAAACGATAGACCACATTATCCAATCTCTTCTCTAACAGCACCAAAAGGTTCTCACCGGTAATACCGCTCTGTCTCTCAGCTTCGGCAAAAAAACGGCGGAACTGACGCTCAAGAACTCCATAGCTATAGCGTACTTTCTGCTTTTCGCGCAACTGCATACCGCGGTCAGACAAACGGCGACGGCGTGATAATTGCGGCCCCGGTGGTTTGGGACGCTTGTCAAAAACACACTTGGCGACACACTTGTCGCCCTTGAGGAACAATTTCTCCCCACTTCGACGACATAAACGGCACTTTGCTTCGGTATATCTAGCCATAAAACTACACTCGTCTCCTTTTTGGCGGACGGCATCCGTTATGTGGAACAGGCGTCACGTCGCGAATACTGGTTATATGCAAACCAGAAGCTTGCAATGAACGAATCGCCGCTTCTCGTCCGCTACCCGGTCCTTTCACCAATACTTCAATCTGTTTGAGTCCAACTTCCATTGCCTTTCGAGTAGCCGTTGAGGCTGCCATTTGGGCAGCATAGGGCGTACTCTTTCTCGAGCCCTTAAAACCTGAAGCACCAGCACTGGAAGAGGAAATAACGTTCCCCTGCATATCAGTCAATGTAACAATCGTATTGTTGAAAGTTGCCTGAATAAAGGCTTTTCCGGAAGGTATAACTTTCTTTTCGCGCTTCTTACTGGTTGTTTTTCTTTTTACTTGTGCCATTTATTACTCCTAGTTGTTACTACAGCTTTGTATTACTTCTTAGCTCCGCGCTTCTGCCCACGCCCGGCCACCGTCTTTGGCTTGCCTTTACGCGTGCGAGCATTGGTGCGGGTTCGCTGCCCTCTTACCGGCAGCCCACGACGATGACGCAAACCACGATAAGAACCTATGTCAATAAGACGCTTAATATTTAAAGTGTTTTCTTTACGCAGTTCGCCCTCAATGCGATATTCACGATCAATATACTCACGAATACGATTAAGTTCAGCTTCGGACAACTCATCAAGCTTTGCTTCAGGCTTAACTTTAGTCGCCTCCAATATTTGGAAGGCGCGGGTCCTTCCGACACCATACAGGTACTGCAATGAAACCCATGCCTGTTTTTCTTTGGGTAAATCCACCCCGGCTATACGTGCCATTCTATAGTAACCTCCTCTATACCTATCTAACCCTGACGTTGCTTATGCTTGGGGTTAGCGCAAATATTGCGAATTACGCCTTTGCGTTTAATAATTTTACATTTTTCACATTGCGTCTTAACTGATGCCCTTACTTTCATAGCTATTCCTTCCCAAATACTAAATGTTATTTGAAGCGATATGTGATACGCCCACGAGTCAGGTCGTAAGGAGACAGTTCCACCAATACTTTGTCCCCGGGCAACACCCTAATGTAGTGCACTCGTATCTTTCCCGAAATATGCGCCAGCACAGCATGCCCGTTCGCCAATTTCACTTGAAAAGTAGCGTTAGGCAAAGCCTCAACAACAGTCCCTTCTACCTCAATTGCTTCTTTTTTAGCCATAATTAATTATACTGTTTTGCCTTTGTTAAAATCTCTGCCGTATCTTCTGTCACAACAACTGTGTGCTCAAAATGAGCAGCCAAACTGCCATCGATAGTCGATACTACCCAATTATCACGCCCTACCTTGGTATGCCAATCTCCGCAAGTCAACATTGGCTCAATTGCCAAAGTCATTCCTTTCTTCAACTCAGGGCCAGTGCCCGGTTCACCAAAATTGGGAATTAAAGGCTCTTCGTGCATGGCACGCCCAATCCCGTGCCCAGTATATTCACGAACCACATTGTATCCCCAAGTCTCTGCACAACTCTGGATTGCCGCCGAAACATCACCCAACCTGCCACCTGCTCTTGCAGCCGCAATTCCAGCAACCAGCGATTCTCTGGTCGCGTTAAGAAGCCCATGAGTCACCAGACTGGCCTCACCCACAATAACCGTCACAGCAGCATCTCCCTGAAACCCATCCGCTATAGCGCCGAAATCAAGAGAGACCAAATCGCCGTTTTTAATAACGCGCTCCCCAGGAATCCCATGTACAATTTCATCGTTAACCGACACGCACACATTCGCCGGATATCCACGATATCCCTTAAATGATGATCTGCCCCCCAACGCTCGAATCTCTCTTGCGGCAATATCATCCAGTTCAGCCGTCCGCATGCCAGCACTCACATTATTTTTAAGTACTTCCAACACCCGCGCCACCATACGCCCAGCCATGCGCATGGCCTCAATTTCTCTCTCGTTCTTAATCCTAATAGCCATATTATCTACTGCCGCCCATGGCCAGCACAATGCGAGCAGTAATACTTTCTACACTACCCCCACCATCAACCTCAATCAATATTCCACATTGTTTGTAATACTCAATAAGCGGCATCGTGGCAGCGAAGTAAACCTGTAACCGTTTTAGCACCGTATCCGGCGCATCATCAGCACGCTGATACAACTCCCCACCGCACTTTTCGCAAACCAAAGGGGTAACATCCTCAGCGTCACGGTTATAGGGAGTTTGGCATTTCCGGCATAACCAACGGAGGGAAAGCCTTCTTATAAGCTCTTCCTGAGCCACATCAATACAAACCGCCACATCCACTTTCCGTCCCTGCTTCTCAGTTAAAGCCTTATCCAAACTCTCGGCTTGCACAATATTGCGCGGAAAACCATCCAATATTACTCCTCTCGCACTTGACGATTGACTAAGCCGATCCAGCACCATTTGGGTCGTTATTTCATCAGGGACTAGAGCTCCGCTCTCCATAATAGCCTTAACCTGTTTACCCAGCTCATCTCCTCGTTCCACAGCCTGGCGAAATAAATCACCAGAAGAAAGATGCGACATTTGCATTTGTTGGGCCACCAATGCTGCCTGCGTACCCTTGCCGACACCGGGCGCACCCAAAAACACTGCTATCTTGGAATCAATACTCATCATTGTACACTCTTGCGTTAGTCGATAAACCCTTCGTAACGCCGCATTGCCAACTGAGCCTCAATCTGTTTCATAGTATCCAGTATCACCCCCACCACGATAAGCATGCCCGAACTGGACAGTTGCAGAACGCTGATATTAGTCACAGTTTTGGCAATAAATGGTAATATGGCCACAAAAGCCAAGAACAGTGCACCGGCCCAAGTTATATGCATTATTACGCTGTTAAGGTAAGAAG
>WRNG01000022.1 GCA_009776735.1 Dehalococcoidia bacterium | reverse complement strand
CCATTGATTATGTGAAGCAAGAATCTCCACCCATCGTTATCAAGGCTGACGGGCTTGCAGCTGGCAAAGGGGTTATTATTTCACAAAGTATTGATGATGCCATTACATCCATAGAATCTCTAATGGATAACAAATCACTCGGAACAGCAGGTGATCAAGTTATTGTGGAAGAATATATGAACGGCCGCGAAATAAGTATGTTTGTATTCACTGATGGGCAAACGCTCTCGCCTCCAGTCACGGCCTGCGACTATAAACGCATCTTTGATAGCAATGAGGGGCCTAACACAGGTGGTATGGGAAGCTTTTCCCCTGCTAATTCATATTCCAATGAATTAGGGGAAAAGGTATTCCATGAAATCATGCGCCCCACAGTCAGAGCATTGGCAAGTGAAAACTCTCCCTTTTGCGGAGTTCTATACGGCGGCTTAATGATCACTGATAAAGGACCTCGCACAATTGAATTCAATTGCCGTCTTGGCGACCCCGAAACCCAAGTAATTATGCCCAGATTAAATAGCGACCTAGTAGACATTGCCTGCGCGGTAATTGAAAAACGGCTTGGTACGCAACCTATCCTTTGGAGCAATAATCCTTGTGTCGGAGTTGTAATGGCATCCGCCGGTTACCCAGGGGATTACCCTACGGGGCTTCCCATCTCGGGGCTTGAAGATGTTGATAAAGACATATTAATCTTTCATGCTGGAACAAAAGTAGGACCAGCCGGTGAGATACTCACCGCGGGTGGCCGCGTTTTAACAGTTGTGGCCCAAGGGTCAACTTTGTTTGAGGCCAGACAAAAAGTATATAATAACTTGCCACGCATCAATTTTGATGGGGCGCATTACCGCACTGATATTGCCCAATTTTAGGCTATATCGCATATGGAGAAAAGTATGGCACACGTTGCAGTAGTTATGGGTTCCAAGTCCGACAGTGAGTTAATGTGTAATTGCACCGATATCCTAACGGTGTTAGGTATTGATTACGAAATGCACATCATCTCAGCTCACCGTACACCTGAGAAAGCACGTTCATTCGCCAGTGAGGCTCGCTCAAATGGAATTGAAGTCATCATTGCTGCCGCCGGTGGAGCTGCCCACCTACCCGGTGTGCTGGCTTCATGGACCAGCTTGCCAGTTATCGGCGTACCTGTTCCTAGCAGCGACCTCAAAGGTATTGACTCATTGTACGCGATTGTGCAAATGCCGGCCGGAATTCCGGTCGCAACTGTTGCCATAGGCATTGCGGGAGCCAAAAACGCGGCCTATTTAGCTGCTGAAATACTTGGGTTAAAGTACGAAAAAATTCGTTCTGCCTACGACTCTTTCCGCTATACGTTGGCTAACGGCTAGGATAAGTCAATGATAGAACGTTATTGCCGCCCGAAAATGAAAAAAATATGGTCTGACGAAAATAAGTTCAATAAATGGTTAAAAGTTGAAATTGCAATTTGTGAGGCATGGCATAAGCTAGACAAAATTCCACGGACTTCACTAAATAAAATCCAGTTGGCCTATTGTGATCATAAGCTAATGAAGAAAGAACTAGCCATGACACATCACGATATGACCGCCTTTCTTGCATCGATTACACCATCAGTTGGGGCCGATGCTAGGTTTATTCACATGGGAGTCACCTCAAGCGACATAATTGACACCGCTTTGTCACTGCAGCTATTGGAAGCTGCCAAATTACTTTCAAGCGACATAAAATCCTTAATTGAAACCCTAGCGATAAAAGCCATTGAGCACAAATATACTTTAATGATAGGGAGGACTCATGGCATTCATGCTGAGCCAATCACTTTTGGACTTAAACTAGCGCTTTGGATGGAAGAAATGAAACGCAACCGACAAAGGCTGGATGATGCAACTAAAGGCATTGCCTTTGGCAAAATCTCTGGCCCCGTTGGGACTTATGCAACTGTCCAACCGGAAATTGAAGAACTAGCCTGTACAAAGCTGGGGCTGAATCCCGCGCCGATCTCCAATCAAGTTTTACAGCGAGATAGACATGCCCAATTCATGACTTCGCTGGCTATTTGCGCAGCCTCTTTGGAAAAATTTGCCACGGAGATCCGCTTGTTGCAGAAAAGCGAATCTCGTGAAATTGAGGAACCATTCCAAGACGGACAAACGGGCTCTTCCTCCATGCCACACAAACGCAATCCCGAGCTATGTGAACGTATCTGCGGTATGGCGCGTCTCATACGCGCTTACGCGCTGACTTCAATAGAAAACATTGCTTTATGGCACGAACGCGACATTTCGCATTCATCCACTGAGCGAATTATCCTTCCAGACGCTTGTCTGTTAATAGATTATATGTTAGATATTTTCACTACCATTATCGCCAACATAAATGTCTACCCTCAAAATATGCAGAAAGGGTTAGAAACAACTCATGGATTAGTATTCTCTCAACGCGTAATGCTGGCGCTTATTGACAAAGGTGTATCAAGGCATGAAGCCTACAAACTGACTCAACAGATTGCCATGCAAAGTTGGGAAAATAACAAGCAATATCTGGCACTGCTTAAGCAAGACCAAGATGTTATGCGTCTAATCAGTGAAAAAGAGCTTGCCGATATATTCAAATACGATTTCTACACTACCCATATTGATGAGATTTTCACAAGGTTAGGGCTGACATCCAGTCAGTGGAAAGTCAAAATCAGTAAGAAAAACACTGCCAAACTAGCTCCGAAAAATGTTTAATCAGGGAAGCTATAGCAAAACTATGAAAAAATCACGTTACAGCGGCTTAACTATTTTTCTAGCCAATCCTTAGTCGTCGGTAGAGCCTCAGCACGTTTGCTGTCAATACGAGTTGCTTTGTCAAGTGCCTTGCCTAAAGCTTTAAATACGGCTTCAGTTTTATGGTGGTCATTAGTTCCGTATAAAATACTGGCGTGCAAATTTATTCGAGATTCAATAGCAAAAGTCTCAAGAAAATGGCGAATAAGGTCAGAAGGAAACCCCAACATATCGTTTTCAAACAGTTTCAAATCCAGCATAGCATAACCACGTCCACTGATATCTATAGCCACCGTTGATAGAGCATCATCCATCGGCACTGTGGCATCAGCCATGCGAACTATACCACGCCTTTCACCTAAGGCATCCAAGAAAGCTTTACCCAAACAAATGGCCACATCCTCCGTTATGTGATGCTGATCATCACCCGAAGCCTGTATAGACAAATTAAACGCACCGTGCCGGGCTAGCTGTGACAGCATATGGTCTAACATTTTTATTCCCGTGGCAATCTCATACGTCCCATTACCATCAATATTTAAGCTCAAATCAATGGTTGTTTCACTCGTTTGTCTTTTAACGTTTACTTGACGTTCACTCATTTAATTTGACCTCCGATTTCTTGCAGAGCTGTTAGAAGCTTGTCACTTTCGGTTGGTTTTCCAACACTAAAGCGAATGCAGTTTTTAAGACGCGCATCAGCATAGTGACGCACTAGAATACCCTTGTCTTCAAGTTTTTGCTGCACTTGCTTAGCATCTCCTCTAAGCAAATCACACAGAATAAAATTGGACTGAGAGGGATATGGCTTTAGCCAGTCCATTTCTGTGAATCTGAGAAGTAATCGTTCTCGCTCTTGGATAATTTTATCAACATTACCCATCAAATAATCAATGTCTCGCAAAGACTCTTTAAGTGCTATAAGAGCCATTATATTGACATTATAGGGGTCTCTAATGGAATGCAAGCAGTCCGCTACCAATGGCGGGAAAAGACCGTAACCAACACGTAAACCCGCTAGGCCACTCCATTTGGAAAAAGTACGTAAAACCATCACGTTTTGATATGTTTTCATCAAAGGAATAGCGGTTACTCCCGTAAACTCGAAATACGCCTCATCTACCACCAAAGGAACCCCGATTTCGGCCAGTGTTCGTACATCCTCAAAAGAGGTCATCGTACCGGTGGGATTATTAGGATTGGCCAGAAAGATAAGCTTGGTCTTAGGAGAAACGGCTCTTCTAATGCTAGCAATATCAACATAGAAATTCTCATCACGAGCAACCTCAACAACCTTATTCCCACCTAGACCAGCGTAAAAAGAATACATGGGAAACGAGGGACCGAGATTAATTATTTCATCACCAGGTGCGGCAAATAATTTGAGAATGAGTTCAATTAATTGGTCCGAACCGGCGCCAAGCACAATTTGTTCAGCGGGTACCTTCGTATAATGCTCTAATTCCTGCCGTACCTCGGTTTGAGCTGCATCCGGATAGATATTAAAATAAGTGAAATCCGCAAGCGCTCTAGCCACACGTGGAGAAGCTCCATAGTTATTTTCATTTGCGTCCAGCTTTACCACATCAGCAACCTGAATGCCCAATCTCTGAGCTACTACCTCAGGTGATTTGCAAGCGGCATAGCCTTTGAATACCGTCATCTCTGAACGTAAGAATCGGTCTATATCGGTATTAGTTCTTTCCATCATTTCCCTCTCCGGTCGTATCATAAACAGCTCGGGCGTGCGCGGTTAACCCCTCGGCCTCAGCAATAAGCGCGGCGTACGGACCTAATTCTTTTATCATGGCAGAATCGACACTAACCACATTCATCAACCTGACAAAATCAGTTACATTTAGAGGTGAAGCGAAGCGTACCGTTCCTGTGGTTGGTAAGGCATGACTGGGACCAGCGATATAATCACCCATTACCACAGTCGGGTGTTCACCAATAAATACACAGCCAGCGTGCTGAATTCTTTCGGCAACTTTTTGAGAATCATGGGCAAAAATACATAGATGCTCAGGGGCATATAGATTAGCCAGCTCAATCGCCTGCTCCATATCATCCACCACACAAACCACTCCAAAATTGTTTAGAGACTCCTCAATAATGGCATGCCGTGCAAGTGTTTTACATCGTTCATCAACTTCTTTCAACACTTGCCGAGCTAATTCCTCTGAGGTCGTTACAAAAATTGATTGCGACAGCGTGTCATGCTCAGACTGAGCCAAAATATCGGCGGCACACCACTCCGGATTGGCTCCGGCGTCAGCAATAATTAATACCTCACTAGGTCCTTGCAAACCATCTATGTCGACTGCTCCAAAAACCTGCTTCTTAGCCAGCATGACAAAAATATTGCCAGGCCCACAGATTTTATCCACGGCTGGTATACTTTCAGTCCCGTAAGCCATAGCGGCAATGGCCTGCGCACCGCCAACCGCAAACAACCGATTCACCCCGGCAATACCAGCCGCAGCCAGTGTGGAATCGGGTATCTTGCCATTCTTGCCTGGCGGAGTACACATAATTATCTCTTTAACACCAGCTGCTCTGGCTGGCAAGATAGTCATCATAACTGACGATGGATAGCTAGCGGTACCACCCGGAACATATAGGCCGACACGCTGAATCACTCTGTAAACCGTTTCGGGAGCCATTTTTTGAGCACCCATCTCCCAAGCAGCAAATTGTCTGAGATGGAACTCTTCGACTCTTTTAGCCGCCAATTTTAAGGCTTCAAGCAACTTGACAGGCAACCTTTCTGTGGCCGCTTGCATTTCAGAAACTGAAACCTCAAACTGCTCCAGCTCAACTTGGTCAATGCGCTTCGATAAATCGCATAGCGCGGAATCTCCTTGATATCTGACCTGCTCGAGTATAATAGCTACCGCTTTCTGAGCATCTTCAGTCCCAAACATCTCTTGTAAACTGGTCGCTAATCGGGGTGAGATTATGTATTTTTGGGGAGCGGCACGACGAGAAAGTGCCACTTTAGATTTGGCAAAACCTCTGATTATCCTCATCATGATGCCTTCTCCAATGCCTTGCGCAACATCTCTACAAAGTTTGCCATTCGGCTAGACTTTAAGGAACTGCGATTGGAATGAGTATTCCCAATGACGCAAGCAGTCGATTCAAACAGTGTATCGATAATTTTTAAGTTATTTTTAACTAGAGTTGAACCGGTCTCGGTATTCTCAATCAAAAGGTCGGCGTCCTCCGGCAAAAAAGCCTCGGTAGCACCCCAAGTTGGTACAATGCGGTAAGGGCTAAAATGGTTGGCTCGAGCGTAATAATCAGCGATATTGGTATACTCGGCTGCAATACGACAAGAAATTTTATTTGTTTTCAACATCTGCTGTAATTCAGCGGTCGTGCTTACCGGGGTTTCATTGGCTACCACCGCCACAATGCGGACCCAACCATACTTTAAATCTAGCATCCGTTTTACTGGACTACCAGGGAATTGATATAGATGGTCGGTCAGCCAATCAAATCCGGTGATGGCAAGATCATAATCCCCGCTGGCAACTTGCATCGGCATATCCTGCGGTCTAATCACTTTCACAAAGAATCCATCCAACGCAATCTTTGGACGACGATTACCAGAAGCAGAAGGATAATCATCAATGTTGATACCTGCCGCGTCTAAGATTTTACGCACGTGAGATTGCTGGTGCCCATCCGGAAGCGCCAATCTCACCATATCAGGTTCACTGGAAGACCCATGCCGAACATTCTGTCTCATAGCACCAATTGTCACTCTTTTCTCAGCGTTATTTGGAACAGCCGAAGAGGGAGCGATGTTAGCTTTTATGGAAGCCAATACTCCAGACATATCTTTGCAACGCAGACTATCCGTATTGACCACCAAGCAAGCTCGGAAATCGACAATTTTACCCAGTGACTCAAAACCAAGTGTTGATACTTCTTCTTCACTCTGCCGTGAAATCAAAATAATATCTGCATTCTCAGGCGGATAAGCGTCTGCAGAACCCCATAAGGGATACACGGCAAAATGCCGTAAACGAATTTTGAAAGCCAGCGACTCCGCCAAGTTTGGATACTCACCGGCGATTCTCACCGCATCATGCTGTGTTGTAATTACTTCACCTTTAATGGTTCCCGGCATTGCGGCAGCGTAAATCGCGCCTTCACCAAACCCCAAATCGCTTAAAATTTCCAAAGCGCACGATGGATATTTAACAGTATACTCAGTAAGCCAATCAAATCCGCATATTCCGATATCATAATTACCAATAGCAACTTGAATAGGAATATCTTTCTCCTGAAACATTTTGGCTACGATATCATCACGGTTTGACGGTTTAAGACGATATTGACGAGACTTCTCGTTGTAGTCTTCCATGCCCCATTCAGCCTTTTGCAGAATGGATGCCACTGGCGCCATTAACCTACCCTTCGGAAGTGCCAGACGAATCGCCATGCTAACTAATCCCAAGCTCAGCCACCACGTCGATAGCTTCCTTAAAACTACGCTTCTCTTTGTTAGCTAAATTGGTAAGGATAAATTCTTGAGCACTAGTAATCTCAACCTCCCAACCACAATCCACATAAGTTTGTCCCCCTAAAGATGTAACAACAATAAGACCAGTTCGCCGCAGTAAATCAGCTAACTCTGTGCCTAATTTCACGGCATCGGGGACTATTTTAAGGCTGACCCTCTCCGTGGAAGAAAGAGCTAAGTTATCAACACTTATTCTAGATGACAAACGGTCAATATAAAGGGCAAAACCGGCCGCTGGCGCAGCGGTACCTCCCATCATCTCAATCAACTTGTCATAGCGCCCACCACCACCAACATTCACATTGTCAACGTATAAGCGGAAAATTATGCCAGTGTAGTACTCAAAGCCTTTCCCAGACGTGAAATCAACCTGGCAGGGAAGCCCCATAGCTTCCACTATTTCAATGATTGAGATGAAAGAGTTAAGCTCATCTGCCACATCAGGATCATCCTCCGTGAACAGAGCGCGGATATTTTTAACAAAACCAGCCGAATTACCCTTGGTATTAAAGAGCAGTTTAAGCACATCCACAGATTGCGGCTTATCGGACTGAATGCCATCAAACGCATTTTCTTCTCCGTCCAGAATACGACCCAGTACTCCGTCCTGATCGGATTGCCCTATGCCTAAACTGGCCAGTAAGCCGCGAATTAAACCAACATGCGATAATTTTATCTCAATATTCGTCAACCCCATACGTTTGACAGACTCACAAGCCAAGGAAATCAGCTCAGCATCAGCAAGTTCCCCTCCCTCACCAATCAACTCCGCGCCACACTGCCAACGTTCACGGGACTTAGTGCCAGTTTCCTCGAAAACAAATGAGTTGGTTACATAGCATAAACGGGCAACGTTTCCCATTTTTTGCAAACGATCAACATATAATCTGGCAACAGGAATAGTAGCGTCCGGCTTGAGTACCACCCGTTCGCCACTCCAACCATCCCAGTCCAAAAAGGAATACACCCGTCGTAACATGCCTTGAGTTAAAGTGCCTGCCGAGGTGAATAAGTGGAGATATTCTAGCGTGGGAGTGCGAACTTCTTCGTAACCAAAGCATTTAGACATTTCCAAAAAGGCCATCTCAACACTTCGGAAGCGTTGCATTTCTTGTGCCGTTAAATCCATACATCCTTTACAATGTGCTATTGGCATTGTTTTTCCTCTCTTTTTCAATCATCCAATTCTACTACACAGTGTTGGAAGCATTCAACCAAAGAAAACATTCTTTTTACCGACAATCCACAACATCTATCTTGAGCAAAATAGTAAAAGATATTGCCAAGACTTAATTTGTCAAAAATTCACACATTACCATATCCTGTGATACAATTCATGAAGAAACCGCGATGGTTTAGTCCCAAATTCCAAAACAAGGAGGATGCCATTGGACGCTATCGAGAATTTACGCTCAGCCCTCTCTGACCCCAATATAGCTTATGTACTACTAATTATTTCCATTTTGGGCATCTCGGTGGAAGTTTTTACTCCTGGTTTTTTTGTTGGCGGTACGACCAGCATCATAGCCGGGCTTTTGGCTTTCTTGGCGCTGTCAACCCTTTCTATCAATCCTTTCGGTTTGATATTACTAATTATCTCTCTTGCTTTTTTCATAGGAGAAGCTTTCCTGAAAACCAAGTGGTTGTTGGCAACTCTGGGTATGGCATCGCTCATTCTCGGTTCAGTTTTTCTTTTCTACGGCGGCAGCGAAAGCCGTGCGAGTCCCTATTTAATTGCTGTCTTGTCAGCCATAGTATCCGCAGTTCTTGTTTACTTAGTTAACCGCGCTACAACAGCTCAGAAGCGACGTATCGCGATAGGCAGCGAAACTGTTGTTGGCGATTTTGCAATTGCGCGTACTGAACTTAATCCAAACGGCATGGTCCTCTACCAGGGAGAACTTTGGCAGGCCGAATTAATACAAGGGCAGGCTACCAGAGACGAACAATTGGTCATAACAGGCATGAAAGGTCTGAAATTATACGTGACACACAAAGAAGGGGTTAATAAATGATTGTTGCAATTGTTGGGATTATTATCATAGCCATCATTATTTTGGCAATGTCTATCAAGGTGGTCAACGAGTATGAACGTGGCGTCGTTTTCCGTATCGGACGTTTGGTTGGAGCCAAAGGTCCAGGGTTATTCTTTATTATACCGTTGCTTGACCGCATCGTGAAAATTGATCTACGTGTGGTAACCATGGACGTCCCTTCCCAAGACGTTATCACGCGTGATAACGTTACCGTTCGCGTCAATGCGGTAGTTTATTTCCGTGTTGTAAACCCTGAAGCATCTGTAGTTAAAGTAATGAATCACGTCAAGGCCACCTCACAAATCTCACAGACTACCTTGCGAAATGTACTGGGGCAACACGAATTAGATGAGTTGTTGTCACAACGTGAAAAACTGAATCAGACACTACAGAGTATCATTGACGAACAGACCGATCCTTGGGGTGTTAAAGTAAGCATTGTGGAGATCAAGGATGTAGAATTACCAGAATCAATGCGTCGCTCCATGGCAGCCCAAGCTGAAGCAGAACGCGTGCGTCGTGCAAAAATTATACACGCCGAAGGCGAGTTGCAAGCTTCCGAAAAGCTTGCTCATGCCGGACGTATTATCGGTGAAGAGCCGGTAACCTTGCAATTACGTTATCTGCAAACACTGACAGAAATCTCTACCGAAAAAACCAATACTCTGGTGTTTCCGGTTCCAATTGATCTGATATCAATGTTCATCCCTAAAGACCGCTTGGATGCTTTTGCTAAACAAAAGCAAATTGAAACCAAGGACACCAAATAGTTTGCTGGAATATTGAGGCTTCATAGGGGAGAAGGTCATTTTCTCCCCTATCTTGTCTTTGGCTTGTTTGCCAAAAGAAGGCTTGTATCCCTTGCTTCAGATATGGGAGTATCAATTCATTAGTAGCTGGATATTATAGAGGTAAAGAAACAGTTTGTTATTGCCTCAGAACAAAAGGATAACGCTTTCGAGTGTTTCTACAAATATCGCAAACTTGAGACAACCTAATCGTTATTCGTAAAAATACATTACCAAACACAACTATTTCAGCCCTATGGTATACGCAAAAAATAACTGGCTGAGACAACCAAGAATATAACTATTTGTGTTTTTTGATTAATTCTCCTTGAGGGTCACATCTCCAGCTGATAATGTAACAAGTTTACCATTTTCTCGGCGTATCACAAGAGCACCGTCTTTATCAATTGACTCAGCAAATCCGCTATAAGTCTGTGAATTATCGTGAACAACCACCTCACGGCCGATTGTAATTAGTCGCTTTTCCCACTCTGCCCACATCATCTCACCCGCCAAAAATTGCTGGTAACGCCTTTCCAATTCTTGTAGTATCTTTATAATGAGTTGTTCTCGCGATATTTCCCTACCACAAGTTTCAGAGAGACTGGTAACGGTTGTACGCAGATCCTCGGGTAACTCGGCAGTATCAATATTGGCATTGATGCCTATACCAACCACTGCCCATAGGGTGCCCTCTCGCAACATTCCACTACACGCCAGTATACCACTGACTTTCTTGTTACCGATAAGAACGTCATTGGGCCACTTTAGATCTACAGAGCAACCACACACCTCCTCAATTGAATCAGCTACTGCCAAAGAGGCTAGCATGGTAAGTGCGGAGCATACATACTCCGGTGGATATAAAATCACTGACAAATACACCCCACCCTCAGGGGAAATCCATTGGCGCTGCATACGTCCGATACCATGCTCTTGTCGTTGGCAGAGTATCACGCTTCCGTGCGGAGAGGCCGCGGCTATTTCCTCTTGGGCTACAACCATAGTTGAGGTCATAAGAGGACGATAGACAATTCGCCCACCAATCTTCTGCGTATTTAGTGCCGCCGCAATTCTATCGGCTGAAATTGGAAGCAATTCCACCTAATTAACAGTAGCGCCAAACGGCATCAATGCCAATTTCCCCAACTTGAAATGCTGTTTGCCAAAAGGAATACCGATTATCGTGATACAGAATATGCAGCCGATAACGAAATGACTAACCGCTATCTCCAATCCACCAAAAATAAGCCACAAAATATTGAAAATAACACTACTAGTTTTGTTACTGTAGGTTACAGTCTTGCCAAATGGGAACAGAGAAAGCCCTGCCATCTTAAAAGATTGCACCCCAACAGGGATTCCGATAATCGTGATACACCAAAAACAACCTGCTACAAACCAACCAATCGCCATGAATACGCCACCTAAAATAAACCAGAGAACGTTGCCCAATGTTTTCATTATTACTCCTTTGACCAAATTTAATAATATCTCAATGGATATTCTACACTAGGAATCCAACCAGTTTCTTTGAATGTCTCTTAGTATTTTGAAATAATACTCAACGCGTTTTACTATACCACATTTTCCGTCTCGAGTGCTTTACCCCATCCTCAGAATAATCCTTCGACATTTAGTCCTGTAGAGTTTGACAACAGCCTCAGCGAACATTAACATAATCCTATCATCAGTTCCAAGAATTATATCACGGGAGCACATTTATGGATAAAACTATCGATGAAATAAACGCTAAAATAAAGCAGGGGAAGGCTGTTATTGCCACAGCGGAAGAAATCATAAAGATTGCTCAAGAGAAGGGGCTCTCTCAAACCGCTCGTGATGTTGACGTTGTTACAACCGGTACTTTCGGACCGATGTGTTCATCAGGCGCCTATTTCAATATTGGGCACACAAAACCACGCCTAAAACTGGGCGGCGGGAAAGCGACTCTTAACGACGTCCCAGCTTATACAGGGTTTGCGGCAGCCGATCTCATGCTCGGCGCTAATGCCATTCCGGATAATGACCCCCGCAATCGTTCATATCCCGGTGAATTTAACTATGGCGGTGGACATGTTATCGAAGATTTGGTTGCAGGCAAGGATGTTCGTTTGATAGCTTCAGGATATGGGACGGACTGTTACCCTCGTACAAGCGTTGACACGCTGATAAATATTAACGACCTAAATGAAGCCGTACTCTTTAACCCACGTAATGCCTACCAAAACTACAATGTGGCCGTAAACACTTCCGATAAAACGCTTTACACATATATGGGCATTTTAAAACCACGTTTGGCAAACGCCAATTACTGTTCGGCTGGACAGCTGTCGCCACTGCTCAACGACCCTTATTTGAAAACCATAGGTATTGGCACACGTATTTTCCTTGGCGGTGGAATCGGCTACGTAGCCTGGAATGGAACACAGCATAACCCCATGGCGCTACGAAGCGAAAATGGCGTTCCTAAGCGTGGCGCTTGTACTCTGGCAGTGATCGGAGACCTCAAACAAATGAACTCTCGTTGGCTCCGCGGTATCAGTATGCTGGGCTACGGAGCCACCATGGCGGTTGGCATTGGAGTGCCCATCCCCGTAATAAATGAGGAAGTGCTGGAATACACCCTCGTCAGTGACAGTGCTATTATGGCTCCGGTAGTAGACTATTCCAGTGCTTATCCAAATCGAGAAGCGAACGTTTTGGCAGAAATTAGTTACGCCGAATTAAAAAGCGGCAAAATAGACTTTAACGGAAAACAGATAGTCACCGCCGCTCTTTCCAGTTATTCCCGTGCGGTTGAAATTGCCTCCACTCTAAAAGAGTGGCTCATGGAAGGAAAGTTCTTTTTAACTGAACCTGTGGCCCCTCTTCCAGGTATAAATGATAATACCTTTTCTAATGTATTGACTGAGCGAAATTAAGGATAAGAAAATGAAAGTATCGCATAAAGTTGTCCTCCATTTTCCACCGCACATTGTTGAACAACCGTATATCAATAATCTAGTGAAAGATTATGATCTCAGTTTCAACATTCTTAAGGCTTCCATAATGCCCAAC
This sequence comes from Dehalococcoidia bacterium, assembly GCA_009776735.1. Classification (GTDB taxonomy): domain Bacteria; phylum Chloroflexota; class Dehalococcoidia; order Dehalococcoidales; family UBA1222; genus WRNG01. Next base: position 3,761 of record WRNG01000022.1, on the reverse strand, counting down.
CAAGAAGGATTTGCCGTTCTTGAGCTTTCCGGTGAGCAACAAAAATACGCTGAGGGGATAAAATATATTACCGCTGCCGGCGTGAAAGTAGAGCCGTTGTCGCGCTCCGTGCTTCGCAACGAAGAGCGGTGTACACATTGCGGAGCTTGTATCAGCATATGTCCATCGCACGCTTTTGATGTTGATGAGCAATCACGCTTGGTAAAGTTTGATAATAATCGCTGTGTAGCCTGCGGTCTTTGTATAAAGGCCTGCCCACCGCATTCTATGGAGTTTCACTTCTAATATTAAAAGTGAAATTGCGATTGTTATGTCGACAACGCTCGCTCATGGCAAGCATATTTCATGGGAACAATGTGAATAGATTTTATCGCTCGTGGGTGAACCCAGCAGATCTATTTTGTTTTAATGTACGTTTAAAAGAAAGCGACCTCTGCATTCATGCTTGTCAAGACTTGTCTTTGGAAGCTCAAAAATATTTGGCTATCCTGCGTCAAGACTTAGATGACTACATCCATTGTCATCCATTTTTTGCTTCATCTTTCAAGCCACTCATAATCTCTCCCAATGCTCCAGAAATTGTTAAGCTGATGGCAAGTTCATCCCAAATGGCGGGAGTAGGGCCAATGGCATCAGTAGCCGGTGCCATTGCTGAACTCCTCGGCGAAAAGCTGTCCGCATTATCCACTCAAGTTATCATTGAAAACGGTGGCGACATTTTTCTTCGTACATCAATTGAACGAGTAGTGGCAATATATGCCGGTAATTCTGCTTTATCCGGAAAAGTTGGCCTACGGATGAAACCAGATACAAAAGCCATAGGAATATGTACATCATCCGCAACAATAGGTCCTTCCATCAGCCTTGGGAAAACCGACGCCAGCGTGGTCGTGGCTCCCTCGGCTGCTTTAGCAGATGCCGCCGCCAGTGCGATTGGCAACGCCGTTATGTTTGATTCAGATGTAGAGCGTGGACTGGAAGTCGCTAGGCGAATTCAAAACATTACAGGGGCAGTCATTATCGTAGGAGACACAATGGGTATATGGGGAGACCTCGAGTTATGTCAAACAGATATCGCCAATAACCACATGGATTGCAAAGGAAAAGACTATTAACCCTCTAAGGGATAATTACATTTCCAATTCGTACGAGCCACTCTTTCGCCCCGCATGTCCTGCGCCTCTAGATAAAACGTCGGGCGTAATGGCTTCTTGGAAGAGCGCGTCTTTTGCGGATTGGTGGGACTTACTTCAATTCCGATATAAAAAGTTTTTGATCTAAGAGGATCAACGTCAAGGGGCAAAGCAATTATTTCATCAAGCCGCAACCTCTTAGTTGTGCCGTCTGGTCGTGGATGAAAAACAGCAATTCCTTGCTGAATGGCCGCTGAAAAACATACTTCTTTGAGCTGAAACCCCTTCGCATCCTGACACAACAATTTAAAGATAGTCTTAGGGATAGAAGCATTATTATAGGCAGCCAGTTTCAAACAGTAGTAAACTGAGTCGCCGCTCTTGTCAACCACCTCCGCACTTACGACACGAACAGATAAAGGACGAGCACGACGATAGAACTCCAGCCCCAAAGGGACTATGAGAGATAACACCACAGCAAGAAAAGCAATATAATCTGAACGCACCATCTCGATTCTAATTATACACCGACCAGCTAAATTTCAACAACCACACCACAAATTGTCTGGCACCAAGAACCACCGTTTGTGATTCCAATTATAGCATCAATTTGTTAACGTCTATTGCCTTGATGATTGAATCTGGTGGCTAGTAGTATGGCTATACAAATAAACGTCGGCCTTTTTTGTCAACTCAAGTCCTTTCTCGTATTGCTTGGCTTGACCCTGTTTGCGAACAGTACTCATCTTTCCCGCCATCACTCGAATAACAATTAAAGTTATTGCCAAACCAACAAGCAATGCCGATAGCAACACCAAAGCAACACCAGCGTTACCGTTTGTACTTGTTCCCACATAATCATCCTCGGCTGCAGTCACCGAATGCGTAAAGATTGCCAGCGTTAAGAGACCAAATACCGGCAGAATTATCCGCACTTTTTTCATTTGTTGCCTCTTTCGTTTTTATTTAGTTTCTTTTTTTTACGTGCAAAGAGAGGTATAAATGACAACGCCACAATAACAACCACCAGCAAAGAAATCACCGTTAATGGACCTGCAACATTGGACGCAATATGAGCAAGCAACATAATAATCGTCAGAATCAAGGTTACAGAAACCAGAACAACGCCGCCAATGACAAAACCCTTCTTCCAATCAATGGGTAAAGTTCCAACCAAACGTCCGGTTTGCCCGTTCATCGCAAAATAGAAGAGTTCCTTCCCCCAACGCGTAGTTAACATCCAAACCGGAAAAAGAGCGTAATGAACCTGTGCATTGGCAATGTTTACACTGAGCACTTTGGTATTAACCGAAGAGTATCCCACTACCGTTGCACGCAGTGCTTTTTCAACACTTTTGCGAATACGTTCATTCACACGAGGCTGGTTCTGTTCAGCGGTGACATCGTATTTATCAGCGAGGTATCCAGACAAATAAGCCATCGAAAAATCAGTTAAGTCTTTATACTCGTATGGCTCAATGGACTCCATCATAGTATCATCCATTTTTAATAGAGCATCAGCCGGAATTTTTTCGAAACCCATTTTGCCATCGCGAGACACCATATAGTAATCGGTTTTGGTATATCTCACATTGCCTGAAGTCCAAGTGCTTGATTTAGTTGCATTGTATACGGCATGGTTATTGGTGTCACAATCATACAGCCAAAAAGGAACGTAAATGCCGCTGATTTTGTCTAAACGATTGTCATCCAAGTAAGCCTTCGGTAATAGCGGCTTTCCTTTATAGAATTTCTTTAACGCTTCTTTAGCCTTATTTTTATCCAGTTTAAACGGAATGACAAAATCTGGACGCAAGGTATCGGTTAGTTTGCTTGGCACCACTGCGGCATTGCCGCAATAAGGACACTCCGTAGCCACCGTAGTATTCTCCATAATTAATTCACCGCCGCATGACTGGCAAATCGACATGGCAATCGATTCGTCTTGCCAAAGCGTGACCTCAGCATCCTCCCATATCGGTTCTTTCTGCTCGATGGTCTGTTGCAACTCAGCATCGTATTCTTTGAAAGCCTCTGTGGCCATTTCTGAGCCACAGGAAGCACACTTCATTACTTGAGAAGAAGAGTCAAAATTGAGCGGAGCACCACAATTGGGGCACTTATATGCCAATATTTCAGCCATTAAACATCTCCCTTCCAGCAGCATTCCTGTCTATCTATTACGGTTTGGGCTTACCACATTCATTGCAGAATTTACCTGTATTCTCTACTCCGCATTCGCATCTCCAAACATCAACTACTGGTTTGGGTTTGCCGCATTCATTGCAGAACTTGCCCTTATTCTCTGCTCCGCACTCACATTTCCAAACATCAACTACTGGTTTGGGTTTACCGCATTCATTACAGAACTTGCCACCACTTTCTGCCCCGCACTCACACTTCCACAGCCCGGCGGCAACCACTTGCGCTTGCTGTTGAGCCGCTTGTTGCTGCTGTTGCGCTTGCTGTTGAGCATCCATGTTGAAGAACGCACCGGCATTGGAACCCGCATTCATTGCCGCATTCATTCCCAAGAAACCCATGAAAGCGCCTCCGGGGTTGTCAGCTGCTGCTTTCATGGCATCCGCCTGAGCAGTAACAATTGTGGCTCCCGCCATACCAGCGTTT
>WRNG01000021.1 GCA_009776735.1 Dehalococcoidia bacterium | reverse complement strand
CGGGCGGAATTTCAAATTTCCCGCCTCATCGGTCATCTGCGATTGCTGTTTTTTAATTTCGGCAATTACGCTGGCTTTACGTGTTTCCTGAGATTGCAGTCGAGCCATATAACCCAAGGCATTGGCCACTTTTGCCGCTACCTCATAATCAACAACCTGATTGATATTGGCCATCAATCCCTGTCGCATGAGTTGTTTAATCACATCAACGGGTGTCGCCTTCAGGAAACCGGCCATATCGCGCACAGTCATACTGCGCGGCAATTCCAGTTCCGGCATTGAAGTTTCTTCTACTTCTTGTCTTTCTACCTCGACCACTATCCACCCCCTATCAAACTATTTACCTCTGCTAAAAGTCTTAAACGCTCTTCAGGAACAATATTAGCCTTGAGTACAAATCCTAGTCTTCCCGACGAAAAACATTGCTGCCAGCATTCTGGCTTAGCACAAATATAAGCTCCCCGCCCGTTCATTTTTCCAGCAGTGTCGACACAGACTTTCCCATCCGGTTGGCGCACAATACGAACCAGCTCCCCTTTGTTGTGAACCTCGCGACAAGCAACACATGTCCTCTGTGGGATTTTTCGCCTAGATGTCATCTTCTGCGTCATATAGATCATCCCCACGGCGCGTCCTCTTCAACCGAATGCCGTCTTCAGCATGTTCTTTACTGGATTTCTTCTTCTTTTTCTTGTCTTTGCCGCTTGTCATATCTGACGAAACGGGAGCCAGTATATCTTCGGCGAAGCGTAACCCTTTCTCAGGTTTGCCGGTTACTAATGTTTGAACCATCGGGACCTCGAGCGCCCCAGGAATTGTCCCCTCTTCGATTATAGTTTCGGCAGTGTCTTTTTCTGCCTTCATAGAGCCAGATACAGCTTTTTCTTTTTCCACATCGCTGGCACTTTTGATATCGATACTCCAATTGGTAAGCCTTACCGCCAATCTTACATTCTGTCCCTCTTTGCCAATAGCCAACGACAACATCTTATCCGGAATAACTGCGACAGCCGTTTCCCTTTTTTCGTCAATCTTAACCGAAGAAACCTGTGCCGGGGCCAGAGCATTGGCAATAAAAATAGCCGGATCAGGGCTCCAACTGACAACATCAATTTTTTCGCCACCTAATTCGCTTACAATATTCTGAATTCGAATCCCCCGCAACCCCACACAACAACCGACGGCATCAACCCCTTCTTGCTTAGCAGCAACCGCAACTTTACTGCGGTATCCCGCCTCACGGGCGACCGATTTAATCTCTACCGTCCCGTTAAATATCTCAGGAACCTCCAATTCAAGCAGACAGCGCAATAAATTGGGATGAGAACGCGATACTACCAGCATTGGACCACGTGCTGATTGTGCCACTTCGACTAAATAAACCCTTAACCGTTGCCCCGGACGCAGATGCTCAACAGGCGATTGCTCAGTTGCTGGCATCACAGCTTCTATTCGCCCCAAATCAATAAACACCTGTTTGGCTTCGGTGCGGCGCACAACTCCAGAAACAATATCGCCAGCCTTTCCGAAATATTCATCGAAAATGGCACTGTGCTCAGCTTCATGAAGCCGTTGCAATATGACTTGTTTGGCTGTTTGGGCAGCAATTCGTCCAGCATTCTGAGGGGTCGACTCAACACTCAGGATGTCACCCAGTTTGACATCCTTTTTGAATTTTTTCGCTTCAGAAAGTGAAACCTCGGTACGTGGATCAGTCACAGCTTTTACAACCGTTTTTTCCGCCCAGACCTCCACGCCGCCATTAGTCGTGCTTATTTTAACCGTTACAACTTGATTCGGAGTAAAATTATTTTTCCGGTATGCCGACGATAATGCCGACTCTACCACTCCTAAAACGGTCTCTTTTGAAAGCCCTTTCTCCGCTGCCAACTGCGTGATCGCTAGTAAGAAATCGCTTTTCATTTCAACGTCAATCCTCCCGCGCTCTCATTTGCAGTACAACAAAAAAGTGGGTTTGAACCCACTTCCATGTCTGATTTATACTATGTAAAGTATAGCACAGGGACTGACAGCTTGCAATAGTCCGCGGCAAACAAGTAACGGCAATAATTACTATATAATTGCAACATCAACAGAGGAGTACACTCTTAGATGTTCCAAGCAGGGGGCTTGAATGAGTAAAAAACGAAAAAAATCATTTTGGTCACATATTGTTGGTATGATACGCAAGCAGTTTCTCTCCGGGCTTGTAATAGTGGTGCCGATATTCGCAAGCGTCCTCTTGTTAGTTTGGAGTTTCAACACGGTAGACGACATACTGCAACCAATAATTGAAAAACTCTTTGGGATGCGTATAACGGGTCTGGGTTTCGGTATCATCTTAGCCACAATTTTTATTGTGGGCATTTTCGCCAGCAATTTTGTAGGAAGAAAACTCATCCAGATGGGAGAAAGCATTCTTAGGCGAATCCCGCTATTTAAACTGATTTATTCCAGCACCAAACAGGTAATGGATGGAATATCAGGCACCAGTTCAGTGAATCGTACCGCTTTCCGCGAGGTAGTACTGGTTGAATTCCCCGCGAACGCCTACATCCCCGCTTTCATCACAAATGAATATGTCGCTCAAAACGGAAAAAAATACTACACAATTTATATTCCAACAACCCCAACCCCTTGGAGTGGATATGCCTCAATTGTGGCTGAAGACAAAATCACCCGTATTGATATCTCAATTGATGAAGCTTTAAAAATGTGCCTCTCAGGAATGATGATTTCTCCGTCGGAAATCCAAATCATTGAAGCTGGTGGAAAATCTCATATCAACTTGGTACAAAAACACAAAAGCAATGAGGAGGCATCACCGATGAGGTGATGCCTCCGTCCATCTCCCATATTCCGTCTTCGCAGTCTAGGTCAACTCAACAGTAGCGCCAGCTTCCTCCAGCTTAGCTTTGGCAGCGGCAGCTTCTTCCTTGCTGACGGCTTCCTTAACGTTCTTAGGAGCACCCTCAACCAAGTCCTTTGACTCTTTCAGCCCAAGGCCAGTGAGTTCACGCACAACACGAATCACGTTTATCTTGTTGGCGCCAGCCTCCTTCAGAACGACATTGAATTCGGTTTTTTCTTCCGCTACAGGAGCGGCACCGCCAGCATCAGCAGCGGGAACAGCCGCCACGACCTGAGCTGCGGCACGTACGCCAAATTCATTCTCCAAAGCCTTCACTAAACCAGAAAGCTCTAGAACGGTCATTTCCTTGACCGCTTCAACCATTTCTTCTACCGATAATTTAGCCATAATTTTTTATTTTTCCTCCATCTGTTGTATTCTTGCATTTAAGGCATAAACGATACCCAGCATCGGGCTGGAAAGTGCTTGTACTAAACCGGTAATCGGACTCTGGAACCCACCCAACAGTCTGGCAATCAACTCATTTTTGGTGGGCAGGGTAGCTAATGTATTTACTTCACCGGCATCAAGCCAGCGATTGGCCAAGAACCCTCCACTGACTGTCATGCCAACGCCTGAGCTTGTAATGAATTGCATCAGTACCCGAGCGGGCGCAGACACATCGTCATAGCCCAATACTACAGCATTGGCGCCTTCAAAGTGGGCTTCCATAAAATCACGCCCTGCCTCTTTGGCGGCACGTCGCATTAGTGTGTTTTTTACCACTTGTAGGTCAAGACCGGCTTCGCGCAATTTATGGCGCAGATTAACAATCTCCGCAGTAGGCAACCCCTGATAAGTGGTAACTACCCCCGCAGTGGACTTCGCTAAGGCTTCCTTGATTTCAGAAACTACGACCGACTTATTTTCTTTTTTCATCTTATCACCTCCTTTATGCAAAAAGTCCTTGCGACAACTGCAAGGACTTCAAAAAACAATACCCACGGTATTGTTTTGTTTTAGTTCCTCGGCAGGCCGCATAATTAAGTTCACCAAAAGTGGCAAACACCCGCTGTCTTTGGATACCCAAATTGTTAAACTATACGCAAGCCTTTAGGCCGTTGTCATAATTTCAGCCGCTTTAACTGTTATCGGAATAGACGGCCCCATCGTACTCTTCATTGTAACGCTCTTGATATACTGACCCTTTGCGCCGCTTGGTTTAGAACGTACGATTGACTCCATAACGGCAGCCATGTTGGTTTTGATTTTCTCAGACTCAAAAGATGCCTTGCCTAGCGGCACGTGAACAATCGCTTGCTTATCTAATTTGAACTCCACGCGCCCTTTTCGTGAATCCTCAATCACACGCGGCAAGTCGTCAGCCGACACTACAGTCCCACTTTTCGGATTAGGCATTAAGCCTTTCCTGCCCAACATCTTACCGAGCTTGCCCACTTTGCTCATCATATCCGGAGTGGCAATAGCGGTATCAAACTCCAACCAACCGTCTTCTATTTGTTTGATGACATCATCGGAACCAACAAAATCAGCACCGGCTGATTTTGCAACTTTTTCGGCATCGCCTTGAGCGAAAACCAACACTCTTACCTGCTTCCCTAAACCATGCGGCAAAAGCGCAACGCCACGCACTTGCTGTGTGGCTTGTCGCGGATCAAGTCCCATACGGATGTGTAACTCAACCGTCTCATCGAACTTTGCTCGGACAGTCTGTTTGACTAACGCGCAGGCCTCATCCGGAGTGTACTCTTTGTTTTCCTCAACCAACTTGGCAACTTCATTAAATTTTTTTCCATGTTCTACCATATTACTCTACCTTAATGCCCATACTGCGAGCAGTTCCAGCCACCGCCCGCTCAGCAGCTTCAATGCTGTTCGAATTAGCATCCTTTGCTTTTAATTCAGCAATCTCTCGTAATTTATTTTTGGGAAGAACCTTAATGTCACCACGGGAGGGAGTTCCCGAGCCTTTTTCAACGCCCAAAGCTTTCTTTAGCAGATCGGAAGTTGGCGGTGTTTTGGTGATAAAGCTATATGTGCGATCAACATAAACCGTAATCTCAACCGGAACAATGGAACCGATTTGCTTGGCGGTACGCTCGTTATATTCTTTCACGAACTGCATGATATTCACGCCGTGAGGACCAAGCGCAGTACCCACCGGAGGAGCAGGATTGGCCTGCCCAGCCGGAATTTGTAACTTTATAATAGTCTTAATTTTTTTAGCCACGTGAATCTCCTGACACCTATAGCTTTTCTACTTGTAAGAAATCTAACTCAACCGGCGTTTCACGCCCAAACAGAGACAGTAAGACTTTTAGCTTCCCCTTCTCTTGGTCCACCTCATCCACTGTGCCGATAAAATCAATAAACGGTCCGTCCGTAACACGAACACTTCGCCCAGCCTTAAAACCAGCCTTAACTTTTGGCGTCTCAGCCGACATCTGCTTCATTATTCGATTATATTCTTCTTCCATAAGTGGAACCGGTTTATTACCGGCACTAACGAAACCGGTCACACCAGGGGTATTGCGCACAATTGACCAGCTTAGGTCGTTCATACGCATTTGCACCAAGATATAGCCCGGTAAAATCTTATTGGTTACTGTCCTTCTCTGACCGCTGTGTACCTCCACCTCTTCTTCAGTGGGAATGACCACCCGGGCAATATCGCCATCACCGTCTAAACTGCGCATACGTTGATCAAGATTCTTGCGCACCCGCTCTTCATAACCCGAATAGGTATGCACAACATACCAACTAAACCCGTTCTCTACTACTGGAGTTTCCACCGCCACATTAGCCACCTATAACAATCTTTTCAATAAAGGCTGTGAAACCGAAATCAAGACCACCAAGCACCAACCCAACGACAATGGCCACGCCAAGCACCATGGTTGTCAACCTTAGGGCCTCGCCCCAAGTAAGCCACGTCACTTTCTTGAGTTCACCGATAATCCCACTCAGAAAATTGAATCTTTTTTTCTCTTCAGACATACTTTATGGTCTCTTCCCGTCAGTCTATACTCCGCTTCTTACTTGGTTTCCCTGTGCGGAGTTTGCTTGCGGCAATTAGGGCAGAACTTACTCAACTCAATACGCTGAGTGTCATTCCGTCTATTTTTGCTTGTAGTATAGTTACGATTCTGACAAACCGTACATCCCATGTTTATGACTATTCTGGCTTCAGCTTTCTTGGCCACAGATTACTCCAAAATATTGGTAAAAGCGCCAGCGCCTACCGTCTTGCCACCCTCACGGACAGCAAAGCGCAGGCCTTTTTCCAAAGCCACGGGGTAAATCAGTCTAACCTTCATACGGGTATTGTCGCCGGGCATAACCATTTCCACGCCGGGCTCAAGCTCAATACTGCCAGTGACATCAGTTGTACGAATATAGAATTGTGGCTTATACCCATTCAAAAACGGAGTATGTCGTCCACCCTCTTCCTTAGTCAAAACGTAAACTTCAGCTTCGGCATATGTATGCGGCTTGATTGTACCGGGAGCAGCCAATACCTGACCTCGCTCAATATCCTCACGCTCAACACCACGTAACAGTGCGCCGACGGCATCGCCGGGCTCACCCACATCAAGAATCTTGTGGAACATTTCAATCGCGGTGGTGACCACTTTCTTGGTCTCGTGACGCAGACCGACAATTTCAACCTCGTCTCCACCCTTAATGACGCCACGCTCAACGCGACCAGTAGCAACCGTCCCACGCCCCTTAATACTGAAAACATCCTCAACCGGCATCAAGAAAGGCTTATCTTTGGGACGAGGAGGAATAGGAACATAACTATCAACGCCTTCCATCAATTTAATAATAGCACCACACCACTGGCAATCGGCGCTACCGCAACCGCACTCAAGGGCTTTGAGTGCACTGACTCGATGGATAGGAACCTCATCCCCAGGGAAGTGATACTTCTTAAGGAGTTCACGAACCTCAAGCTCTACAAGCTCAAGCAATTCAGGATCATCCATGACATCAACCTTATTTAGGGCCACAACCATCGCCGGCACATTGACCTGATGAGCAAGCAATACATGCTCTTTAGTCTGTGGCATAGGACCATCAGGAGCACTGACCACCAAAATGGCGCCGTCCATCTGAGCGGCACCGGTAATCATATTCTTCACGAAGTCTGCGTGCCCCGGGCAATCAATATGCGCATAATGACGATTGGGAGTTTCATATTCCACATGAGAAATAGCGATGGTCATACCGCGCGCCCTTTCTTCGGGGGCGTTATCAATGGTATCAAAAGCTCTGAACTGAGCCATTCCCTGCTTCGCCAAAATCATCGTGATAGCTGCCGTCAGGGTGGTCTTGCCATGGTCAACATGCCCAATGGTACCTACGTTACAATGTGGTTTGTTTCTTTCAAATTTCTGTTTAGCCATTTCCTTCTCCTTTCATGTTAAAGCCCACAATCAGATTCGAACTGATGACCCCGTTCTTACCAAGAACGTGCTCTACCAGCTGAGCTATGTGGGCATAATCGTCGTCTATTGTAATTCAACTGACATCCCAAAGTCAAACTCGGAACCACGACAAACACCCCCAGCCACAGGGCAAAAGCACAAAGGAGCCATAGCTTCGTTGTGATGCTGACTAAAAAGTAAGGATATAGGCTTTTTTAAAGTTTGTCAAGCCAAAATACGCCTGTCATCATTGGGGGCTAGGCATCCAGTGTGATTTTAGCTATAAAGAGAGCCTTCTCTCGATTGTTACCGTTAAAATCAAAAGACAAATTCAACCCATTGGCCTTAGCTTGCACGAAAAAGTGTGCAATAGCTATCCCCATATCGATGTGTCGCATCGATCCGATAAGTTTTTCCATTATCCCCTTGGGTTGCCGCAGATAGAAAGAGTAATCGTGATCAGACTTTTCAATCAACCAAGGTTGTAGATTAACCGCACTTGGCGCAATGCGTACCGCCTCAATCAAGCGGTCAGGCAAGGCATTACCGATCATAATTTCATCCGCATTATTTCTTTTAAAACCGTCCGGATAAGCACGTTTTTCAACAGCTTTGGGAACTCCGGCAGACATCGTAATTACACAATCTAACCCATTATGACTTTTATATTCCTTGCTCGGCTTCTTCATCCCCCACCAACACGTCCCTAAGCCTTCAGCCTGCAATTCAAGTTCAATCTGTTGTCCGATGAAACCGATGTTCTCCAAATACCGCGGTTTATCTTCACTGTAGAAAGCCAAGCAATAGTTAGATCTGTCGTTCTTAACCTGTCTGTCTCTAAGAACCCGAACTGCCACTTTTATGTCATCAACCAGAGTTTCAACAGAAAACACCTGCATCAAATCAGGGTCGCCTTCTAAGAGTTCTGTAGAAGTATCATCGTATTCCCGTGAAGATTTCCGCGAATAAATAGTCTCGGCTAATTTTTTGTAATCTCGCATTTTACCCTTTGCTCCTCTACTCTGTTCGCAGTGCCACCACCGGATCCTTACGAGCCGCTGAACGCGAAGGTAACAATCCAGAGACAAGCATCAAACCAACGCTCACGCATATCATGATTACGGCATAGTGCCATGGGAACACGGCAATCGCCGGCACATCAAAGCGTTTGACCACCAAATTAATAACCACGGATAACACATATGTCGTAATAATGCCAATTAACCCAGAGCCTAACCCAAGAATTACAGTTTCAGCGGTAAACAGATTAGCCACATCCCGCTTACGACCGCCAAGGCTTCTAATCACGCCAATTTCCTTAATTCTCTCGACCACCGATATATAAGTTATAATCGCAATCATTACGCAGGATACAATCAACGACAGTGACGTAAAGCCGATTAAAGCAACCGTAATGATGTTGAGTAAGCCTTTAATCATCCGAATAATTAGTGAAAGCGTGTCAGTATAGGTAATTGTTTCTCGTTCGTCCGCAGTCAGCACTGTACCGTTTATGTTTATTTCTCCGTCATCATTCCATTCGTCCAAGTAGGCAAGAACATACTCTTTGGTTTGAAAATCATGGGGATAGAAAGCTATACGATTAGGCAAATCGCTCCCCCCCAGCTGTTGCAACTCAAAGGAAGTACTAGCCAACACTTTTGGCTCATTCGCATCTCCATCGTCAATACCAAACAAGCCCAAGATAGCTGATAACTGGCCAGTACTTCCTACCAGCCCTTTCGCTGTTTTGGTTTCCCCATTGTAAGTATAACTGTACTCAAAGACAAGCCCTGAATACACTATCTGTGACTGAGAGCCCGGAAAGATATAATCTTCCGGCAAAAAAGTCGCCATACTATTAAAAGCTTTCTTATCAGTTGAATTCAATTCCTGAGCAAGTTTGGAATCCTTATTCTGCTCAATAGAATACTCCGCAAAGGCTGTGGTGTAGTAAAACCCATTAGTTATCATACCAAGTGTGATATTCTCTTTCGGTTCAATTATGCCTACGATTTTGAGTTCCATTCCTCCGCTTCCGTAGTAATACGGATCGTATGAGAAAGGGTTAGTGCTTGAGCCTGTTTGGCTGAATACTATATCGTTGGGATACCAAATAAAAGTCTTATTAATTAACTTATCGTAATCAATTTTATCTTTGAAAAGCGCTTGGTCATAAGGATTACCGACCGCTTTATTGGCGATATTAATGAATTCCTCCTGTGAATAATATCCTAGTTGCGCCAGCAAAAGGTCTGACAGCGTTCGATCTTGCCCTAATACAATCATAACCTCGTCTTTTTCTTTGGCGACACTGCCATAAATAATATCATACTGTGTTAAAAGATAACCTTCAGCTTCCGGTGCCTGTTTAAAAGAAGAAGTCACTGAGCCAACCATTGAAGCATATTTCTCAAATCCATCCATCTCGGCAAGAATAGCATTATAAATAGCTCTTATACCGCTGAGAGAGAGAGTTGTTGACGCACCACCGCTCACCATGCTGAAATCAGTATAGATATTGTTACTTACATCAAGCCCATAATCGAAGAAAAGAGCTGCCAAGTATTCTGATGGCATATTCTGAATATAATCAACATAATACTGGTCAATAGTATTCTGGATGAGCATTCTATCCATACTATCCGCTCGTGCAATAATCTGTTCTACCATCGCCCTAACATTAACGTATCCATTTTCTTTCACCAGCCTCATCTGCTCACTCTGCTGCATGTTATTCATCATTTCGCTAATATTGAAAGCACTTTCAGCGACTTCAATCGGATAGCCTGATAACATATCATTCTGCATATTATTGATATAGCTCTGTAGCCCATATGAAATTGACAAAACCATCGAAACCCCAATGATGCCAATTGAGCCGGCAAAACTGGTCATTAATGTCCGTCTCTTTTTGGTGAATAGATTTTGCAGAGAGAGTTTAAACGCCGTCAGGAACGACATCTTGGCCTGTTGCTTTTCTTTCTTTATATTTTCTTTTGAGTTTGAAGACGCAGTCTTTTCTTCCAAAACAAGAGCTACTTTAATGGCTTCATTTTCTTCGTATTCGCTGAAGGGTTTACTATCGCTGAGGATATTACCATCTATCATCCTTATTATTCGGGTGGCATATTCATCGGCAAGTTCAGCATTATGTGTCACCATTACAACCAAACGCTCATGCGAGATTTGTTTAATTATTTCCATAATCTGTGTGGAAGTCACTGTATCCAAGGCGCCTGTTGGCTCATCAGCCAATAAAACCTCCGGATCATTAACGAGTGCTCTGGCAATCGCAACCCGTTGGCTCTGCCCTCCTGACAACTGGTTGGGATGTTTATAATACTGATCTGTGAGCCCTACTTTATCGAGTGCTTTTTTGGCTTTTTCGACCCTATCGCTTTTGCTCATCCCAGCGATGGTAAGTGCAAGCTCAACATTTCCTAAAACTGTCTGGTGCGGAATCAAATTGTAACTCTGGAATATAAAGCCGATACGACGGCTACGGTAAACATCCCAATCCCGATCGTTGTAACCCTTGGTACTTCGGCCATTGATAATTAAGTCACCTGAGGTATATTTATCCAGGCCCCCCACGATATTCAGCAGAGTTGTTTTCCCACATCCGCTAGGACCAAGTACCGCCACAAACTCATTCTTACGAAATGACAGGGAAATACCTTTTAGCGCCTTTACGGTTGTATCAGCTACCTGATAATCCTTGGTAATATTTACCAATCTATGCATTATTTATTCTCCTCAAATTTCAAGAACTACTTCATTAAAATTCATTATCTCCGCTTATTTCTTTCCAGCGGAACGACCTCTTGGGTTTCTATGCACTGAACATATTACGCAAAGAAGCATTTTTATAAAAACCCATGTTAGTGTGTCTCAGGCATCTCTTCCACATACTTAAGCACTTTCACAACAAAAACAGAGTCAACAACGATATCTTAACTATTTCTCACACAGAACAATGTATCCGTCCCAATACTACTAATGCAACGGATTGCAGTTGATTCGCCATGCAACCCAAATTATACTTAAATCAGGCTTATGCCTTTTACGCATCGATAGTGCATGAGTAACATGAGTAAGCAGTTCAGCAAAGAGTTTTTCATGATTCATCGTTTTATGCGTATAAATCGATTCCTAACGTTGATAGCACTATAGGCTTAATGTTTAATCTAGTCAACTTCGGGTCTGCGTCACAATGGAGAACAAATGTCATATAGACTATACTGACTCACAACGAAGAATACTTCAACAAACTAAAAAGAGCATACCGAAAAAGGGCGAGAATATTTTTGGTACTCTCGCCTTTTTTATATCAACAAATCCTTGAAATAACCCACTATTCCAAAGCCGCCCTTAAATACGAACAGCTGGTGAGGATTATCAGGTGATGGTGGAGGGGACTGGATTCGAACCAGTGAAGCCCTTAGGGCGACAGATTTACAGTCTGTTCCGATTAACCACTCCGGCACCCCTCCCTATGCCAACAACCACGGTAGACAAAGCCCGAGAGGGGACTCGAACCCGCTAACCTACCGATTACAAGTCGGTTGCGCTACCGTTGCGCCACTCGGGCAATCAATGCCGTCCATTCAGTGCGGCACAATTTGTAATTATATAAGTAAATTAAAAGCTTAGTCAAACAAAACACCTTCACTCCCCTCAATGTGGCTTGTTTGTATACTGGAAAACCCTTAAAACGATGAAATGGAAACTGCATCTCAACACTGACCAAGATTTGATTAGCCCCTCACTGGCAAATACTTCATACGCTTCCAAAAAGACCCCTCTCTTCAGGGCTTAACCTACAAATACATTTTGGGGTTCTTATCAGTAAATTGCGTTATCCCCTTCATTTCCAGCGATATTGCCAATCTATTTCCGCCGCTGTCGAAACGCTTCATACATAACCAATGCGGTAGCCACGGAAGCATTCAGAGAGCTTATTTGTCCACACATGGGGATTGACGCTAGCAAGTCACATTTTTTTCGAGTGAGTTCAGAAATGCCTTCGCCTTCTCCGCCAACAACAATAGCCGTCGGTAGTTTATAATCCACTTGGTCAAAAGGGATCGTTCCGTTAACCTCAATACCTACTACCCATAAGCCACTTCTCTTTAGTGTATCAATAGCTTGATTAATATTGGACACACGCGCCACCGGTACGTATTCAATCGCTCCAGCTGAGGTCTTAGCTACTACCGGCGTCAAACCTACCTCTCGTCTATTGCGAATAATAATTCCCTGAATCCCAGCAGCATCTGCTGTACGTAAAATAGCCCCTAAGTTATGAGGGTCTTCCAGCCCATCCAAAACACAGTACAACGGCACTTTATTATTACGCTGCGACATATGCAATATGTCTTCTAAAGTACAAAATTCATGTGCTGCCACTTTGGCCACCACCCCCTGATGGGAAGCCGTTGATGCTATACGATCCAATAATGAACGATCTTGAAATTCAAACGGTACACCCCGTTTACGAAGAAGAGTAACAATCTCTGTAAATGTGCCGTTTCTCACAATACCACGCGCAAAGAACACTCGATTAATACTACGACCAGCACGTAAAGCTTCTAGGAGCGGGTGGCATCCTTCAATAGTCGTTTCTATCATAAAGCACCTTTCAATACGCTGTGTCTCTGTTACCAAGCAGTATTAATTCCTCAAGCTATTAATTGGCGCTGGTATCCGTCCGCCACGCCTAACAAAGTTTTCGGAAGAAAAGCGATTTACTGGCATAATGATGCCCCCTCCCAACAACCCGCCAAATTCCACTTGGTCACCAGCTTTCTTACCACTTACAGGAATTATTCTTACGGCGGTAGTTTTATTATTAACAACACCAATAGCCGCTTCGTCAGCAATTATGGCGGAAATCGTCGAATCTGGAGTGTCACCAGGAATAGGAATCATGTCTAACCCAACCGAACAAACACAGGTCATGGCTTCAAGTTTTTCCAAGGAAAGAGCTCCACATTTAACGGCTTCAATCATTCCAGCGTCTTCACATACCGGAATGAACGCTCCAGACAATCCACCAACATGGGATGAAGCCATCACACCACCTTTTTTCACCGCGTCGTTAAGTAGAGCTAAAGCAGCCGTAGTGCCATGCGCTCCACATTTTTCGATTCCCATATCCTCCAAAATAAGAGCTACACTATCACCCACCGCAATGGTAGGAGCCAAAGATAAATCGACTACCCCAAACGGAATGTTGAGCATTTTTGCAGCTTCCGTTGCTACCAACTGCCCCATTCGCGTAATTTTGAATGCAGTCTTTTTAACAAGCTCTGCTAGTTCACTAAAGTTGGCCTCACGACCCAATTTTGACAGGGCACTATGCATGACTCCCGGACCACTCACGCCGACATTAATGACGCTTTCCGGTTCCCCAACACCGTGGAAAGCGCCAGCCATAAAAGGATTGTCTTCTTGCGCATTAGTAAACACCACAAGCTTTGTACAGGCAATACTGTCGCGTGCGGCTGAAAGATATGCGGTCTGTTTAATAACACGTCCCATTTGTGCTACCGCATCCATATTAATACCAGCTTTTGTGGTAGCGACGTTTACCGATGCACAAACTCTTTCTGTATTTGACAAAGCTTCGGGGATCGATTCTACCAGCCTCTTATCTCCAACTGTATACCCTTTGTGCACCAAAGCAGAATATCCACCGATAAAGTTAACCCCCAGCTCTTTGGCCGCCCGTTCTAAAGCATACGCTAATTCGACACAATCCCCTTCACAGCCCTCCGCAATTATAGAAATTGGGGTAACAGAAATACGCTTATTAATAATTGGAATGCCGTATTTCCGCTCAATTGTTTCTCCAACTTGTACTAAGTCTCGGGCAACGCATGTTATTTTATTGTAAACACGAGTGCAAAGCGCTTTCGTGTCGGAATGAACGCAGTCACGCAGAGAAATTCCCATAGTTATGGTACGAATATCCAAACTCTCGCTGGATATCATGTTAATTGTTTCAACCACCTCATACGGTTCAATCATGTTATGTCTCCGCTAAATACGATGCATGGATTTAAAAACATCTTCATGTTGGATATGAATCTTCATACCCAACTCATTGCCATTTGTTTCTAGCACTTCGGCTAGTTTCTCAAAACTGGTCCTCGATTTGCTCATATCAACCAACATTATCATTGTAAACAATCCCTGCATTGTAGTTTGGTTCATATCTAAAATATTTACGTTGTATTTGACTAACACAGCGCTTACTCCAGCAATTATGCCAACACAATCTGTTCCAATCACCGTTATAATAGCTCGCATTTGGTTCTCCTTTATTGTCAATGGCTTCACTTATAGCCGAAACATAGTTCTATTGTTTCTTTTGAACAATAGAACTATAAAACTCGCATTTTGCCAATTACTACTCGGTACCTGCAAACGGCTGTGTGTTAGAAACCACTAATGGACGACTACTAAGTCGAAACAGCAGTATCTCATAAGCGCAGGGAATCAAGATTGCCAGCAACAAGTAAAACACTGGTTTCTGTCCACTACTGAAGTGGGAAAACACTTTATGGATTGCAAGATATTTCACTAAATTAACAAGTATTTCAGCAATAATCATCACTATAATAAAAATCGTAAGAACTATTATAAAAACAGACAACGTTGGTAAAATATCTTCGATTTCTGAAGTAGCTTCTGTAATTGAAACAATTTTTAACAAGAAAGGTATATATATAATCATAAATCCAATGGTAAAAACCATTCCATAGACAATCGGCAATATTAACAACCAAACCCCTGTATTTTTGATTCTCTTGTTTCCAAACTCAATTTCGCCAGCAATCTGACCCAATTGAAACTCATTAGCATAGGGAATAAAACCTAGCCAGCCAAAACGAAGTCCACGAGCAACACTCATGCGATATATCCCAACAGCTTTCAAAAAATACAGGACAAAGGCAATAAAGATAATTATCACAAAAAGCAATACCAAGAATATGAACAGTGCTACTGGGAACTCAGCACCTCCGAATCTCACTAATACTACCCTCCTAAAGGAATTTGGCTAAAAGGCAGCTTGCAACCATCAAATATGTACCACATTTATGCGCATAATGCAATTTCCTGCAGTAAACAAGCGAATCGGACAAATCGCCCCCTTGTCACAGGTCGCAAAAATCTCATCAACTCACCTCATAATTATTCTTCAAATTAGGCATACATAGGCACAAATTTGAAACAAAACACAACAATGACTTTAGTTTGCTGTTTCAAAGATTATTGTTAATACTGTTCAAACTTGCAAACGTGGAAATGCTATTGATCACTGCCTCACTGTAATTAATTGCAACAAGTCCCTTCCAGTCTTTTAGCCCACCCTTCTTTGTCTCTTCGTCAGACAAATTTCTTTTTGCAATGTAAATGTATTTATATGTAACATTTGTAGCCCCTGTAAGAATATATCCCACTTCTTTTACGTCACTCCATGGAATTTTATTCCAGTGCATGAATAAAAAGCATTTTGATACACCATGTTTACTTATGCAAACTTGTTGGCAAGCCCCGATAGTTGCTGGAATAAGGAGTAATTCGCTAAAGAAAAAAAGCAATATGGCAGACTTCACTGCTTCAATGTGTCTATTGATTGGTAGTGTCAGCAAAACCAGAACAAATGTAACCCAACTAATCTGAATTACAATCATAGTCCAGTAGAAAAACGGTGGTAAGAGTTTGAATCGCATTATTTTCTTATCTCACCAATTATGTAGTCAACCACTTGTTGGTGTAACCCAAGAACTCGCGTCATAATTGTGGTTGAGAGTGTCACATCCAAACTTCTTCCAAATGCAAAACGTAAACTATCAATCAGCCTCTTCATCCCTGTGGAACTCTTAACTGCACTAAGCGTCGCATCAATTGATTTTGAGGCACCAAGTGATAGAGCAGCAAATGCGGCACAAATTATTGCAATAAGATTCCAAATCCACCCTTGAACACGAATAGATGGTTCGGGTTAGTCGTGCATGGTGGGCGATTGAAGATTCGAACTTCAGACCCCAGTCTTATCAGGACTGTGCTCTAACCAGCTGAGCTAATCGCCCATAATAAGTTCCCAAAAAGTACTAGCGGAGCATTCTTTACTCTGCGTAATAATAGCAGAAATTTTGTCAATTATAAAGTGGCTTTTATACAAGTTCACCTTAACCTCTGGATAGTGGAAGGAAGATAAATTTTAAGCAAATTCCATCTTTCAATGGATTCGACCTAGGAAATAGAGACAACAGTCTCAGTCTCCCTAGAAAGGAGGTGATCCAGCCGCAGCTTCCGCTACGACTACCTTGTTACGACTTCGTCCCAATCACCAGTCCCACCCTCGGCGACTGCCTCTCTTACGAGTTAGCCCATCGACTTCAGGTCTTACCGGCTTTCATGACGTGACGGGCGGTGTGTACAAGGCCCGAGAACGTATTCAACGCAACATGCTGATTTGCGTTTACTAGCAACTCCTACTTCATGCAGGCGAGTTTCAGCCTGCAATCTGAACTGAGGATGGTTTTAAGGGATTGGCTTCAACTCGCGTTGTTGCTACCCATTGTACCACCCATTGTAGCGTGTGTGTAGCCCAGGGTATAAAGGCCATGCTGACTTGACGTCATCCCCACCTTCCTCCCCGTTTTGCGGGGCGGTCTGGCTAGAGAATTCAACTAACCACGAGGGTTGCGCTCGTTGCAGGACTTAACCATACACCTCACGGCACGAGCTGACGACAGCCATGCAGCACCTGTATCGGCTACTGACTTGACAGTTTGTTTCCCTTTCGGTTCGCTACTTCCGACATGTCAAACCCTGGTGAGGTTTTTCGTGTTGCATCGAATTAAACCACACGCTCCGCTGCTTGTGCGGGCCCCCGTCAATTCCTTTGAGTTTTAACCTTGCGGCCGTAGTCCCCAGGCGGGATACTTAAAGCGTTAGCTTCGGCACAGAGAGGGTCGAAACTCCCTATACCTAGTATCCATCGTTTACAGTGTGGACTACCAGGGTATCTAATCCTGTTCGCTCCCCACACTTTCGAGCCTCAGTGTCAGAAACATCCTAGAAGGTCGCCTTCGCCACTGGTGTTCCTCCGGATATCTACGCATTTCACCACTACACCCGGAATTCCACCTTCCCCTGATGCCCTCTAGCCCAACAGTATCAAACGGCTTCTCTCGGTTAAGCCGAGAGATTTCACATCTGACTTGAAAGGCCACCTACGCTCACTTTACGCCCAGTAAATCCGGATAACGCTTGCTTCCTACGTATTACCGCGGCTGCTGGCACGTAGTTAGCCGAAGCTTATTCC
>WRNG01000020.1 GCA_009776735.1 Dehalococcoidia bacterium | reverse complement strand
ATCCTTTTCGGCATGCATTTTTTTGGTTACTTCCTCACGAGCCTCAACTATGCGTAGCGGCTCCGGTATGGGCACCTGAAATACCAAAATCTGTTCGTCAGTCATCGGTACTTCCGGAATACGATGCCTTGTCTGGATAATGCTGGCCTCTTTGGTATCGGTTGTTGTCTTAACATCCGTGCACAGCCCTATGAACTTCTTAATATTTACCGCATTGACGCTTTCGTCACTGCCTTGATCGATTACTTTAAGGACATCGCCCGGGCCAATCAGTGAAAGAGTCAGCTGAATGCCGCCGGTACCCCATCCGCGCCCGATAGGAAGCTCACGCGAGCCAAAAGGCACCTGATACCCTGGGATGGCAACCGCTTTCAGTATTGAGCGGCGTATTTCCCGTTTAGAGCCTTCATCAAGGAAAGCGTAGTTATAGTTATTATTCATTTTCTTCGTCTCTTTCAAAAACATAAAGACGGTAACCCGCCGGCGTGCATTCCTTTTCCGACACCAAAAGCTCTCCCATGGCGGCAAGGGCTTCCACCTTATCACTAATCAAAGGCTGCAGACACACCAGCAAGGGGTCTCGTTTGTACCTGTGTATCGTGACGCACTCTTTGTATCCGCCTTTCCAATCACATATTTCGCTCGGGCATATGCATTTGAGCAGGTTCGCATCGGCAGTAATCTGCCTGCTTTTGTGAGTTCTCTGGTAATACTCTTCTTTTGTTTCCATGCCTAAGATGCTCCTCTTGTCTTGCGCACTGCGTCTAGCTTTGATTGGAATGTCACGTAATGCGGTAACTTCAAATGTGAGATAAAGCCGTTCATCTCAAGGCTGTCGCCGTGTGTCAGTACAAACTCTTCGTTTTGTGCCGGATACGGTCCGCCGCTTTCCAGCTCACGGTCAAGAACCGCCATGGATATGGCTTTGTTCTCGTTCCTTCCAAAAACGGCACCGTAACCAACCGCAATTTTGAGCTGGTGCTTATCATCTGCCTGATTAAAACACTCGACCTCCGTAATCAGAATCTCGCCTATGTAAATGCTCTCGCCTTCATTGGATAAATACGGAACGTAAAGCTCTACGTAGCCGCAGCGCAGTTCGCCTACCGTTGGATGCAACTGCCCAAAGCCCCGCAGCGACGAGTAAGCTAATCCTGAAATAAACCCTGTATCCGCACGGGAAAGAGTCTGCAGGCGAGCGCTTCTTTCGGATGGAAACTCCAGCATGTTTACAGTCACGTCGTGGGGAGGATTGTTATTCTCAGGAGTACGATCAATAAGCCCCTCCGTTTTTAGGACATCGGACACACGGGGACATGGCACAATGTCCTGTGGCGTTTGTTCGACAGCCATGCCTTGCGCCCTTTGCTGCAGTTCTTCCGAACTCTCCTTGTCGATTTCGAAGTTTATAAGCCTGTGGGTATAATCATAGGTAGCACCCAGTATTTGACCGCCCTCTATATCTTTAAAAGCCGCGGAAATACGACGCACGACTCGCATGTCATTCGTGCTTACGGGGTTGGTATAATAATTTCTCGTGAGTGTTGAGCGGTAAGCCCGCAGTAAAAACACCGCTTCCTCTACCGCTCCTTCGCACTGTTTAATAGCTAGTGCCGCATATTTCTTCGAGTATAAACCAGCTTCGCTCATTACCCGATCAACCAGCAGAGAAAGTTTCTTTTCAATAGCTTCGACATCGATATCCTTATCGGTACCGCTCCTGTAATAATCCAGAAGCTTGATGCTCTCTTCGATAGCTTCTTTACCGCCGGATACAGCTACATACGCCATTTATGTCACCTCCGCACGAATTAATCTGGGAATGGCAAAAAACTCACCCTCACTTGATATGAATATCAAATCAATGCCCTGCGGATATTCATAACACTGCGCGTCACGCACTGTAATTGCTTCTTTGACCAACCCCGAAACACCAACAGTTATATGCCCGTCAATACCGGGACCAGAAAAATTCATCCGACAATCCGGCTCGCTGTCATTTCTGATAATAACAGCGGCACTTTTGTGAGGATCGGCAAGCGTACCGCACTTCGCTTCCTCAATGACGGATTTTATGTCAATCGGGTCACATACAAACACAAAGTCGGCTACGCCAACTTTTCCGTTTTTAGCCAGCGTCAGAGAAGCTATTTCATCAGACAGTGAATGGCTTCCGCATGTACTGAAGCTTGTCTCGTTATCCAGCAGTGTCATAGCCACAGCCAGAAACACATCCTGCTCGCCGTATAGTTTACCGGCATACTCTTTTATGCTTACGGTCCGCGTCGGATTGGACATAGCCTCAAGAATAAGACGGAATACCTGCTGGCTGTCGAAGACGATATCGAAGCTATGCTTTTTTGAAAGCGTTAAGGTCATTGGGAGCCCCCTGATCCATAGATTCAAAATTAACCATCGTTTTTAAGTGCATGGCGTTTTCGCGCTTCTCGCGGTCATTCTGCTCTTCCTCAAGTTCAAGAAGCTTATCCATACCTTCAAACACACCTTTGTTAACCGCAGCATCGATAATGGCCATATCCAGGGTTTTATCAGCGTCATCGCCCATAGTGACCGCTACCCCTTTTACTCCATCAATTTCCACTACTGCCTCGCAGACAATTACCTCTCCCAAATAAAACAAGCTTTGCTTAACAGGTTCGCGCATTTTAATCATGGTCAAGGTTTTCTCTGGTCCCTTAACAATGACCGGGCAACATGTTTTCTGAATGTCGGATGACAAAGCGGCAACCACTTTTTTATCCGCTTTCGCCAAGATTTTTGTTAGCCTTTTTTTATCCACAGCTACCCTGCCTTTTCTTTGACTTTTGTTGCAATCACTTCAAGCAAAACAGCGGCGATTACAATGATATATGTGAGAAAACCCAGTTCGCGCAGATCATGGTATTGATTCCCTGCCATCCACAACTCAAAGCCGATTCCGCCGGCTCCAGCCGCCGCCCCCACAGCCAGCGCGTTGGCGAAGTTGATTTCAAACCGCAGGAATGTCCAAGCAACCATATATCTTATTGACGAAGGCATAATAGCCTGAAGAACAATCTGCCAAAAGCTAGCGCCGCTTGTTTTTAATGCCTCAATGGCGCCTTCGTTCATTTCTTCAATTGATTCCGCGTAGGCTTTTGTTAAATAACCGGCACTGTGGAAAGTAAGCCCGACAACAGCGGCTATACTTCCCAGCCCCGAGGACATGGCAATAATAAAAACCCATAGGATTGTCGGCACTGCTCTGACAAAAGCAACAAAGCTCTTTACGACATTTGCCACTATGGGGTTAGCAATATTTTTAGCGCACAGCAGAGAAGCAAAGAAAGCAATAACAGCCCCAAAAATCGTTGCCAGTGTGGCAAGAGCAAAAGTTACCAGCAATTGCTCCATGGCACCCGAGAAAGACACGTGGGACAATCGTGGAGTACCAAACATTATTCCCGCGTTAACAAAAGTATCAAGTATCGCCGTAAATATATTGGTATCTTTATAATCAAAGGTTAAAAAACCGATTATTGTAAGCCCCAGTAACGCAATAATCGTGATTTTAATTACAAGATTGGCTTTGCCGTCGGCTCCTGTTTTAATCTTTCCGCCGCGTGTCATGCGTACACAGCGATGTGAATTTAGCGCGGTAAAGTTAGTAATCTCTCTGTTATCTCCCATCACATAATTACCTTTCTGATTTGAGTGGAGATCATTTCTATGACGATAATTAAAATAACCACAGCCAAAACAACCAGACTGACGGCACCCCAGTCACCACGCTTGTAGAACAAATCAAACAGCCATCCGATGCCCGTACCAGTAAGAATCCCAATTAAAACGGCATTACGCACGTTTGTTTCAATCATGTACAGAATCCATGATATAAGAGTGGCCATTGAGGAGGGAATAATTCCCTGAGAAACCACCTGCAAATTGGTGGCGCCGGTAGCATGCAACGCTTCAACGCAAGAGGCACTGATTTCATCAATGGTTTCAATGAATGTACGCGTTAACAAACCGAATGTCGCAAAGAACAGCGCAAAGAAACCTGAAAGAATGTTTTGATGAAACGCGAACAGCAAAAGTAAAGCCCAAACTATGTCCGGGATATTTCTGAAAAAT
Organism: Dehalococcoidia bacterium; assembly: GCA_009776735.1. GTDB lineage: Bacteria > Chloroflexota > Dehalococcoidia > Dehalococcoidales > UBA1222 > WRNG01. The sequence goes on along the minus strand of WRNG01000020.1, from coordinate 14,860 downwards.
GCCGCGATAATTCTGACCGCCCTTCCAACCACCGGATTCACTCTCATAGTTCTGGTACCGAGTAGACTGAAGAAGAACGCGCAGACCGCAGAACATACCGTAACAGCCACAGACAGAAGCGCTGTTTCAACCAAATTATCAAAAATCAACGGAACTCTCGGCCATGATGTCGCATTCGGCACTAAGTTCTTTATGCTCCAAACAAAAGCTTTGGGCAGCGAAAGAAACCCGCCAATCGCGTTATAGTCAGTTATCAGTGAGGAGAGCAGGAATAAGGCAATGAAGGATACAAATATTAAAGTGAATGTTCGCTTTCTCTTGACGAATACTGATTCCCTACCGTTAAGTTTTGCTGTTTTCGTACGATTACCAAACATCTGTGATTAACTCACCTTCGCTTGACTGATAAATCTCGTAGATTTTGTTTTTGGTCAAATGATTCGGAGGACCGTCATATACAATCCGTCCGGAAGTTAATCCGATAATGCGGCTTGCGTATTTCAAGGCCACATCAACCTGATGCAGATTAAGGATACAGGTGATTTTCATATTCCTGTTGATATTGCTCAGATGGTCCATGATTACCTTGGCTGAACTAGGATCCAGCGAAGCGATGGGTTCATCGCACAGAATAAGTTTCGGTTCTTGCATAATGGAACGGGCAATACCGACACGCTGTTTCTGCCCACCCGACAATTCATCGCAGCGTTTGTATGCTTGCTCGACAAGCCCAAGTTTCTCCAGAATTTGAAAAGCCTTTTCCTTTTCCGATTCCGTATAGCGACCCATCATGCCGCTTATTGTAGATTTATGGCCTAGCCTGCCATGCAAAACATTCTCTATTACACTGAGCCTATCCACCAAGTTGTAGTGCTGGAAAATCATTCCGATTTTTTTGCGAGCTTCACGTATATCTTTCTTGCTCGCGTGACTTATATCGGATTCATCGAATATTACCGTTCCCTGCGTTGCATCAACCAAACGATTGATGCAACGCAGTATTGTCGATTTTCCGGAACCGGACGGTCCGATGATAGACACGAACTCGCCTTCATCTACGGAGAAAGCAATATCCGCAAGTGCCTTTGTAGTATTGTTATAGATCTTGCATACACCTTGAAACTCTAAAAGAGCCATGTATCTATACCATTCTTCCGCTGATTTTTAGCCCATATTGCGAATTGGGTCATACCAAGAGTCTTCAACTCGTACGTAACGATTATTGCCCTCTTTTTTGTAAAACCCAACACCGCCTTCTTCGAAGAAGATCTTGTCGTTATTCGCGACTGCGTCCGATGTGAGCAAATCTTGGATGGCCTTAATTTCATCCGCGCTTAAGTTTTGAGGATTGTAAGCATACGGACCATTTAACACCGGTGTAGAAGCGATAACCACAAACTCTTTGCCAGCTTCAGTATTGAAAGGAGCTTCGGCATTCTGCTTAACTGCGTAAACCGAACCTACTTGATTTAGCGTACCTTCCTTAAGATCAATGTAGTGAATGATTTCGATATCACAGAAAGCCGCGACATCGGCATTGCCTGCAACCAAATTTTTGGCAGAACCTTGATGTGACTGCCCGAACATCACCTCGCTAAAGAACTTCGTTGAGCCTAGCCCCAGCACAGCATCCTCGTTGATATCTTTCCACTGATCTGTCTTGCCAAAATGAGAAATGATGCCGTTTGTAGGAACTCTAAAGCCAGAGGTTGAGCTATTAGATACGAATGACATCTTTTTACCTTGAATATTGTCAATAGAGTAATTGCCATTAGCATCCTTGTATTGCTCGGCATCTTCCTTGCTTACACATATCCAAGAGAAATACCTCGCATCATCAAGTGTGCCGGATTTACCGGAGTTAACAACCAATAGATCCACTTTTGGATTGGTATTCTTTGCTTCAATATAACCGACCGCTCCCATGACTGCGCCGATATCAGCCTGACCGTTGGCAAGAGCCTGAATAGCAAGTGCATAATCAGTCGTCGTCTTGTTTACGACTTTCCTACCGGTTGCCTGCTCAATCAGTTTAGCAAATTCCGCACGCGAAGCATCGTAGTTTCCAGCCGACTCATTGGGATACCAAACAACAACAATTGGTTTTGATCCTGAGTCGCATCCGATCATACCAACCGCCAAAATAGCAGTTACCATGACCGCTATGATTACCCTGAACCGAGGTAGGTTTGCAAATAATGTACGAATTTTCTCCACTAATCCATCCTTCTTTTATTATTATCCTTTTGGGATTAGAACAAGAATAATTCGTCAATGTAAAAATAAAAGGCAGAAATTGGTTAAGCAACTGTAAAAATTCAAAGTAAAATCAGCATTTTTGTAAAAAGGATTTTACATTGAGCATCAAAACGGCGTCTTCTCTATGTAACAACCATGCACAATTTATGAGAGCTTTTTTCAATTGAGATGGTTTGTATTCTCATGGCTTGGTACTACTCCAGCACCTAAATGTAACAGAGTCAAACCCAACAGTTTCTTTATGCATTGCTAGCTGACAGCACTGTTTCTTAGCCACCCAAGTTGCTATAATAGCATTTGTAAACAATGAACACATCGACTATTGCCTACAAACGTATTGTCCTGAAGTTCGGCACCAGCCTGCTTACCGGTGGGCATGACCACTTAGATATGGCTGCCATGACCGGCTTGATATCGCAAGTGGCAACACTACATTCTCTGGGAGCAGAAACCGTCATCGTTACCTCTGGAGCGGTAGCCGCAGGGCGTCACAAGCTGAAAACAAGACCTGATCTGTGCGGGGTCCCACTAAGGCAGGTGCTGGCCGCTGTTGGGCAAGCACATCTAATGCAAATCTATGAAGACCTCTTTGAAAAACATGGTATCATCGTTGCACAAGCATTGTTGACAAAAACTGATTTAGCCGACCGTTCCGGCTACCTCAACGCCCGCAACACTTTCACCAACCTACTTGAACTAGGCATAGTAAGTATCGTTAACGAAAACGATGTTGTGGCTACAGACGAACTTGAGGAAGCTCGCTTTGGCGACAATGATAATCTTTCCGCAATGGTTGCCAATTTAGTTGATGCCGATTTGTTGCTGATTCTTACCGATATCGCAGGGCTCTATACCTCCGATCCGCACAATAATCCGGACGCCGTATTAATCCCTGAAGTACGCAAAATCGATATCACAATTGAAAATATGGCCGGCAATACCAAAGGGAAACTGGGGACCGGAGGCATGAACACAAAAATTGAGGCTGCTCGGCTCGCTACCGCTTCAGGCGTCAACGTGATTATCGCTGATGGCGGACAACCGGACATTATTTTACGTCTTATGCGCGGCGAATCCATTGGAACGCATTTTATTCCCTCAACAACAAGACTGGAAAGTCGGCAACGCTGGATGCTTTCCGGGCTTAGCACCCACGGCAGTTTAATTATTGACAGTGGAGCGTCTGAGGCACTTATCAGCCAAAACAAGAGTTTACTACCCGCCGGAATACGCCAAATTGAGGGGAAATGGCAACGCGGCGATATCGTGGATATAATAGATAACGGAGTTCGCATAGGCTCCGGAATCGTCAATTACGATTCAATCGCCACTGAACGCATTAAGGGATTGCGCTCCAGCGAAATAGGCAGCGTGCTGGGATACAGCTATGGCGCTTCAATCATCCATCGTAACAATATGACACTGCTTCCTGAGAGGAGGGATCATGGCTCAAGGTAAGATTTACGATAGTATTAAAGGCGAATTCATAGTCGGAGTTGAATACCAAATGTTTGACAGCTCATATAGCAATTGGTGGGGAGAACTGAACCTCACAGATTATATGAGAATCCCGGATGGGAGTTATATTCTGGAACTTGCAGACGGAAGGCGCGGACGTTGCGTACTGAACCGCAAGCTAAACAAAGCCATCTCAGGATTGTTGCCACTGCACTGTTTCCGCTTCCGGGGCAGTAGTGAATTAAAGTAATCATTGGGACGATGAATTATATCCGTACGGAGGGCACAATGAACACAGCGGGAGAACTAACACAGAAAGGGCAACAGGCCAAAGAAGCGGCACGTAAACTGTCGTATATTTCTACAACAATTAAAAACACCGCCCTTATCGAAATTGCCGGACAATTACATAAGCAGAAAGATTATATTCTAGACGCCAACAGCTTGGATTACTCCGAGGCCAAAGAAAACGGCATGGATGACGCAATGCTCGATCGGTTACTGCTTACCACCGAACGAATCGATGGCATGGCTCAAGATGTGGGAAATGTGGCATCACTCTCCGACCCAGTCGGAGAGATATTTGATATGCGCACCCTACCAAATGGTCTAAGACTCGGCAAGAAACGAGTGCCGATTGGTGTTATTGCCACAATCTACGAGAGCCGCCCCAATGTCACTATTGACATAGCATCCTTATGCCTTAAAGCAGGGAACGCTGTAATCTTGCGCGGAGGAAAGGAAACACTGCGCTCCAACAGGGCATTGACGGAAGTTATAAGGCAAACCTTAACCAAAACCAAAATGCCGGTTGATGCGGTACAACTGATTGAAAACACTGACAGGGCATTGGTTTACGACCTTCTAAAAATGCGTGACGTTATTGATCTTATTATCCCTCGCGGAGGTGCGGGATTAATCAAATTTGTCCGTGATAACTCACAGATTCCCGTAGTTGCCGGAGGAATTGGCGTATGCCACACCTTTGTCGACACCACAGCCGATATTGAAAAAGCTTCGCATATCATCTTTAACGCCAAGGTCCAGCGCCCCACCGTTTGCAACGCGTTGGATACCGTGCTGATACATCAAGATATTGCCACTTCTTTCCTTCCTCTGATGGCACAAGAGTTAAACCAAGCAGGGGTAGAACTGCGTTGCGACCAATCATCACTGGAAATTCTACGAAATCACGAGGGCTTAAGATTAGTTTCAGCAACAAGTGAGGATTGGGGAAAAGAATTCCTGTCGTTAATTCTAGCCGTAAAAGTAGTGGAGTCATTGGATATGGCACTCGAACACATCGCACGCTACGGTTCTGGGCATACAGAAGCCATTTTAAGCGAAAACCATTCCAACACCGAGCGATTTCTCAATGAAGTAGACGCCGCTTCCGTTATGGTCAATACCAGCACGCGTTATACTGATGGGGCGCAGTTCGGATTAGGGGCCGAGGTCGGAATAAGCACACAAAAAATGCACGCCCGCGGACCACTTGGGCTGAAAGAAATCACTTCATACAAATGGCTCGTCTACGGAGACTGGCAAGTAAGACCTTAACAAGAATATCCCGCACGTATCAAAGATCGCCATCAGGAGTCAACATCCGGCAGGGTTAATTGAACTTTAATTTGTTAATCGCTTCCTGTTGCGCAGAGAGGAGTTCACTAATGCCTCGTTTGGCTAGGTTTAACAATTCGTCTAAATTTTCTCGTGAAAACGGCTTACTCTCGCCTGTTCCCTGCAATTCCACGAAATCACCTTTGTCAGTCATCGCAACATTGAAATCAACTTCGGCATTGAAGTCTTCTTCATAACACAAATCCAACAGCATATTCCCGCGAACAAAACCCACCGAGGTAGCCGCTACTGCTCCATTGAGAGGAATTGATGAAATGATTCCCATATTGGCCATGGTCTGCAACGCCTGGTACAAAGCCACATACGCTCCAGTGATGGAGGCTGTACGTGTCCCGCCATCAGCTTGTAAAACATCACAGTCAACCATAAGTGAATGTTCGCCCAACTCAGTTAAATCAGTGACCGAACGCAGAGCTCTACCAATCAAGCGCTGAATTTCATGGCTACGTCCGGATATTTTACCTTGAGTGGAATCGCGCGGCGAGCGGGTAAGAGTTGAGCGCGGCAACATTGAATACTCCGCAGTTACCCACCCCGAACCTTGCCCTTTTAAAAAGGACGGCACCTTCTCAAGCAAAGTCACCGAACAGCAAACGCGTGTCCGTCCAAGTTCAATTAATACAGAACCTTCCGCGAAACTCTGAAATCCAGTGGTAATACTAACTTTGCGTAAAGCATCAAAAGGACGACCATCAACACGTCTCATATTACATCTTTCTAAACTATATTTTATTAGGGCAGACCAGTATATCACCGCCGTATCAGCGACGCAATTATCTTAAGCTTAGCAAACAGCGCCCCGATAATACCATGAAGCAATTACTGCAAAAAAGCGGGGAAGTAATTTGTGTTCTTAGAGAAATAAGGCATCCTTATTCCATCTTTTGAATATTCTTTAACAAGTATCCCAATCCACTGGATTTAATTTCCAAAAGCGACGATAACATTACCCCCAGTCGTCCTTCAGGGAAACCGTTATTGCTCATCCAAACAAGATAAGGCTCAGGAAGATTGCATAAGAGAGTCCCCTTATAACGACCAAAAGGCATTCGTTCAATAGTCAGATCCAACAGGAGCCGCTTATCTGGCGTTGAGGGATAATCAGACAGTTGCATTATTCCTCATCAACTTCAGTAACCCGAGCCAATGCTTCTTCCAGACCAGGGACAGTATCGTATTTTGAAAGAGCGTCCGGTTCAATCCATTCAAATTCAAAATGCTCTTCATCAATGCAGATTTCTTTCTGGCTGACAACTTGGTATAAGTACGGATGAATAACCCAAGTAACACTGTTTTCTTCATCCTCAACTTCGAAAGGAATCCCTGCTTTCACTAGCTCGATATCCGCTTTTTCCAGTCTGGTTTCTTCATGAATTTCAGTCAAAGCTTGATGCTGCGGGTATGATTCCACAAAACCAGACAAAGCGGCCCACTTCCCGCGAAATGTACCGACTTTATTGGAACGCTTAAGGATAAGTATTTTTTCATCGCGCATCAAAAAACAGGTAACCACTCGGAATGAAGGTTGTTCATTTTGATATATCGGCATCTCATACTCTCCCATTTTGTATGTATTTGTCTAACCAATCCAAAACAGTTTGGGCTGCATAATCTTTATTCTCATCACGATTACCATGAAAAAGGCACTTTTGACTAAAGGCCACCCGGTGATGTGCAAGACCAAGATAAAAAAGCCCGACTGGTTTTTCAAATGTGGCGCCACCCGGTCCGGCAATACCAGTGTCAGAAACACAGATATCGGCATCCAGCACCCGACAACCTCCAAGCGCCATCTCCTCGGCCACTTGGGAACTCACCGCACCAAATTTCTCCAGCGTTTCGGCTTTAACCCCCAGCACATTCATTTTGACTTGGTTGGAATAAGCTGTCACCGAACCTTTGTAGACCGCAGATGATCCGGGGACACTGGTAAGCATATGTGATATCAAGCCACCAGTGGCTGATTCGGTCACTGCCAAAGTCAGTTTTTTTCGACCTAACAATTCAATTATTTTTTGTGCGGGTTGCGTCATTATCTCGTTTTAAGTTCAAAATATGTTAAACTTGACAACGAGAATATACCACAAAACTGGAGGGGTATGTTTTAATACAATGGATGAACCCAATAGCACCCTAATCCCTGTGCGTGTGACACCAAGTGCCAAAAAGAACCTCCTACATGGGCTTATAGGCAGAGAATGGCAGGTTAAAATTTCTGCCCCACCTACAAAAGGTAAAGCCAATGAAGCGTTGCTTGAATACCTCTGTTCCATTCTGGGAAAGCAAAAAAACGAGCTTAGCCTAATAAAAGGAATAAAATCCCGCCATAAGCTAATTCGCGTTTCAGGAGTTTCTGCCGCCGAAATTGAAACACAACTAGCCGCACTTGCTTCAACAAAACATCCCTGAAAGAAAGATGGCAGAAAAAACAGCTTCCCTCAATTACTTTACTTGAGAGCATGTTCTGCGACAAATAAAAGAGGTCATCAAATCCACTTCACACGCATGAAATAACCAAGCCATTTGCTGTATTTTCGACTGCCCACTCAGACTTCTATCTGTTTTTTTACGATACTTCCGCCGCAATACTTTTCGCGCAATTTTGGCTTTTCAATTTTACCGGTCGCATTCCGCGGCACAGAATCAAAGATAATTTTGTAAGGACGTTTATAGCGCGGGAGCTGCAAACAAAACTGTTTTATTTCTTCCTCAGCGCAATCCATCCCCGGTTTAGTTTCAATAACTGCCACCGAAATTTCGCCCAGCCTATAATCTGCCATTCCGATTACCGCTACATCTTTAATTTTGTCGTTTCCGCGTAAGAAATTCTCAATTTGCACAGGATAAATGTTTTCTCCACCGGTGATGATTACATCTTTTTTGCGATCCACCAAGAAAATAAACCCGTCCTCGTCTTGGCGCGCCATATCGCCGGTATAGAGCCAGCCATCCTTAATTGTGGCAGCCGTAGCCTCAGAATCCTTATAATAACACCGCATTACTCCGTCACCATTGAGTATGAGTTCACCCACATCCCCTTGTTTAACGGAAACTCCCTTTTCATCCACAATTTTGGTCTGCCATTTATATCCGGCTTTACCAATCGCACCTACTTTGTGAATATTTTCCACTCCCAAATGAACGGCTCCTGGTCCGATTGATTCCGAAAGACCATAGTTAGTATCGTACTCATGATTTGGGAAATATTGCTTCCAGCGCTTAATTAGGCTGGGAGGAACGGGCTGGGCACCAATGTGCATCAACCGCCAAGCACTTAAGTCATAATCTTCCAGTTTTATTTCTCCACTCTCAATAGCATCTAATATGTCCTGCGCCCAAGGAACCAAAAGCCACACTATCGATATTTTTTCCTTGGCCACTGTCTCAATAATCCATTTAGGGCGTACACCGCGCAAAAGCACCGCACTACCCCCTACCAACAAACTGCCAAACCAATGCATCTTGGCACCGGTGTGATATAAGGGAGGAATACATAAGAAGATGTCCTCTCGCGTTTGGCCATGATGTGCCTGTTCAACTTGGCATGAATAAACTAAAGCTTTATGTGAATGCAGAATCGCTTTGGGAAAACCGGTTGTGCCAGAGGAGAAATAAATGGCCGCGCCATCCTCGTCGGCTATCTTTATGTCAAGAGGCTCACTTGAGCAAACAGCCACCAATTTGTCATAGCTTTCGGCAAAATCAGGGCAGTCATCACCGACAAATAAAAACTGTTTTACAGACGAAATATCATCTTTAATCACTCTCAAACGCTCAACGAACTCCGTCCCGAACACCAGCATTGAGACATCTGCTAATTCCAAAGCATATTTTATCTCATCAGCCGAATAGCGAAAATTAAGGGGAACCACAACAGCACCAGCACGCAGTATGCCAAAGTAAATCGGTAACCACTCAATACAGTTCATTAAAAGTATACCGACCTTATCACCTCGCTGACACCCATGCTCAAGCAAAAAATGAGCAAATTGATTGGCTTTTTCATCAAAAGTACGCCAACTCAACTCTTTGCGATAACTCACAGCATATGCCGCCTCCACTAAGGCAAATTCTTTCCATGGCAGAGGATTTTTAGCCTCCAATTCAGCGTTAATCTCTGTCAGGCATTTTTGCGCACCATACAGCTTTGCATTCTGGGCAAGTATTTCGGTTATTGGCATCCTTGAACTCCTTAAGTTCTAATTCTTTGCGGCACATAACAGGGAAATTATGAACATCGTCCAATATCAAGCGAACCATTGAATCTTGATTACTTCACGAAGAAAGTCCGACTAGAACTGTGGTTTTTGAATTTCTTTGGCCTATTATGATACATTTATGCGTACGTAGCAACTCGTCTTTGCAAGAAACTGTGAATATATTGCTCACTCGCTAGCAGGACAAAATCATTAGAAAGCACTATTATCTATGAGTCAAAAGCCAAAAAACTCCAGTAGGGCGTACCAAAATATCACGCCAAAAGTAATTTTCCAATTGGCAGCGCCACATTCATGGGCTCCTGCCTCAATAATGCCCGTATTATTCGCAAGTATACTAGCTTTGGGGCAAGGCCAATTTACAGTGCTATTGTTCTACGCTTTACTCTTTGCGGCAATCCTAATGCAATCATCCGTGAATTCATTCAACGATTATTATGATTTTATACGTGGTACCGACACTATTGAGAATTCGCCCCCCAACGATGACGCAATTCTAGTTTTCAACAGTTATAACCCACGCAGAGTACGCCTTATCAGTATATGCTTTCTCTTGGCAGCTTTAGCACTTGGTGTTTATGTTATTTGTACAACCAATATGATGCCGCTGATTATCGGTATAATTGGTACAGCCATCGTAATTGCTTATTCTGCCGGTCCACAACCACTATCATATATGCCTCTGGGTGAATTTACTTCAGGAGTTGCTATGGGCATTTTATTGCCAATAGCTGTCTACTCCGCAATGACCGGAGAAATCAATTGGCAAACAGTTTATTTTTTCTCCCCTCTGATGATGGGCATTTCCATGATTATGCTGACTAATAACACCTGCGATATTGAACGAGACCATGGTGCTGGAAGAAAAACTCTTCCCATTTTATTAGGGCGCTCAAAAGCATGTCTCTTACATCGCATGCTACTTTCAATATGGATTTTATTTGTCGCTGTAACCCTGATTGTATTCTTTAGAGGGGGATTATTTATCCTCCCATTAGGCTTATTTGCAGGCAGAAGGTCTATTCTTGATTTGATAACTGCCAAGCTCTCTCCAATGCAGCGAGGCTATCATATGATAGGCATTTTTAAAGCTAACTTATGGATAAACGGCACATATTCACTGTGTGTGCTAATCAGCATACTTCGAAGTTTGATAGCTTAACCAGTTTATATGTCTCATTAGTGGTCTTATTTCATTTCCATGCCAAAAATGCATTCTCGAGCAGCAAGTAGCAAAGCTATTTATTTTGTTATAAAATAAACATACGTCCCTGTAGCTCAGATGGACAGAGCAGGTGCCTTCTAAGCATCTTGTCGAGAGTTCGAATCTCTCCGGGGACGCTTCCCGATTCCGTATTGTGTTGGACTATTTTCGTGCAATATATAACTAATACTAGTTTCTGCAGTAAGCCAAACGGCTCCACGTTACAATAGAGGACAGGAAGTTAAGGTAGTCTCAAAATGGATAAAAGGAGGAAACCTTACAAATGTCTATACTAAGACGCAAATATGACGCCGAGTTTAAGAAGAAACTTGGATGCTAACGATGAGCATACGGCAGATGAAATTGACAGCATTATTGATGAATGCAATCTCCGTGAATTAATAGTTAGCAATAATTGGGGATTGCTAGAACCTGCAATTATTAAGCAAAACAAGCTTTGGTGAAACAATCAATGTGCTGATTTTCGCTTATTATCTCCAATCTACAATTCCTAACAAAAAGAGAGGAAATATTTCCTCTCTTTTTGTGATATTATCCGCAACTATCAGAGACATCAGAGATAAAATTACTTAACATTTGTTGTAGCACGTACCATTTCTTTAGGAAAACGCCAGCCCCAATCCTCTTTGACATACAACACCATATCGCAGAAAGGACATATCAGTTTAGTAGTTTCGCCACTCCCCTGTACTTTAGGCATAACCAACCTACTACAAGCTGGGCAATGAGTGCGTTTTGTTACCATTTTCATAAATTACATCCTCTACTGGGCAGAAAGCCCTTGTCTTACCAAACTTGCAAATGCTTCAGGGTCACGAACAGCCATATCGGCCAATATTTTTCGGTTAAGACCAATTTCAGACTTCTTCAGCATTTCCATAAATTGGCTATAACTCATTCCGTTTGCTGTGCTTGCCGCGTTTATGCGAGTAATCCACAGACGGCGCATATCGCCCTTACGTGCGCGACGATGATCGTAGGAATAACTCAAAGAGTGAAGCAACGACTCATGCGCCCGTCGATACAAGGTGCTACGAGTCCCTCTCTGCCCTTTCATTAAGTTCAATATTTTTTTATGGCGCCGTCGCGCCGTAACACCTTTTTTTACTCTAGCCATTATAATTCTCCTTAAACACCATTTGGAATAAGCCGACTGATGCGAACACGATCACGTGCGCTCAGCGGAATCATTTCGTCAAATAAGCTCTTGGTACGATGCGACTTATTGCGACGCAGATGGCTCTTGCCGCCTTTCATACGCATAATCTTGCCGGTTCCAGTGATATGGAAGCGACTACTGGCACCCTTGTGCGTCCTAATTTTAGGCATCTTGTTTCTCCTGTGTTTCCTCGGTTGATTCTTCCTTAGCTTTTACCGTCTTTGCCGAGAACGGAATTAATATCGAGTGCAGTCTAGCCCCCTCTCGCAAAGGCTCCTTTTCAATGGTAGAAACATCTTTCAGAGTTTCTGCCATACGCAAAATCAGTTTAATTCCCAGTTCCGGATGGGTGTTCTCGCGCCCACGGAACATAACAGTCACTTTTACCCGGTCTCCGTCCTCCAGCAATTTACGAGCGGTGCGCGCTTTGGCATCAAAGTCATGGTCACCAATTTTGGGTCGCATACGAATCTCTCGTAGCAGAACTATTTTTTGACTTTTCCTAGCCTCACGCTCTTTTTTGGTCTGTACGTATTTGTACTTTCCATAGTCCATAAGGCGACAAACCGGCGGTACGGCTGTTGGCGCCACCTCTACCAGATCAAGACCAGCTTTCTCAGCTATCTCGCGGGCCTGATACAAAGCCATAACTCCTAGCTGCTCACCCTTGTCGCCCACCAAGCGCACCTCGCGCCCTCGAATCATCTGGTTAATGCGTAATTCCTTAATTATACTGGTAATAACCTCCGTACATACTCTACGTGTCAAAATATTTTGACACGCAATTGGGTATTATACTGCAAAGTCCTTAGCTTTGTCCATAACACATTTTTGCAGTCCTTTTGCAAAACCCTCAAAGGCATAATTGTTAATTTGCTCACCACTGCGCAACCTTATCGAAACAGTTCCTTCAGTCACTTCCTTTTCTCCGATTATCAGCATGCAAGGAATTTTGCTCTTTTGAGCCTCGCGTATTTTGGCGTTCATGCGCTCAGAACGTGAATCAACTTTCACTCTCAATGCCAAGTCTTTGAGAGCAGTTTCCAACTTCTCAGCATAAGCAATATGCCCATCCGTCACCGGAATGATTACCACTTGTAGCGGCGCAAGCCACACCGGCAAAACACCTCCATAATGCTCAAGCAAAAATCCGATTAATCGTTCATGTGTACTCAAAGGAGCACGGTGAATAATCAATGGACGTTCTTTTTCTCCGTTCTCATTGGTATACTCCAACTCGAAGCGTTCCGCCTGAGCAAAATCGACTTGGTTTGTAGCGAGGGTGAACTCTCTCCCGATGGCACTTTTGACCTGCACATCAATTTTAGGACCATAAAAGGCAGCTTCGTCAGGAATTTCCACAAAAGGTACGCCATTACTGTTCATAGCTTGGCGTACCATGCTTTCAGTCTTAAGCCAAAGCTCAGGGTTATCGACATATTTCTTACCCAACCCCGTAGCCGTGTGAGTACTTAGACGCATCACGTACTCCGAGATATCAAATATTTTGAAATAGTCCAAATACAAACGTATGACCGCCATAAACTCCTGCTCAAATTGCTTCTCAGTGCAGTATATATGAGCATCGTTCATCTGCATTGAGCGCACACGCATCAGCCCAAACAACTCTCCCGACTTTTCGTAGCGATAACAGGTACCGTATTCCGCCAGCCTTAAAGGCAAATCACGGTAGGAACGCGGCTTACTGGCGTAAATTTTATGATGCAAAGGACAATTCATCGGTTTAATGTAGTAACGCACACCTTCCAATTCCATTGGCGGATACATGCTTTCGGCGTAGTATGGTAAATGCCCGCTACGCAGGAAAAGCGTCTCCTTAGTGACATGCGGAGTTTTTACGCGCACATAACCATGCCGTGCTTCAATATCCTTAGCCAAGTTCTCAATTTCATCAATCATAGCCGCTCCATTGGGTAGCCAAAGCGGTAAACCGGGACCCACATCATCATCAAAGATGAATATTTCCAGTTCACGCCCCAATTTGCGATGGTCACGTTTAGCGGCTTCCTCCTGTAGCGTCAGATAGTCATCAAGTTCTTGTTGGGTAGCAAAAGCAGCGGCATAAATCCGCTGTAACATCGGACGATGCTCATCGCCTCGCCAATAAGCACCGGCAATACCGGTTAATTTAAATACCTTTATCTCTCCACTACTGGCAATATGCGGGCCACGGCATAAATCAGTGAAACTACCCTGAGTATACAAGCTAATTGTTTCACCGGATGGAATTTCATCAATCAGCTCCATTTTGTAAGGTTGATCCGCTAGTATACTCCGAGCCTGCTCTTTGCTCACATCAGTCCTGGTAAAAGGCATGTTTTGGCTAATAATAGCCTGCATTTTTTGAGTGATTAGCGGTAAGTCTTCCGGTGTTAGAGTTCGGGGAAGCTCAAAATCGTAATAAAAACCATTTTCAATTGCCGGCCCAATACCAAAGCGAGCAGTGGGAAATACCGATTTCACTGCTTCCGCCATAACGTGGGCTGCTGAATGACGCATGGTTTCTAAATCAAGTGTTTCACTGTTCATTCATGCACTCCTTAATAAAAAACGGCGACTCATCCATCCTTGTAAAGATTAGCGCTCGTTTCCGACTATCCATAACCTAGCATATCATACTACAAAAACAAGGGAGAATTTGCAACGGCAGTCCTCCCTTGTTTTCTTCCTTGGGGCTCGGCAACCTAACAAGGTTGCCACTTCGCTTTATACCATCAGGTAATTGTAAAAGTTTTCAAGTAGGGAATGATAGCCAAATTATAGAAAATCACTCCACAAACCAACCCCGCTAAATATAGTATTCCCGAGGAGCGACCTTCCCCTGCCATTACATGCTGGCGGAAAGGACAACCTTCAGCCATAACGGAAAAATAAGCCATG
>WRNG01000019.1 GCA_009776735.1 Dehalococcoidia bacterium | reverse complement strand
GTCGCACCCCTTGTGGGTGCGTGGATTGAAACTACGAGTTATCACAAATACTCGCAACGTTAGCTAGTCGCACCCCTTGTGGGTGCGTGGATTGAAACGACATGCCCAATATCGACACTTGTATCCTGCTGAGGTCGCACCCCTTGTGGGTGCGTGGATTGAAACCCACTCAGCCAGATATATACCGAAGCCCAAAAATGTCGCACCCCTTGTGGGTGCGTGGATTGAAACATGAGCCTTATCGGTGGCGGGGGCCTTGTAGCTAGTCGCACCCCTTGTGGGTGCGTGGATTGAAACTCATCAATCGCATCTAAAATAGCCGCTTTCAGGTGTCGCACCCCTTGTGGGTGCGTGGATTGAAACTTTAGTCACTGCACCCTCTGCATCAGGGCAAAAATGTCGCACCCCTTGTGGGTGCGTGGATTGAAACACGGAGCATTTTAGCTCTGTCTACCTAGCTATGGAGTCGCACCCCTTGTGGGTGCGTGGATTGAAACTACGTTTAAAGGGCAAATTGGAGTTATCTTATAGTCGCACCCCTTGTGGGTGCGTGGATTGAAACACAGTGCCAGCATGCGTATGTCGAAGAGGATGAGCGTCGCACCCCTTGTGGGTGCGTGGATTGAAACAAGCAAGCAGCCGGTAAAACCATGAAGAGTATATGTCGCACCCCTTGTGGGTGCGTGGATTGAAACTTGGTATGGATGGCGTCCCAAATTCCGCTGAAAATGTCGCACCCCTTGTGGGTGCGTGGATTGAAACGCAATCCTTTCCGGAGTGTCATAGGTATCAGGGGCGTCGCACCCCTTGTGGGTGCGTGGATTGAAACATATATTGTGCGAACTGTAAAATGTTGCACAATAGTCGCACCCCTTGTGGGTGCGTGGATTGAAACCTTGTTCATTTTACCCCCCAAATCTTTTAATATAGTCGCACCCCTTGTGGGTGCGTGGATTGAAACCAGTTGGTGTGCATAGGGTTATCGCATATGATGCTGGAGTCGCACCCCTTGTGGGTGCGTGGATTGAAACACGTAGCAGATATCGCCAGCCTTGTAGCGAGGTTTGTCGCACCCCTTGTGGGTGCGTGGATTGAAACCGCCTAATAATCAAAACTTATCGTACATGATGTGTCGCACCCCTTGTGGGTGCGTGGATTGAAACACCGCCTGTCATGGCATTAGTCATCATCACTGGCGTCGCACCCCTTGTGGGTGCGTGGATTGAAACACCATCGCCGAAACAAAACTTATCGGCAGTTATGTCGCACCCCTTGTGGGTGCGTGGATTGAAACGCAAGAGAAATTACACAGAGAATATCCAAATGACAGCAAGTTATGGATTATATGCTCTGCAAGCTCGGACGATGAGTTCGGTGCGGGACAATCCGATCGCCCGAGCCTTGGCGGTTATTTCGTCCGTTTCATACTGTGTTAGAGTGGTCATCATTTTGACATTTCGCACAGTAGCGGGGTCTTTGTCGCCCCATCGGACAGCCATACCTTTGACTCCGCCTATCTTACCGGCGGAAGAAGCATTTTCTTTTGTGAACGGCATAATTAATAACTCAATCTTTTATTTCCCTGCAATATGTGGTATCATTTGGTGCGGTGGGGAAGAGAACCAGAGGCAGGGTTCCCGCTTCTCTCTCTTGGTTTCTAGGCTCTCTTGTTGCTCAGACTGGGGAGCCTATTTTGTTTGTTTGGTTTTTTCGCATCTCTGACGATTTTTGCCGCTTGCTTTGGGTCTTTTGCGGTTTCCTCAATCTGCTTTGCGAGATTTTCGAGTATCGCGTTCCATTGCGCATTTGTCATTTCTTTTCCCACTTCCTTCCCCCCTGCTTATATTCGATAGTCACTTTCTATCGTGATTATATAACACCGTATAAGGATAAGAATGTCAATAGGTTTTATGCCTATTTATGCGTATTTTGAAAAATATTTTGGGATTTATATATAACACCAGCCAAAAGTATTATAGCGAAATTGGCGACATGCTGAAAAACGAGTGATATTAAACCAATTGCAATTCTTCTTTTAGTGCTTTTTGTAGCGCCTTAGAAAAGTTGATATTAGCAGCTTCAGCACGATAATTAAGCCATGCTGGTAACGTGAGAGTTTTGTTTACAGAGCGCTTGCTATTCAGCTTTCGATATGCGTCTGTATCTGCCAGTATCATATTAACAAACTGTGGAAATTTATGAGGTATAGCAACAGATGCAGCGGGGATCGCTAAGTTTATACTTTCTGCGTGGTCTAAGCACATTGCTAAAGCATCCTCCGCCATTTCAATAGCTTCGGCAAGAGTGTCTCCGCAAGTATGGCATCCTTTAACATCAGGGACACTTACACTATAGCCACCTTCTTTTACCGGCGTAAATATAGCGGGATAAACGTATTTCATTTCAGCACTCCTTTTTTTATGCATTTATAGCAACCCAGCGTCCTTTAGAATCGCTTTTGCAGTCCATTCATCAATATTACTGCCATGCGGAACTGTAATGATATATGTTTTATCAAGATGAACGGCTTTGCCATGTTTTCCCCCTGCCACTACGACCCATCCACCTTTTCTTAGCTTTCTTATTAGTTCAGTTCTCTTCTCGGCGTACTTCCATTTAGGGCAACGTATTATAACACGTGTAAACACTTGTTATCAAGCATTTATATTCATTAAAAGCTTAATCAATGAGGGTTAAAACATGGGATTATTAGATAGCGTTTTCAAACGATTGAAACGTAGCCAAGAAGCGGATGCGTTATTCCGCCTGATCACAGGCTATAGCCCATTGTGGTCCACAACGCCTGAGAAAATCTATGAAATGGAAATCATCAGGGCTACCATCCACAGTTTTGCCTCGCACTGTAGCAAATTCTTGCCGGAAGTACGTGGCCGTCATTGGAAACCATGCTGCAGTTCAGCCCGAATCCATTCATGACATTATCGAAATTCATTTACATCTTGGCCACGATTCTATCGATTAACAACGCTGCATTTATTGTGCCATTAGAGGATAGGGCAGGCGATATTGTGGGTTTTTATCCTCTTCCACCGTAGCGTTGCCAGATAGTTGATCGTAATGGCGTGGCCTATCTGCAGTACTCATATTCCAATGGGACAAAGGCGGCCATTGAGCTTGATAAGGTTGGTGTGCTGACACATCATCAGTATACAGATGACTATTTCGGTGAGAGTAATGTAGCGTTAAACCGACCATGAATCTGCTCAACACGCAAAACCAAGGCATTATCCAAGGTGTTAAGAACTCGGCAACGGTCAGGTTTCTGATAAAACTGGGCAATGTGTTCAAGGATAAAACGTCGCACCCCTCGTAGGTGCGTGGATTGAAACAAAAAGTATTGTAGAGAGACGCACGTAGTTGTTTTTATAGCTTTTCAGAGAAATAGACCGACCATTATTAAAAACAACACTCCTTTGAGTTGCAACTAATCAAACAAATCTTGTAAAACAAGGGCTTTGTCAACGGCTCCTAATTAGTGCGGAATTTAGGAACTTGGCATCTGTGGAGGGCCTTGTCATTCCGGCACAAAATGACACAGGTTTTTAGCCTCTTAATTCCTTGAACAATCAAGTTGGCTAGTGGTACACTTTGACAGTTGCTGTCGCTTTAATAACCGAAGAGGGGTTATTGTGGGGAGAGAGAGCGTGGTGAAAACCACGACTCCTGTTTTTTGTTGCCTAAAGTACTAAAGATATTAAGCTTAAGTTATTTGGGTATCGTGAAAACAACAGGGCCCCAAAGTCTTTTAATATGGGGTTTAAGTTTTCAGCAATGGGCGATAATTAGTGGGGAGGATTTGAAGTGGAATATCAATTTGCTCCTTGGCGAATCCAATACATTAAACAGGAGACGACGGAGAAAAAAGAAGGAGATTGTATCCTGTGTTACTATCCCGCGCTAAATGATGATGAACCTAGCTTAATTCTTTATCGTGGCAAGTATAATTTTGTGATTATGAATCGCTACCCATACAACGCGGGACATATAATGGTGGCTCCGTTGCGTCATTGTGGAGCGCTGGAAGGGCTGGATGAGGAAGAACGCAATGAGCATTTTGCCATAGTTGCGCAGTGTGAGAAAATTCTCAGAGAGGTGTTTCGTTGCCAGGGTTTCAATATTGGGATGAATATTGGTCGTGTCGCAGGGGCAGGCGTTGATTATCATATCCATACTCATATCGTTCCGCGTTGGAATGGCGATACCAACTTCATGCCGGTAATCGCCAATACCAAGGTCATCAATGAGGCGATTGCCGAGACCTACAGGGCACTCAGTCCGTACTTTGCCAAGTTCGAGGTTTGCTGAAGCATATCCCTAAAATTAACAAGCGGATATGGCAAATTCATTAAAGTAACAATAATGTATTTGCAGTGATAAAAACGTAGCTAATTGAAGAAGGAAAAATGAATACTGTGGGAGGACGTATATGCCTGATATTGCAACACCGCTAACCGGAATGTCACCGGGGATAATCCTAGTGATAATCCTAGCCGTAATTATTGAGATGGGGCTAGCAATTTGGGCATTGCTGGATTTATTCCGCAGAGAGCATGTCCGCGGCAACAAAAAAATAATTTGGGTTTTGGTTATTCTGCTTTGCAGTACAATCGGCCCAATTATATATTTTCTTGTCGGGCGTTCTGATGGTCCCACTGTTGATTCAAGCAAAATCGATGATGACGAATGGTCATAAGGCAACCTACTGTTTAGGAGGTATTGTGTGATTGCAATCAAATGTGAGAATCTAACCAAACGCTATGGCGCGGTTACCGCACTTGATAGTCTTACCCTTGAAATACCTGAGAATAAGATTTTTGGATTTCTTGGGCCAAATGGCGCTGGTAAGACCACTACGGTTAAACTCATGATGGGCATGAGTACTCCCACAGAAGGGCGTATTTGGGTGAATGAAAAAGCAGTTGT
Organism: Dehalococcoidia bacterium; assembly: GCA_009776735.1. Classification (GTDB taxonomy): domain Bacteria; phylum Chloroflexota; class Dehalococcoidia; order Dehalococcoidales; family UBA1222; genus WRNG01. The sequence continues at coordinate 14,267 of WRNG01000019.1, read as the reverse complement.
TCCTGATGCGCCGGAAATGAGAAGCCAAATCGGTTATCTGCCGGATGTCCCTAATTTCTATAATTGGATGACGGGGTTAGAATTTTTACAGCTTGTGGGGGAGTTACAAGGCCTTTCTCAAGAAGTCAACCGGTCTCGCAGTTTTGAGTTATTAGAATTAGTTGGCTTAAGAAAGGCCGGCATGCGCAAAATCGGGGGCTATTCCCGCGGTATGAAACAGCGCTTAGGTTTGGCGCAGGCACTTATGAATCGGCCTAAAGTTTTATTCTTGGATGAACCATGTTCAGCGCTTGATCCGATGGGGCGACGTAATGTTTTGAATTTAATTCTTAGTCTCAAAGAACACTCCACTGTATTTATGTCGACCCATATACTTTCAGACGCAGAACGAGTGTGTGACAGTCTAGCCGTCGTAGACAAGGGCAAACTGATAACAGTCTCAACTGTTGAGGCGTTGCGTAAGAGATTCGCTTTATCCTCATTTGATTTGGAGTTTGATGAAGAACCAGCGGAATTGAGCTCGATTCTTGAGCAGCAACCGTGGGTTAAAAAAGTGGAGAAATTGACTATAAACAATGTTGTTGGGTTGCGTGTTCAAGCTGGAGATGTACAGGCGGCAAAACTTGAATTACCTAAGTTGATTGCGACACAGCGGATGAGTCTTGTTCGTTATGAAATGACGATGCCAAGCTTGGAGGATATATTTGTACATTTGGTGGAAGGAGGTAGCCATTCATGATGGGCTTGGCTGTTTTACTACGTAAAGAAATAAAGGAACAGTTTCGAACAAACAAAGTAATTATTGTGGCGATTGTTTTTTTGCTTTTTGCCCTTATGTCGCCGGCCATGATTAAATATTTGCCGGACTTAATGAATGCTTTGCCTGAAACAGAGGGAATTGTCATTGATATGCCGCCAGCCGTTTCAGGGGATGCCTTGGTCAGTTATGCTTCAAATATTTCTCAATTTGGGGTCTTGATTGCAATATTAGTAGCTATGGGAGCTATTGCCAAAGAAATAGAAAGCGGAACAGCTGCTTAACTGCTTTCCAAACCTGTTTCACGTTTATCATTTATTGTGGCTAAGTTGGCAGCGGAGGGAATGAACCTGCTTTTGGGATTGCTTATAGGCTCGCTTGTTTGCGCTGTTTTCACACGGGTGTTGTTTGGCGACGTATACGTATGGGGCTTTTTATTTCAAATGATATTAATGGCAGTTTTTTTGATTTTCAGTTTAGCGGTAACACTGTTTTTTTCCAGCTTATTCAGGAATCAATTAGCAGCGGGCGGACTGTCAATTTCAGTAATTCTAGCGGTAGCGATTCTTTCTATTATCCCCAATGTCGGTCATTTCTTGCCAGGCGGTCTTATTAATTGGGGGAATCGGTTGGTTTTAGGAACCGCAGGAAATGCCGAGTGGATTACACTGATATTGACGATACTATTGATTGCTCTCAGCGTATTTGGGGCGTGGTTGAACCTAAAGCGCAAGGAATTGTAGTTAACAAATGTTTTGGCCAAAGAATACCAGCCATCTTTCCCGTCCTCGTCTGTATCGCGGGTTGGTAGCGGTTGGGTTGTTGCTTTCTTTTTTATTGGCTCTGTTTATGCCACAACACATCAAGGAAGGCAGGGATTGGTCGGTACAATATGCTGTACAAAATATCGCCAGTGGCAATTTGACTATAGACAGTGATACCTTTGACAAACAGAACCAGGAAGCTATTGACAACGGTGGTAGCTTGGATTGGTATCAACGGATCGATACGCAAAGATGGGGGTATATCGATGCCCCGGGGTATGTCTTTTTCTTGCTCCCGTTCCATTTTCTTCACGCTTCTTTTCTTGGCAACTGTTTATTAGCGATTGGCATGACAATCGTAATATATTTACTATTAAAACAGCTTAAGGGGGAATTGGTAGCTTGCCTAGGTGCGCTATTATGGCTTGTTTCTCCGGTGGCGTTGGCTATGTTTCAGCGTACTTACGCCGATACGTTTGCCATAGCTTCTTTTATTGGTATTGGTGGGGGATTGTATATTTATTATTTATTGCGTCGTGAAGAGCTTGGCTCAAAAGCGAAGGCGGTGCTACTTGCACTGGCCGGGCTGGGGATAGGATGGGGCGTTTGGGCCAGTTACGCTAATGTTTGGATTGCCGGGCTTTTTATTTCTCACTTTATTTACCTCCAAATTCGTTTGAGATTGATTGGGAGAAGGAGCGAAGTTGCATGGACTCCGTTATGGTTTTTTCTAGGCCTTTTTATTCCTTTAACAGGACTTCTTTTATACCAAAAGGCAGTGTTCGGCTCCGTATTCAGCTACGGCTTTCAATACAATACACTGCCGGTTAGTTTTAACACCATATTCATTGGGCAGAATATTAAGCAAGGACTGGTGGCATGGTTGGTGGGGTTTCCGCTGCTTATTCCTGGTTTGGCGGCTTTGGTTTGGGAACTTCGCTTTAACGCCAATCCAAGCCAAAAGTATTTTAGCAACGAAGTACTGTTGCTTTTGGGAGGGTGGGTAACCGCTGTTTTTGTTTTGTATCTAACATATGAATGGACAGCGCGTGCGGACCTTTTTGGTATGCCTTTCATCATTCCGGCCAGATATGTTTTGCCGGGACTTCTTCCGTTGCTTTTGTTGTCGGTAGTATGGTTGGACAAAATCTCATCCAAAGCTTTGGTATACATTTCAATTCCTTTATTACTTTGGGGAGTAGTATTTTTTGCTCAATCTGCGGTGTCATACCCTGAAGTCCCTGTGAATCCACAAAATCCATGGAGAAGCAATACTGAGAGTATCCCGACTTTATCAATGAGTGGTTTGTCGCAATGCATCAATTGGGAAGGTAATACCGATGTCTAGCCAACTTAGATTGTTTACGGATAGATTTAAGTTATGGTTAATAGATTCTGGTCGTTGGAAAACGATACTCTTAGGAACGGTGTTTTGCCTGTTACATATTCTGATTTTCATGCGCGTTTTTCCTCATGTCGGTGCCGATACGGAATTATATTACAGTTATGCTACCAAAATGAAAGAAGGATTGATTCCTTATCGGGATTATCCTGCCTTCAAGGTGGAATATACTCCAATCGCCATGTTGATTTTCTTCATTCCATCGTTATTTGTGCAGAGTATAGAAGGATATTTCACCGCTTTTGCGGTTGAAATGATGCTATTCAACTTGGCTGGAATATGGTTGATTATTGGGCTTGCCAAGCAACTAAAAAAGTCTGTTTTGGTGGCTTTAATATGCTATACGCTGATAATCCTTATTAATGGAGCGATTTCCGTGCAGCGCTTTGATATGGCACCGGCGGTGATTACTCTAGCGGTGCTCTATTTTTTCTGCCGGGGGAAATATGAACTGGCTTGGGTAGTGCTTGTTGTTGGTATTATGACCAAGCTTTTTCCGGCGGTACTGGCTCCGTTGTTTATCATCTACCAGTGGAAGCGCTATGGATGGAAACAACTCGAGCCTTCAATGGTGGTGGGGGTGCTTACTCTGGGCCTGATTGCTGGGCCGGCGCTGATACTGGGTGCTGAAGGGTTTATCAATTCGATAACAGTTCAAAGCGCACGTGCCATTCAACTGGAGAGTTTATATTCCTCAATCCTGCTCCTTGGGGATTCTCTGGGGCTGGTAACTGCCACGACGGTACAAGGCCCCATGTCTTTTGATATTTCTTCGCCATTGGGTGGAGTGATGTCGAGCATCTCCTTTGTTATTATGGCAACGGTGTTTTTTTTGGTTTATTTGCTTTATTTCTTTCGTGCCCAACATGACAGAGACTCGAATTTTCCACAACTGCTTTCGGAAAAAGCGACAGCTGATATTATTCATTACACTTTTGTTGCCATTGCGGTGTTTATTATTACCAGTAAAGTTTTCTCTCCGCAGTTTATTCTCTGGATATGCCCCCTAGTTCCACTGTTTAGTGGGAAATATCGTTTGGTTGGTTGGAGTAGTTTCCTATTAGCCTTAGCTTTAACTCAGTATATCTTCCCGCTGAATTATTATTGGTTAGCGGATGGGCAACAGGTCCCAGTTAACGCATTGGTTATACGTAATACTATGATGGTCCTTATGATAGTGTTGATGTTGATTCATCCGCGGCGTGAACAAAACCAGGGCATAAACAAAATAGAGTTATTACCACAAGAAGGCTAATAAACCGCTTGTTGTTTCGGCTCGTTTCGGCATGCCAAAAATTATTTTAGAAAAGGCAATTTATTATCCTGCAGCATGCGTAATTAGGCTTGACAGAAAACTAGTTCAATTGATATAAAGTTTATTATAATAACCGGTGCGGATTCATGAAAGGTATTGCATGAATTGCGAACATTGAAAAAGGTAACAATAATAGGAGAATCTTATTTATTATGAGACCCCAAGCCACGCTGTTTAGGGAAGAAAAGAAAGAGTTTTCCCACAATATAGCTACTGCGGTTCAATCCGAGGAAGAAGAGCCTCCCCTTTCTGCAGTAGCCGAAGAGCGTCAATTATTCTTTGGCAACTCCTCTCAAAGTTGGAATGATTGGCGATGGCAGTTTCGTAATCGTGTTACGACAGTTGAACAATTATTAAAATTTATCCCCTTAACTTCGAATGAATGTGCCCAGATACGCTCAGTAAGTGCAAAATATCCGCTTGCAATCACTCCTTATTATTTGTCGTTGTTAGAACCAAGCGACCCTTATGATCCTATCCGTCTACAATCTGTCCCTACCATAGCGGAACTCTCCAAGTCTTGCGTAAGCATGGAGGACCCGTTAGCGGAACAACAGCATTCCGTAGTACCAGGCTTGGTGCATCGTTATCCCGACCGCGTTCTTATGGTTTTAACGGATATTTGTCCCATGCTGTGCCGGCATTGCACACGTAAACGTGAATGGCAATACGGAGGATGGGTCCGCACCCCTGAGCAGTTTGAGAACATGCTGGCTTATATCAGACAGCACAAGGAAGTGAGAGATGTTATTGTATCTGGTGGGGACCCATTGACATTGTCCACGGTGCGCTTGGAAGAGGTTCTGTCCGGCATTCGACGTATTCCACATGTGGAAATCATCCGCATCGGCACTCGTGTGCCGGTGGTTTTACCGCAACGAATTGATGATGAGCTTTGCAATGTGTTGTCCAAGTTTGGACCCATATGGCTAAACACTCATTTCAACCATCCCAGAGAAATAACACCTGAAGCCACTCGGGCATGCGATCTTATCGTAAGGGCTGGTGTTCCCGTTAACAACCAATCGGTGCTGTTGAAAGGAATCAATGATTCGGTGGAAACACAGATTAAGCTGTGCCAATCGCTTCTCCGTATCAAGGTCCGCCCATACTATTTATTCCAATGCGATGATGTGGCGGGAACAGAGCATTTCTGGACATCGGTGGAAAGCGGAGTGGAAATCATCCGTAATATGCGTGGGTTTACCTCAGGTTTAGCCATTCCGAATTATGTAATTGACCTACCAAATGGTGGCGGTAAAATTCCAGTCAGCCCGGATTATATTCTGGAACGTACGTTGGATGAACTGATTGTGCGCAATTACCAAGGTAAAATTATGCATTATTCCAATCCCGGGAATTCACAGACACGTGTTATGAGCGAGGTAGTGCTCAAGGACGTGATTATAGTATAGGCCATTTTTAGCGTATAGTGATGAAAATTGGGCTAACTTATGATATTAAACAGCAGGCAGAACAACTTCAAGGTCTGACGGATGATGCTTTTGAGGAGTATGACGCTCCGGAGACCGTGGAGGCCTTAGAAAAGGCCATTAGTTTTGCCGGTCATGATGTAGTTAGGCTTGGTGGGGGAGCGGAGTTTTTAACTCTTGTCCAAAAAGAGAAACCTGACTTGGTTTTCAACATCTCTGAAGGGTTGAGAAACTATCGTAGTCGCGAGGCACAGGTTCCTTCAGTCTTGGAGATGCTGGATATCCCTTACACCGGTTCTGATCCTCTTACTTTGGCTGTTTGCTTGGAGAAAGCACTTACCAAACAACTTGTCGCCACCGCTGGTGTAGATACGCCACAGTGGTGTGTGATGAACACCATAGCGGAATTGGAGAAATATGATTGGCTAAATTTCCCTTTTCCTGCCTTTGTCAAACCACTCCACGAAGGTTCCAGTAAAGGGATTCGGAATGCCTCACGAGTGAATAGTATCCAGGCCCTCAAAGAGTTGGTGAGGAGCCAAATCAACCTTTACTGCCAGCCGATGATGGTGGAGCAGTACATAGCTGGAGATGAGATTACTGTTGGGCTGATTGGCAATGCTCCCCCTGTTGTTTTAGGGATCATGCGTGTGATTCCTCTTAATGATTCGCCGGATTTTGTCTATTCACTCGAAGTTAAACGTAATTGGCGGGAATTGGTGCGGTATGAATGTCCCGCTAAGCTAGCTCCGAGCGTACTGCGCCGAATCGAAGAAAACAGTGTTAGCGTTTTTCAGACACTGGGTATTCGTGACTTTGCCCGAATTGACTATCGTGTGGATGGTGAGGGTAGACCATATTTCTTAGAGGTAAATCCGCTACCGGGGCTTAATCCTAAGAGCGGCGATATCGTATTATTGTCACAAGCGTTGGGATGGAGTTATGAACAGTTGATTAACACAATCATTAACATGGCTGGAGGGAGGTACTCTTTTGTCTCTTAAGGTTGCATTAATTTACAACGAACCAATACCTGATCGTTATGACCAAATCGGAGAGGCAGATGCTGTAGAGGATGTTTTGGAAGAGGTTAAAGCAGTTCACAGCGCACTAATAGAAATGGGGCATGAAGTGAATGTTATACCATTAATACCGCCGGTTGAAGGTGTGCGGGCAGTGCTGGCTGAAACTGAGGCCGATGTTTTCTTTAACTTATTTGAGGGCTTTGCCGGGCAGCCAAAAACTGAGGCTATGATTGCTGGTATGCTGGCGGCAATGGGAAAGTCATTTACTGGTTCCTTGGCTCCTACTTTGGCCCTAGCCCTTGACAAGGTTAAGACAAAGGAGTTGTTGGTTGCCGCCGGTGTCAATACCCCTCCCTACCAAGTTTTATACCCACAAACCGTAGATACTTTTCGCCTAAAGTATCCCGTTATAGTGAAACCATCTGCCGAGGACGCCAGCCATGGGTTAACTCAAGACAGTGTGGTTAATGACTTGGAAGCTTTGCGACAACAGGTAGAAAGAGTTTGTACTCACTTTGGCGGCTGTGCTTTGGTGGAAGAATTTCTGGACGGTCGGGAGTTGAGCTCAACAATTATGGGAATTCACAAGCCGCTAGTTCTATCAATTTCTGAAATAGAGTTTTATTTACCGGAAGGTATGCCGCGTATACTTACATTTGGTGCTAAATGGCTTACCGATGATGTTTATTTCCATAAAACAGATCCAGTGTGCCCGGCACGTGTGGATGAAGTGTTGTGGAAGCATATCGCGGAGGTTTCTGTTACGGCGTATCGTCTGCTTGGCTGTAGGGGCTATGCACGGGTGGATATGCGACTGGACAAGGAAGGAAATGCGAGTGTATTGGAGGTCAATCCCAACCCTGATATTTCATTGACTTCGGGTGCGGTCCGTCAAGCATCGGCCATTGGGCTAACCTATCCTCAATTTGTGGAGCGCATTATTCAGTTAGCTTTTAACAAGGAATAGAATGAGCTTTTTATTGCGTTCTATCAAGCCTGCCGATAAACCGCAACTTATGGAACTTTTGCGAAATACACCGGAGTTTGAGCCGTTCGAAATACCTGTGGCGGAAGAGATAATCGAATCTTCTTATAATGAGCCGGGACAGTATTATTCCACAATTGTGGCTGAAATAGGCACTGCCGTAAAGGGATTTGTGTGTTTCGGGCATACTCCTTTAACAGTGGCTACATGGGATATCTACTGGATGGCAGTTGCCCAAGATAAGCGTGGATTAGGTATTGGAAGAGCGTTGCTTAATAAAGTCGAGGAGCGTATTGTTTCTGCCGGGGGAAAATTGGTTTTAGTGGAGACTTCCAGCAAGCCTAATTATCTGAATACTCGTCGATTCTATCGCCACAGTGGTTATAAACGCATTGCACGCATTGTAGATTTCTACTCACCTAAAGACCACCTTTTAATTCTGGAGAAACGTTTCTAAGCTAATTGGATATTAGGACATGATGAGTATTGAAGCCCATTATCTCCGCAATTTTTGCATATCTGCCGTGTATTTTCGCCTGTTCAGAGTAGGTTCTCGCTGTCAATTGGCTTTGCGGTTAATTGCTCAATCTTATTCTTATAAGCAGTCCTCATCCATTTGAACACTGTCTCAGACACACTGTACAGCTTTTTGCAGGGGACAATGATTGGCAGAAAAAAGACTATTTGAACGATGGGTGTACATTAGTGAGCGTATCACTCTATAATAGTTTTGATGGAAGTAGAACGTTTTGAGAAACTGGTGGCTGCTGCGGTGGCTTCATTACCGGAAGAATTTCGTGAACTGATGGACAATGTGGACGTAGTTGTTCAAGATTTGCCCAGTCCGTGGCAGAGCCGTCATGTTAGGCGAGGTAGTGTGGTTCTTGGATTGTACGAAGGAGTTCCGCGAACTCGTCGAACGTTGGGTTACAACTTAGTTGTACCGGATAAAATAACTGTATTTCAAACTCCGCTTGAAGCAATGTACACTTCGGAAACGGAGTTGGAAGCTGCCATTTGCGAAGTTGTAATTCATGAAGTTGCCCATCATTTTGGCTTAGATGACGAGCAGTTGGCAGAAATAGAAAAAATCAAGCGTAAGAAGCACGGGAGGATATTATGAGCATGCAACAGTATTATCGAAAAGTGCAAGACAAAGTAATGGTGCAAAGAGATGTTATCAATGCTTTGTTAAAAGATCCACGCATAATTGGAGATTATTACGAAGCTATTGTGCGAGACGCTGTTCGTGAGGCAGTGCCAGCCTCTTTCGCAATTGGGCGCGGTGTGGTGCTGGATGGTGACGGGAGTGCCAGTAAGGAATGTGACATCATAATTTATAACAATGTTGAATACGGACCTCTTTTTAAGTCAGCTGACATTGTGGTTGTCAGCCCGGAAGCCGTTCGTTGTGTGATTCAGGTTAAAGGAACGGTGAATCAGGAAAACTTAGGCGAAGCAATACACAGCCTTGCAATGATAGACCAACTGCGTCAGGGAATATGGAAATTTATTGTGGGGTTCAAAACTAATGTCGAATACCAAACATTAGTGGAGGTTTGTGCTCAGTCAAAATGTATTAACGGGATATATGTTTTTTCCAGTAGCTATAAGCAAGAAAAAGAAGATATTTCTTTGCAAATGCAAAAATTCATGGGCGTCTTGAAGTCAATCACCGCTCCCCAAATGTATCAGACAAACGATGCCGGAAAGTATTTGACTTTAGAAATCAGTGGACGAGATTCTTTCCACGGAGTACCTTTCCCAGATTAAAGTTTTTTCATGTTAAGCCTGCTCAACGTTGCAAAATCATATGCCCAGCGTTGCCTTTTTAGTGGGGTAACCTTTAATGTCGAAGACAGAGATCGCATGGCATTGCTTGGGGTTAATGGCAGTGGCAAAAGCACGTTGCTGGGTATTATAGCTGATGAAGTATCTGCCGATGAAGGTACTCTTACTTGTCGCAAAGGTTTGACAATTGGATATCTAAAACAGGTGAGTGCCAAGGGCACAACTACAGGTTTACTGGCTGCTATTACCGCTTCGGCATCTGTCAATACTCTAAAACAACGTATTCTGTCAGTGCAAGAGGAGCTTTCCGAGAATAGCGACTTGGGGAAGCAGCGCCAGCTTATGCTTGAACTGGGAGATTTACAGCATCGTTTTGAAGCAGTTGGAGGATACAATCTAGAACAGGAAGCGCGTGTGATACTGTTCGGGTTGGGTTTTCGCGAAGCTGATTTTAACAAGGCGGTGGCTGATTTTAGCGGAGGCTGGCGAATGCGAGCCGAACTGGCCAAAATACTGCTACAAAGCCCCGATTTATTACTTCTGGATGAACCAACCAACCATCTTGATTTGGATACGCAAATTTGGTTTGAGGGGTATTTAAAGACGTACCGGGGGGCGGTTCTCTTGACATCACACGACCGGGCTTTTCTCAATAGCGTAGTGGAGCGAGTATTGGCTATTGAGCGAAATAAACTTACGATTTATTCCGGCAATTACGATGATTATGTTATCTCAAAACAACAGGAAATAGAATCAGTTAAGGCGACTGCCCAGCGTCAACACTTGAAAATCATTCAAGAAGAACGATTCATAAATCGTTTTCGTTATAAGGCTACTAAAGCTTCACAGGTGCAAAGCCGAATTAAAAAATTGGATAAGACCAAGCGTGCTGAAGTGCCGCGTGTAATACGCAAAATGGCCTTTAAATTTCCAGAACCTCCGCATTCGGGAAGCGATATTATAACCTTAGAGCATCTGAGTAAATCTTACGAAGAGAACGTAATTTATCATGATTTGAATTTGCATCTGCGACGTGGTGATAGGGTCGCCATCATAGGGGCCAATGGTGCCGGAAAAACCACTCTGCTGAAAATAATGGCGGGAATACTGCCTTTTGAGAGGGGAGAGCGAAGATTGGGACAATCCGTTTCCTGTGCTTATTATGCCCAACACCAATTAGAGCTTTTAAATATTCACAATTCGGTTTTGGCGGAGTTACGGGGAGTAGCTCCACCGAATATGGAAGATTTATCACTGCGGACCATACTGGGAGGTTTTCTATTTCCCGGAGAAGATGTTTTCAAACTGGTTGAAGTTTTATCCGGTGGCGAAAAAGCTCGTTTGGCTTTAGCAAAAATGCTACTCGAACCCGCCAATTTCCTTTTGCTGGATGAACCGACAAACCACCTCGATATTGTTTCGCGCGAAATCTTGACGGATGCCTTAGAAGAATATAAAGGAACATTGTGTTTCATTACTCATGATCGAACCTTGATTCGCCAACTGGCCGATACAATAATTGAGGTCAAGAACGGACAAATAACTTGTTTTCGGGGGGATTACGATTCCTATCTTTATCATAAGGAAAACCAGTCGGACGGAACCTGTCAACCTGACAAAGCATTTGTGGCAGAATCTGGAGGACCAATTAATTTACGTCAAAAAAGAGTGCGGATTGGCGAGTTAAGAAACACATATTATGTCAAAAGCACCCCTCTCAATAGACTTTTGACAGGAATTGAAAAAGAGATTACGGAAAGTGAAAGGGAAATAAAACATCTTGAAGAATGTTTTGCTGACCCGGAGCATTATGTTAATTCCCAAGACGTGGTTGATAGCATTGAGCGCCATCGCCAATTAAAGACGCGGATAACAACACTAACAGATGAATGGGGGAAACTAGCGCTTGAAGCGGAGGAACTGCGATTGTCCTTTGAAAAGGAGCTTCAAGAACTGGAATGTGGAGGGGATTAGTTACCTTTGGCTTAATAGACTGGAAATCTTTCTGATGCGTTCAAGACGATATGTATTTGACGTGAATGGCTAAGACTATTATAATGTAATAGTCTTAGCTACTGGCAACGGAGAAATAAAGTGGATTACAATGAGTTAGCGGTTGAACTGCACAGTGAAATACGGGCTTTGCATGCCGTAAAATTGCTGGAAAGTTTTAATGAAGCTGAGCAAGGGGAAGCCTTTGTGCTTCAATTCATCACGCATAAGAATAGGGTTGTTTTGCCGGGTGAAATACGCCAAAAAATGAAAGTGAGTTCAGCCAGAATCGCTCAAATACTAAACAGCTTGGAAAGTAAAGGATTAATTACAAGACGTATTGACGAGAAAGATAGGCGGAACATATTGGTAACGATAACCCAAGAGGGTTCCGATTTGGTAAAGAGAATTAAATGTCAGCTGGTTCAAAGAGCAGCTGATTTGCTTGAAATGTTGGGCGAAAAAGATGCGCGGGAATATGTGCGTATCACCAGTAAGTTGGTTGAATTAGCTTCTATCCGTAGAGAAACAGAATAAGGTCTTAATTCTTAAACTCCAGCCATTTTTTTGCGAAACCAAACTCAGTTTTATTAAAAATCAGCTACAAAGATAAAGGGGTAATTTATGCTCAAAATACTCAGATACCTAAAACCAGAAGAGTGGTTGCTCGCAGTGGTTAGTTTGCTGTTTATTGTCGCTCAAGTTTGGCTCGAGTTAAAAATGCCAGACTATATGTACCGCATAACTACCCTTGTAATTACCCCGGGTAGTGCCATGAGTGATGTCTGGATTGCCGGCGGTTATATGCTGTTGTGTGCTTTGGGAAGCCTAACGGGGGCGGTTATCGTTGGTTTTTTTGCCTCACGCATTGCCGCTTCTTTCTCGCAACGATTGCGCAGTATGTTATTCAGTAAGGTTGAATCATTCTCAATGGAAGAAATAAATCGCTTTTCAACCTCAAGCTTAATTACACGCTCTACCAATGATGTTACCCAAATCACTTTGCTTATTACTTTGGCTTTGCAGTTGGTTCTCAAGGCTCCCATAATGGCGGTTTGGGCGATTATTAAAATTGCGGGCAAAGGTGTTGAGTGGTCTTTGGCCACAGCAGTAGTCGTAATAGTTCTAATTTTGGTTGTCATGTTTATCACGATTTTTGTCTTTCCAAAATTCCGAAAAATGCAATTACTCACCGATAACATCACCCGTGTGACAAGGGAAAATTTGACCGGGCTGCGTGTTGTCCGTGCATATAATGCCGAAGCATATCAAGAAGATAAATTTGAAATTGCCAACGAAGAGCTTACTGGTACGCAGTTATTTACCAATCGTGCTATGGTGGTGCTTATGCCTGTGCTGACCCTTCTCATGGGTGGGTTATCGCTAGCAATATTCTGGATCGGAGCATACCTAATTGACGCGGCAACCGCAACGGATAGGATTGCTATTTTTAGCAATATGAATGTTTTTGCTCAATATGCGATGCAGGTCATTATGTCGTTTATGATGTTGGTTATTATGTTCATCATGTTCCCACGGGCAAGTGTTTCCGCCAAGCGTGTTAACGAGGTGTTGGACACCGAACCGGTTATCAAGGACGGCGAAGCAATAGATGGAGTACATGGCTTCGCGGGCGAGGTTACTTTTAAAAATGTTGGGTTCAAATACCCCGACGCGGCAGAATATGTTCTACAGAACATAAGCTTTACCGTCAAACGCGGAGAAACAGTGGCCATAATTGGTTCAACTGGGAGTGGAAAATCGACATTGATCAATCTGGTGACACGCTTTTTTGATGCCACTGAGGGCGAGATATTAATCAGTGGGGTTAATGTCAGGGACTATAAGTTGGAAGCTTTGTATAACAAGATCGGCTATGTGCCGCAAAAAGCGGTCTTATTCACAGGAACGGTGAGATCTAACGTGGCCTATGGTGATAACGGAGAGGACAGTTTCAGTGAAGATAAGGCCAAGGAAGATGAAGTTAAGAGAGCCGTGCGTATTGCCCAAGGAGCGGATTTTGTCGAAAAAATGGATGGTGCCTATGATGCCGCAGTTGCTCAAGGTGGTACCAATGTATCAGGTGGGCAGAAACAGCGGTTGGCCATCGCGCGGGCTATTTGCCGTAAGCCTGAAATCTACATTTTTGATGATTCGTTTTCGGCACTTGACTACAAAACTGACCGCGCTTTGCGAAGTGCCATTAAAAAAGAGACGGCTGGAGTAACGAGCCTGATTGTAGCGCAACGAATAGGAACCATTATGGATGCCGATCAAATCATTGTACTTGATGAAGGTCGAGTGGTTGGTAAAGGAACACACAAAGAACTGCTTAAAAATTGTGTGGTCTACAAAGAAATCGCTATGTCGCAACTAAGCGAGAAGGAGCTCCTGCAATGAGTGAGAATGGTGTCAAAAGACCGGTCCGAATAATGGGAGGGCCAATGGGAATGCAACAAGCGATGGGCTCTGGTGAGAAGGCCAGTAACTTTTCTAAGTCATGGGGCATGCTAATCAAATACTGTCGAAGTTATCTGCCCGCAATCGTGATTGCCCTTATTATCGCCTCGGTGGGGACAGCTTTCCAAGTTATTGGCCCCGATAAGGTAAGAGCCATCACGGACGAGATTGTAAAAGGGATTCCTCTGCTAATTGATGGTGAGTGGACGATTATTAATCAGGTTGACTTGAGTGCAGTAACAAGCATAGCGCTCTTTTTAGTGGGGCTTTACGTTGTGGCGGCTATCCTCAGTTTTATTGAAAATTTTATGATGGCAACCATCTCGGCTCGCATTTCAAAACA
>WRNG01000018.1 GCA_009776735.1 Dehalococcoidia bacterium | reverse complement strand
TAATATGGCCACAAAAGCCAAGAACAGTGCACCGGCCCAAGTTATATGCATTATTACGCTGTTAAGGTAAGAAGAAGTCTGCTTGCCAGGACGTATACCCGGAATAAACCCTCCTTGGCGCTGCAATGTACCAGGCAAATCCTGTTGCTGAAACATGACAGTGGTGTAAAAGAAAGCAAACCCCACCACCAGTAAAAAGTACACTATCCAATAAGAGTATCCCCAAACAGTAGTGGCATTGGAATTAAAGTGGGTCACAATAATACTGGCAAAACCATCTCCGCCATTTGTTCCGCCAAACCAAGTTGCAACAATCCCCGGGAAAGTAACCACAGCCATGGCAAAAATCAGTGGAATCATCCCGGCAGTGTTGACACGCATAGGAATATAGCTTGAACCGCTCTGTCGATACATACGTCCGCCACGAAAAACACTCTTGGAATACTGCACCGGTATACGCCGATGCGCTTCAGTAAAAATCACCACCATATATGCGGTAAGTAAAGTAATGGCAATGAAAATAATCAGCGGCCAAATTTGGCCGTTTTGCTGTACAAAGAAACCCTCGCCGATTTGTTCCGGCAACTGAGCCACAATTCCAGCGAAAATAATAATGGAAATGCCGTTACCAATTCCATATTGAGTGATTTGCTCGCCCAGCCACACCAACAACATCGAACCCGCTATCATCGACAATATGATTGCCACAGTGGAAAGAGTTCCTGTGTCCGAAATAGCATCTGAATTGCGTAATAAGGTTAATTGCGCATAAGCCGAGAGTCCGGCCAACGGTATCATCAACCAATGCGTAATATTATTAATACGATTACGTCCACTCTCTCCTTCTTCTGCAAGACGCTGCAAAGCCGGGATGACCGGCGTAAGTAAAGTCATCACAATGCTGGCCGTAATATACGGATACACACCCATAGCGGCCACACTAAAGTTCTTCAGCGCGCCACCACTGAACAAATTGAACATGTTAATGAGAGGATTTTGGTCCAAATAGTCTTTCAGCACTTCTGCATGCACTCCCGGTACGGGAACATGCGCCAAAAAACGAAATGCCACCAAAATACCAAAGGTAATTAGCAGGCGCTTCCGTAGATCCGGCAGACTGAATGCGTCAATCATCGCCCGAATCAAACGGGGCATAGACGACGTTTTTTGCGCCATTAGGCGACCTCCTCCGCAGTACCGCCAGCAGCCTCGATTATCTCTTTAGCAGCCGCCGAATAGCTACTTACTCTTAGTTTAAGCGCTTTCTTAAGCTCACCGCCAGCCAAGATTTTGACTGGCAAAGCAGTCGTTTTAATTAATCCCTCATTCATTAGGCTCTCTGATGTAACGACACTGCCTGCCCGAAAACAGTTTAGTGCCGAGACACTAACTATGCTGACATTCTTTTTAAACAGGTTTGTGAAACCGCGCTTCTCAGGTAATCGTTTGATTATCGGCAACTGCCCTCCCTCAAAACCCGGCCTGACACCAAAACCTGCCCGTGCCTTGTTACCTTTGCAACCACGTCCAGAGTAAGTGCCGTGACCCGAGCCGGTACCTCGCCCCACCCGTTTTGCCGGTTTACGAGAGCCCCATTCGGGTGCTAATTCATTCTGCTTCATTAAGACACTCCTCTACTTTGACTAAATGTCTCACCTTGACAATCATCCCACGCAACGGCAAGGAATCCTCTTTGATTACACTTTGGTTAAGATGCTTAAGCCCCAAGGATTCAACAGTTTGTTTCTGATCCTCAGGATAACCGATAGCGCTTTTTACCCAAGTAACTTTTAATTTAGCCACCGCTGGTCGCCTCCTGCGGGTTTTCTTCACTCTTGCGCTTGGCCAACTCTGCTTTGGGATCTTTTAAATCAGCAAGCGCCATAACAACAGCCTTTGCCACATTGGCTTTATTGGCGCTACCCAGCGATTTGGTTAAGATATCCTTGATGCCCGCCGCTTCCACAACGGCACGCACGCTTCCACCTGCGATAATACCTGTACCAGGCGCCGCTGGTTTGAGCATTACACGTGTCGCGCCAAACTTAGCCATTACTTCATAAGGTATGGTATTTCCCATCATTTGCACTTTGATTAGGTGCTTGTGGGCTACCGAATTAGCCTTGTTAATAGCCTCCGGAACCTCGTTGGATTTACCGACGCCAATACCGACATGTCCCGCCCCGTCACCACTTACTACCAAAGCCGCAAAGCTGAGCCGCTTACCGCCCTTGAGAACTTTGGAAACACGGTTAATGTAAATCAGCTTATCGTTAAGCGCCAACTCGGTCGCGTCAATCTTGCTTCTGCTTATTTTTTCCTTTGACATCGTTCCATCCTTCTAGAATTCAAGTCCGGCCTTGCGAGCTGCTTCAGCCAGACTCTTTACACGACCATGATATTTATAGCCACCCCGATCAAAAACTATACTTTTTATTCCAAGCGAAATGGCTCTCTCTGCAACCACAGTGCCAATAACTTCAGCTTGTTCAGCCTTTTTCTTGCCTTCTACTTCTTTGGCTATTTCTGGCTCCAGAGTTGAAGCAGAGGTCAATGTGTGTCCTTTGTCATCGTCAATAACTTGTACATATATATGTTGCAAGCTTCGATATACACATAAACGTGGACGCGATTCAGTGCCTTTGAGCGTAGCACGAACGCGAGCATGACGCACCTGTCGAGCTTTTCTTGTATTAAGCTTAGCCATTATTTTCCTTTGCCTCCACCAACAGCCTTGCCGGCCTTACCAGGCTTAAGTTTAACGACCTCACCGGCATAGCGGACTCCCTTACCCTTGTAAGCATCCGGAGGACGAATACGGCGTATCTCAGCCGCCATCTGTCCAACTACTTCCTTATCAATACCGGAAACTTTAATATTAACATTCTTGGCATCCACATCAAGCGTAATTCCCGGGCGTGGCTTAATATTTACAGTATGCGTAAAACCAACACGCAAAATAATATTATCGCCATCCTTATCAGCGCGAAAACCCACACCGACAATCTCAAGGCTTTTCTCAAACCCTTTTGTGACACCTTCCACCATGCTTGCCAACAGACTGCGAGTTAAACCATGCACTGCACGATGCTCTTTATTGTCTGAAGGACGAGCCACTTCAAGCCTTCCGTCCTCAAGAGTCAGCTTCATATCTTGGTTAAAAGTACGCTTGAGTTCTCCCTTTGGCCCCTTTACACTAACCGTATTCTGATTGATGTTTACCGTAACTCCCGACGGTACCGTGATAGGCATGCGACCGATTCTGGACATATTCTACCTCTAATTCGATTTACCAAACATAACATAAAAGCTCGCCACCGAGCCCTTGCTTCCAAGCTTTATAACTGGGAACAACACCCCGCGAAGTTGACAATATAGCAATACCCATACCGCCAAACACGCGTGGGATCTCATTGTGTTGAACATAAAGACGCAACCCCGGTTTACTCATGCGCTTCAGCCCAATAATCATAGGTTTGTTACGTTCTTGATACTTCAGCACAATTTTAATATTACGCTTAGTACCGTCACCAACCAACTCGTATGAGTTGATATACCCCTCTTGCTTCAGGATTTTGGCAATACTCAACTTCATCTTTGAAGCCGGGAACACCACACTATCATGGCGGGCCATAGCTCCATTACGAATTCTGGTCAACATATCTGCGATAGGATCACTAACTGCCATCCGCTTCTTCCTCCGTATTTACTGGATTACCAACTGGACTTGCGCACACCTGGTATATGCCCTGCAACAGCCATTTTGCGGAAACAAATGCGGCATAAACCAAATAAGCGGATATAACCCCGCGAGCGTCCGCACATATGACAGCGGTTGTGCTGTTGCACACGATATTTGGTTGGACGCTTTGCTTTTACTATTTCTGATACTTTAGCCATCTTTTTCCTCGTTCCTTAGTTCTTCGCAAAGGGCATACCCAAAAGCTCAAGTAATTGAAACCCTTCTTCATCATTTTTTGCGCTGGTCACGACCGTTATTTCAAGACCACGTAATTTATCGATTTTATCAAACTCAATCTCGGGGAAAACTGTCTGTTCTTTCAGCCCCAAAGTATAATTGCCACGACCATCCCAAGTATTGGGAACTCCGGCAAACTCACGAATACGCGGTAACACAATTGAAATCAATTTATCCAAGAATTGATACATTCTCTCACCACGCAGTGTTACCTTGACACCAACCGGCATACCTACCCGCAGTTTAAAAGCCGAAATGGACTTGGTTGAACGACGAACAATGGGACGTTGCCCGGAAATAGCTGCCAAGTCTGTCTGGGCGACTTCAATCACTTTAGGGTTAGCTGTAGCCTCACCGGCACCGATATTAAGAACAACTTTCTCAATATGCGGTACCTGCATTACGCTGGCATAGCCATTCTTCTCCATCAAAGCCGGTACCACATCGTTTCGATACTTATCATGCAGTCTTGTCATTTTAGTCCAACACCTCTTCGCATACCTTGCAAAAACGAGCATGCTTTCCATCTTTGAGTACCGTAATACCAATACGCGTCGGTTTGTTGCACTTTGGACACAACAACATTACGTTCGAGACATCCAAAGGAGCTTCGCGCTCAATAATGCCCGCCTGCTTAACCTGTCCACGTGGACGGGTATGCTTCTTAATAATATTTATACCATCAACCTGTACTTTATTCTGGCGTGGAAAAGCGTAATGAACCTTGCCTTTTTTGCCTCTGTCCTTGCCAGCAATAACCAATACGTTATCATTCTTTTTGATATTCATCATATTAATCCATCTATAAAACTTCTGGAGCCAGGGAAAGAATCTTGGTGAAATTCCTTTCTCTTAATTCCCTAGCCACCGGGCCAAATATACGCGTTCCTTTGGGATTGTTCTTATCTGTAAGTACAACGGCTGCGTTATCATCAAAACGAATGTAAGAACCATCAGGTCTGCGATACGGTTGCGCAACACGCACAATAACCGCATGCAATACTTCGCCCTTCTTTACCACAGCATCCGGCGTGGCTTTCTTTACAGTACAGACAATAACGTCCCCCACATGAGCGTCCTTACGTCCCGTACCACCCGGGATGTTTATACACATCAACTGGCGCGCGCCCGTATTATCCGCCACCCTTAATCTGGTATACTGTTTAATCACAACATTACCTCTTTAGATTACTTCCTCAGGCTTAACCTCAGGTACTTCTCCACGGCTTAGAATCTCCGACACTCTCCAACGTTTAACCTTAGACAAAGGCCGTGTTTCCACAATACGCACCTTGTCATCCACCTTGCACTCATTTCTTTCGTCATGAGCCAAATATTTTACCATTATACGATAGGTTTTACGGTACAACGGATGATGCTTCTGTTTCTCAACGGAAACCACCACCGTTTTATCCATTTTGGTGCTGACAATCACGCCAATCATGTTTTTAATATTTGCCATAAAAATATTCCTACCTTATACCCAACTCGCGTTCACGTTGAACAGTTTTGATACGCGCAATATCATGCCTTCCCTGCGGGATCTCCCGATGATTCTTAATCTGCTTGGTAGCGGCTTTAAAGCGCAAGTCCAACATTTGCCGATGCGTTTCGTTCAATTTTTTCTTTAATTCCTCATCGCCGAGGAGACGGGCATCTTTAGCCTTCATCGGTATTCATCTCCTTTACTTTTCCGCTCCCAATAACCTCACGTACAATGAAGCGGGTATCAAACGGTAGTTTTCCGGAGGCAAGCCTCATCGCTTCTTTAGCGACGTCATGCCCCACACCACCAAGTTCAAATAAAATGCGTCCCGGCTTAATTACAGCTACCCAATGATCAGGAGAGCCTTTACCGCCTCCCATGCGCACTTCAGCAGGTTTCGATGTAACCGGCTTATCTGGGAAGACGCGAATCCACACTTTTCCGCCACGGCGCACACTACGTACAATGGCACGACGGGCAGCCTCAATCTGCCGAGACGTCATCCAAGCTGCTCCCGTAGCCTGCAAAGCATATTCGCCAAAAGCTATAGTAGCCCCAGAATGCGCCGTACCGGTACGGCGCCCTTTGTGTGTTTTCCTAAATTTAACACGTTTCGGTTGTAACATTTGGTTTCCCCTAACAACGCGGAGTTGTTAACCCCGTCATTCTCCCTTTTTGACCTTAGCTTTAGTTTCCTTGGTTGCTTTCTCAGCGGTTTTGGCAACTTTAGCCCTTGTCGTTTTCTTCTCGTGGCTCTCTGCAGTATCAACCACAGACGTCTCAGATTTTTTGGTACGCGGCTTACTCGCCTTTTTGGACTCTTCGGTTGTGCCGACTATTTGTTGTTTCGCTTTAGGCTTTTCGTCTGTCTCTGTTTTGGCTACTTCTTCCGCTTTCTTGCGAGTACGCGGCTTCTTGGTAACACTATTGGCAGAAGTATCAGACTGTGTTTCATTCATCTTCGATAGCGCTTCGGCCATCGCGGCATCTTTCAATACCGTCGTCATAGCCGCTACACCTTCGGTTGCCTCTTCGGAAGTCTCAACGGTGGGAAACACATCACCACGATAAATCCACACTTTGACACCAATCCGTCCCATAGTGGTGTGCGCCTCAGTAAAACCGTAATCAACATCCGCTCTCAGTGTTTGCAAAGGAACACGCCCCTGATGCATAAGCTGGCGACGAGCAATTTCCACACCTCCCAAACGACCGGAACATAGAATCCTCATTCCTTTAGCCCCTGACTGCATGGTACGAAATATGGCTTGTTTCATTGCCCGACGATATGCCACACGACGCTCCATCTGTTCAGCAACAGTACGCGCAACAAGATAAGCATCCAATTCTGGCTGGCGGATTTCGCGGATATCTAACTGAATCTTTTTGCCATCAATGGTATTTTCAAGGAACTGGCGCATCTCCTCAACCCGTTGACCACCTCGCCCAATGACGATACCAGGCCTAGAGGTATGAATCGTAACTGCTATTTTGTTAGCTTGACGCTCAATGTCCACTTGAGCGATACCAGCCTCGCCGTACTTTGACTGTACCGCCTTGCGCAGTTTCGCATCCTCTAGAATGAAAGCTGCATAGTGTTTGTCGTCATACCATTTGGACTGCCAATCACGAATGACGCCAATACGAAACCCCATTGGATGAACTTTACGCCCCATTAGTCCTCCTGTTCCGCCACAACTACTGTGATATGACTAGAACGTTTCATAATACGATCTGCACGACCACGCGACCTCGGCATAAAACGCTTTAACATAGGCGCATCATCGGCATAGATTTTAACAACCTTTAAATCGGCTGCATTCAACATAAAATTATTCTCGGCATCGGATGCCGCAGCTTTAACGACTTTGGCAATTACCTTCGCTGACGGAGAAGCCGCAAACTGTAAAACTGTGAGCGCGTCCTCTACTTTCTTACCGCGCACCTCGTTAAGCAATAAACGCACCTTACGCGCTGAAAGCCCTGTATCTTTTGCTACTGATTTTACTTCCATGATCTAATCCTTACCGCACCTGAGTCGTTTTTTCGGCTTTCGATGAGTGGCCTCGGAAAGTACGGGTAGCGGCAAATTCACCTAATTTGTGACCTACCATGTTTTCGGTTATAAAAATAGGCACATGCCGTCGACCATCATGCACACCGATATTCAGTCCAACCATTTCAGGGAGGATAGTTGACCAACGCGCCCAAGTCTTAATAACCGCCTTCTTTCCAGAGCGATTAATGTCTTCCACTTTTTCCATTAGATTGGCATCAACTGCCGGCCCCTTTTTAATTGACCTTGACATTTATTTACCTCGCCGTTTTACGATTAGTTTATCAGAATGTTTGGGCTTGCGTGTTTTATAACCAAGCGCCGGCTTACCCCAAGGCGTCTTCGGCCCCGGCATCCCCACCGGAGAACGGCCCTCACCGCCACCATGAGGATGGTCCCTAGGAGTCATCGCAGTACCGCGCACCGCTGGGCGCCAACCCTTAAGACGTCTACGTCCGGCTTTGCCTAACTTAACATTTGCATGTTCTAAATTGCCCACTTGTCCCACCGTGGCATGGCACTCGGCGCGCACACGACGCATTTCACCGGAGGGAAGACGTAATAACACATAATCGCCTTCTTTAGCCATCAATTGCGCCACAGCACCGGCACTGCGTACCAGTTTTCCGCCACGACCGACCTCAGTCTCCACGTTATGCACCAAAGTACCAGTTGGCATATTCATTAGCGGCAGAACATTGCCTGGCTTAATATCAGCATCCTCAGCAACCTTTACCACATCATTTACTTTTAAGCCTTCCGGCGCAATCATATAGCGCTTGTCGCCATCAGCATAAAAAATTAATGCTAAGTTAGCAGAACGTCCGGGATCATACTCGATAGCCGCAATCCGCCCCGGAACGCCTGGCTTGTTCCGTTTGAAATCAACCACTCGCATCATTCGTTTCACACCACCACCACGATGGCGCACAGTCACTCTACCTTGAGAATTCCGCCCGGCACGCTGCTTCAATGGCACAACCAAAGCTTTTTCAGGAGATTTCTTAGTAATCTCTTCAAAACTCAGCCCTGTCATGCCACGTCGGCCTGGAGATGTTGGGCGGTATACTTTAATACCCATGTTCTACATAACTCCTTAGACGCCTTCAAACAGCTGAATTTTATCGCCGCTCTTTAGCGTTACAATAGCCTTTTTAACGTCTGGGGTCACGGTAGTACCACGACCTGCTCGTCGCACTTTACCCTTAACTATCATCATATTTACACCAATAACCTTAACCTTGAAGGCTTTCTCGACCGCTTCTTTCACCTGAGCTTTATTTGCTCCAGCCGCCACTTCAAACAGATACTTACCTTGCGCTTGTAAGGCTGTACCCTTTTCAGTAATTAAAGGCTTACGCAATACTTCGAACACCTGAATAGCTTTCATCTAAGCCGCTCCTCCCCACAACTCTTCAATCTGCCTCAATGCAGCTTCGGTCAGAAGAAGTTTGTCATAAGCTAACATGTCAACCACATTCAGTAAGCGGGCCGGCATAGTTTTTATCCCCTGTAAGTTGCGCGTGCTTTTAACCACATTTTCATCGAACTCTGGCAATGCCACAATGGCAGTAGTCTCCACTTTTAGCGCCTTCATCATTTTTGCCATTTCATTTGTTTTTGGAGCATCAAACTTCAACTCATCAAGTATCATTAACTCTTGTTCCGCCAGTTTGGCTGAAAGCACACTCCTAATTGCGGCCCGTCGCATTTTTTTTGGCAAAGAAACAGAAAAATCGCGTGGATGCGGCCCAAAAATTACACCTCCACCACGACGAGTAGCACTCTTGGCTGAACCAGGGCGAGCTCTACCTGAGCCCTTCTGGCGATATAACTTCTTGGTACTTCCGCTAACTTCACTGCGCGTCTTGGTATCTTGCGTACCTTGACGAGCATTGGCGCGACCGGCAACCAAAGCTTGATGCACCAAACCTTCGTTCACTGACTGGGCAAAGACAGCATCAGAAACATCAATGTTTCGTACTACTTCACCGGACATGTTATATACCGGAATATTCACTTGCTTCTCCCCTTGGACATATCAATTAATAGTAGTCCATTCTTGGCCCCGGGCACTGCGCCCCTGACCAGCAACTGGTTGCGTTCAACATCAATTTTAAGTATTACCAAATTTCTTACCGTTACTCTCTCATGCCCCATGTGTCCCGGCATACGAGTCCCTTTGTAAACACGTCCAGGGGTGGTAGTTGAACTTATCGAACCGACGGCACGTTGGCGATCTGATTGCCCATGCGTTTTAGGGCCACCACGGAAGTTGTGGCGTTTCACTCCTCCCGCAAACCCACGGCCTTTGGAAACACCAGTGATAGTAACCTTGTCACCCGGTTGAAATATGCTAACATCAAGCTTATCGCCAACATTCACCCCTTCGCTGTTTTCCAAGCGAAATTCACGCAAATGCTTGAACTCACCAAAACCTCTGCATTGACCTTTCAGCACTGCTCCCAATTTCTTCGTATCGCCAAAACCCAAACACGCGGCGCAATAGCCATCGCTTTCTGACGTTTTAACCCGAACAATCGTACATGGTCCGGCATCAATAAGAGTGGCTGCCTCAGCAATCCCATTCTCACTGAAGTATTGTGTCATACCTACTTTTTGTCCTAATAATCCTTTTATCATTGTCGTACCTTACTGCGATTTAATATCAATACCCACGCCCGACGGCAGGTTCAAACTCGTGAGTGCATCAATAGTTTTGGAAGTGGTTTCCACAATATCAATAATTCGTTTGTGTGTACGCACCTCAAACTGTTCCTGTGAATCCTTGTCGATAAAAGAAGATCGAATTACACTAAACTTTTTGATACGAGTCGGCAAAGGAACAGGACCGGCGACAACCGCACCGGTCTTCTCCAGCGCTTCCACAATTTGATGCGCGGCTTGATCTAAGATGCGATGATCAAAGCCTTTCAGCTTGATACGAATTTTCTGTTTGGTATTAGCCATCATTCTATGCCTGCCTCACTAATTAGTCTTACCAGCCTCGGCTCTGATTTCCTCAGCCAACGATGCCGGTACCTGTTGATATTGGAAAAACTCTAAAGAGAAAGTTGCGCGACCCTGAGTCATGGAACGCAAATCTGTTGTATATCCAAAAGTTCTAGATAAGGGCACCAGTCCGTGGATAGTCGTGGTATCTCCGGCCGAATCAATGGACTCTACGCGACCACGACGAGCATTGAGGTCCCCTATTATATCCCCCATGTATTGCTCAGGAGTCACAACATCGACTTTCATCATTGGTTCAAGAATGACAGCATCACATTTATGAAGCCCATTTCTCAAAGCCAACGAACCAGCCATTTTGAAGGCCATATCGCTGGAATCAACTTCATGAAAGCTACCATCATAAATGGTAGCTTTAACATCAACCACCTGATACCCTGCCAACCCACCAGTTTCCATAGCTTCTTTTATACCTTCAGAGGCAGCTTTAATATACTCTCGAGGAAGTGTTCCCCCGCGAATATTATCGACAAACTCAAACCCTTTCCCTGGGTTAGGAGAAAACTCAACCATGACATGCCCATATTGACCACGTCCACCGGATTGACGCACAAAACGACCCTCAACCTTGTTGGCGGAGGTAATAGTTTCTTTGTATGAGACTTTGGGGGCGCCAACATTGGCTACTACTTTAAACTCACTCATCAAACGATTAACCAAGACATCCAAATGGAGCTCACCCATTCCAGCAATAACAGTTTGCCCGGTTTCATCATTAAAGGAAACCTTGAAAGTAGGATCTTCCTCAGCCAGTTTTGTCAGCCCGTCAATCATTTTATCACGATCAGCTCGGCTCTTGGGTTCAACTGCCACGGAAATCACTGGAGTGGGAAACGAAATAGCCTCCAACAAAACGGGATGGGATAAGTCACAAAGAGTATCACCAGTAAACGTATTCTTGCTTCCCATCGTAGCTACAATAGAGCCCGCATTGGCTGATTCAATTTCTTCGTGATGGTTTGCATGCATTAAAAGCAACCGTCCCACACGTTCCTTGTTGTCACGCGTAGCATTTAGCACAGTACTGCCCGCCACGATAGTGCCGGAGTACACTCGCAGATACACCAATCGACCAACAAACGGATCAGCCACAACCTTAAAAGCCAACGCTACCAATGGAGCATCATCATTGAATAAACAGGCAACTTTGTCACCCGTCTTCACTGAAACAGCTTGTGCTTCTGCTTTGTCCAAAGGTGAAGGAAGGTAATCAATTACGGCATCCAATAGCGGTTGGACTCCTTTATTTTTCAAAGAGGAACCACAAAGGACAGGAATGCCCCTGCCACTTATGGCGGCACGTCTCAGCGCGGCCTTAATCATAGCGATACCAATTTCCTGCCCCTCAAGAAAAGCGTTCATCATTTCATCATCAAGCTCGGCCAAACTCTCAATCATCTTGTGGCGATGCTCTTGGTATGCTGCCTTTTCATTTTCAGGAATATCTAAATATTCTGGCGGGGCTTCCGCTTTACCTTCATAGACAATGGCTTTGCCCTCTACCAAATCGATTATTCCTGTGAATGAAGACTCCCTGCCCAGCGGCAACTGTATTACGATGGGATGCGCTTTCAGACGCGTCTCAATCATTCCAACACAGCGGAAGAAATCAGCCCCGGTACGATCCAATTTGTTCACAAAACAAATACGTGGCACTCCGTAGCGGTCAGCCTGCCGCCAAACTGTTTCGGACTGAGCTTCCACGCCGGCAACTCCATCAAAAACCACTACGCCACCATCTAGCACACGCAGGCTTCGCTCCACCTCTGCCGTAAAATCAACATGCCCGGGAGTGTCAATCAAATTAAATCGATAACCATTCCATTCGCAAGTTGTGGCAGCCGAGCAGATGGTTATTCCACGGGCGCGTTCCTGCTCCATCCAATCCATGGTGGTGGTGCCTTCATCAATATTGCCGATTTTGTATGTACGACCAGTATAAAAAAGGATACGTTCAGTGGTTGTCGTTTTGCCCGCATCAATGTGAGCAATGATACCAATGTTACGTATCTTTTCTTTAGGGAATTGTTGCGCTAAACCAGCCATACTAAAACACCAATCCTACCATTTATAATGCGCAAAAGCACGATTGGCTTCTGCCATTTTATGCGTTTCTTCACGTCTCTTGACTGCTGAGCCAAGTCCTTTTGAGGCATCTATTAATTCAGATGACAGCTTTTCAGCCATCGATTTCCCACTGCGATCACGGGAGGCTTTGATAAGCCAACGTAGCGCTAAAGCTTGGTCCCGTCCTTTACGCACTTCAACTGGAACCTGATAATTGGCGCCTCCCACACGACGAGGACGGACTTCAAGCAAAGGAGTGGCGTTAGTGACCGCTTGTTGCAATACCGCCAAAGGTTCCTTGCTTTCTTTTTCCTGAATCAAATCCATGGCGTCATAAAACACACTTTGAGCAGTACTTTTCTTGCCGCCCAGCATAATCTTACGCACGAACACCGCTACCAACTCACTGTTGTATTTGGGATCAGCTTCTACTTTTCTTTGATGAACAAACGCACGACGTGGCATTTTTCCTCCTAAGAACTACTTCTTAGCTGTCTCGGTGCCTTTTGCCCTTTTGGCACCGTACTTGCTGCGACCTTGTTTTCGATTTGAGACACCGGTGGTATCTAGCGTGCCGCGGATGATATGATAACGGACACCAGGCAGATCAGGCACACGACCACCACGCACCAAAACTACCGAGTGCTCTTGTAACTCATGCCCTTCTCCTGGAATATAGGCTGTGACTTCAATACCATTTGTTAACCTGACACGGGCAATCTTGCGCAAAGCAGAATTGGGTTTCTTAGGAGTCATTGTCCTGACCTGGACACACACACCACGCTTCTGAGGAGCACTGCTCTTTCGCCGCACCAATTTATTTTTTAGCGAGTTAAGCGTAAATCTCAGCGCCGGTGTTTTGGTCTTACTTGAGACCGACTTCCGACCTTTTCTGACTAATTGATTTATAGTGGGCAAATCATCATCCCCTTTATTCACACAATTCGAAGGAATAGCCTCAACTCATCCTTCGTATACTTCACGAAAAACAGACCTGATTTTGCGTTTTGCCAGCCGTTAAGGCGTGCGCAGACGCAATTTGAGAGTGTAACACAGCCCTACAAGAGATGTCAAGCACAGAAAAACCAAACCACTCCTCCACCATTGAGGCAAGTCTTGAGCATTATTATTGTGTGAATTTCCTTGCGACACTTCATTAATAATTCCATATCCCTTACCCCTTTCTTTGGTAAAGAGATTTGAGAGTCTGAGCGATTGTTTCATGCTCAACCGCTGTTGTATCAAATTTGAGCAGCTTAAAAACTACCTGTATACAAAATCCAATCATGACCGCTGATATCACAGTTCCATAACCAATCATCCCACCCAAGCACCACCCTGCCAACACTACCGTTAACTCCACCACACTACGGCACACTCCCACAGGTAATTTTGTCTTTCGAGTCAGCACAATCATAAGATTATCACGCGGCCCTACACCAAAAGCTGATTTTATATAAAAGTAAGAACCTAATGCTATAACAAATAAACCAATTATTAACATAATAATTCCAGTAAAATAATTCTGCGCCTGAGGAATAATGCTCACTCTCAAGATCGCATCCAAAAAAACGCCAGTCAGAACCATGCTCATTAGCGTACCAAATCCAACCTTCTCCCCAAAAACAGTCACCATAACCACGACAACTATTCCTACAATTATTGATGCGGTTCCAATGCTTAACCCAATCGTGATGCCAAGTCCGGCATGAAAGACTTCCCACGGCGCATAGCCAATACTCGCTTTGATAGCTAGCGCAATGCCTACACTGTACAAGAATATACCCAGCAACAAGCTAAGAAAACGAAGCGTAAAATGTCTCATCAAGAATACCAAACAGAATGAATATGAATGCTTCCGCGACTAATTCTTACCGTTAAACAGTATGCAGACTCAACGAAAGCCAAGAAAACTCCCATATCGAATCTGCCTCGTAGACAGTGTTACAGCCCTTCATTTACTGCAGGATACATATAAACTCGGCAGAATTCATCCGAAAGTAAAGAGTTAAAAGATTCTCAACCAACTGCGAATATAGTGTTTAAACCTTAAACAAGTTGGTACTAAGGTATTTTTCCCCTCTGTCTGGAAGAATGACTACCACTAGACCACTGTCCAGTTTTTCAATTTTTCTGATAGCCGCTAGCATCGCCGCGCCGCTGGACATCCCAACAAAAATACCTTCTTCACGAACGATTCGTCGTGTCATTTCGTACGCTTCTTCAGTATCAATCAAAATACTTTCATCTATTTCATTTATGTTGTATATCTCAGGTACAATTGCCTCAGCAAGGCTTTTTAAACCTTGAATATAATGACCTTTTACCGGCTGCGCTTCAATAATTTTAATTGATGGGTTTCGCTCCTTTAACATCATACCAACTCCCATGAGTGTACCGGACGTGCCAAGTGCCGAAACAAAATGCGTAACGCGCCCTTCGGTTTGTTCCCAAATCTCTTCAGCAGTAGTGTTGTAATGCGTTACTTTGTTGTTTTCGTTCGAAAACTGGTTTGGGTTAAAATATCTGTCAGGAGCATTCTCAATTAGTTCTTTTGTTCTGATTATTGCTCCATCAGTGCCCAATTCAGCTGCCGTCAGTATTATTTCAGCTCCGAAAGCTTTTATCATCTTTTGCCTCTCGATTGATACTGCAGAACTCATAACAATCTGGACTCGATAGCCTTTCACCACACCTATCATGGCGAGGCCAATACCTGTATTGCCAGATGTGGCTTCTATGATTATTTTGTCTTTTGTTAGTACTCCGTCAACCTCAGCTTGTTCAATCATTTTCAGAGCAATACGATCTTTTATGCTCCCTGTAGGGTTGAAGCCTTCTAACTTTGCATATAGTTCAACAATTTGGCTGGGGTTCAAATGATTTATTTTTACCATAGGAGTATGCCCAATTGTTTCGAGAATGTTATTACTTATCATAATTTCCTCAGTATTGCATCGCTATCTATTTTAGCTGTAGAACTACATTTTCTCATCTTGCGAAGATTCAATAAAAATACTTTCAAAAGTGTGCACACCTTCCTTGGAATACAAATCAAGCATATCCTAAAACAACCTGTTTAGAGTTATTTTCTTTGTGCAAAAAATTCTAACTGGTAGCGCATACGGGATTCGAACCCGTGATCTCATCCTTGAGAGGGATGTGTCCTAGGCCACTAGACGAATGCGCCGTCTCTCTTGAATTGAAACAAATGGCTGGGGAAGAAGGAGTCGAACCCTCGCTGACGGAGCCAGAATCCGTTGTCCTACCACTAGACGATTCCCCAAAGC
Organism: Dehalococcoidia bacterium; assembly: GCA_009776735.1. Taxonomy (GTDB): domain Bacteria; phylum Chloroflexota; class Dehalococcoidia; order Dehalococcoidales; family UBA1222; genus WRNG01. Next base: position 5,313 of record WRNG01000018.1, on the reverse strand, counting down.
ACGTTTAATTATAGCATTTACGCAGATATGAGGCAAAGCCAATCTTACAACGTACACTGTGTGCATTACCTTTGCACAAGACATACTATAGCCTGAAACGTTTAGATTTTCCAGTCAATAACAATGTCGTCACAAGTTGCGCTAATGTGTGAAATCAACCCATCCGCCACAAGTCTTTTGTCATCAAAACTTATACTCTCCCAACCGTCGAGATAGCCTGAAATGCGCTCTATTTGTTTGGGAGAAACTGTCTCAGCAGTCAAATCCGCAATTTGTTTTTCGATGGACTGCTTACGGTTATCCAACTCCTCAATTTTGCTGTTAGCATAGGACATTAGGGTGGGATTTGCACCCGCAAGCGTATTTAGCAGTTTTTCAATCTCTGCCTTAACCTGTGCTAAAGATATGTTGAGGGCAGTCATCTTGGGATTAGCTTTCTTGGATGATTTACTTGTCAAAGTATGATATTCAGCCATTTTGTGGAGCATTTCTTCGTAAATTGACTTTTCCACTTTCCTCACATGAAGCGTGCCACTTCCTTCGCATCCATTATTGTCTCTTTGGCGGCGACAGTTAAAATAGCCGTACCTATCGTTTTTAATGGTCGCCATGAGCCCCGCATTGCACTTACCGCATTTGATTTTTCCAGCAAGCCATGAGTTTTTTGCTTTATGCGTACCACCGAATGTTTGATTGTTCATCAGTTTTTTGCGACAAGCAAGCCATGTCTCAGCAGGTACGATGCCTTCATGAGGTGCAATTACCAGAATATGGTCCTTCAGACTGCTGAATTTAGGTTCCGTCGTATCTCTGCCGCGAAACAAATAGCACCCGTTTGTGCCCGCAAAATCAGCGACATCGTTGATGACATTCGTGCCTTGCGATTTGAAGAATTCGTACAACTCCAAATCTGCTTGAGCATATACAGGGTTGCGCAATATAAACGAGATGGTGTGGCGACCAAATTCACCGCCACGGAAACGAATACCATTTTGAGTAAAATAGCGAGATATATCTCCAAATGAGGTGTTCTGTTGCGAATACATTTCAAATATTTGCCGAACATGATTTGCCGCAGAATCCTCGATTTCCAATGCCTTAGTGCTGATACCATCCATTACGGTGTTTTCCAATTTGTAGCCGTAAGGGGTATGTCCTCCCATGTAGAGTCCCTTTTCGCAACGGGAGTAATAAGCGTCTTTCACTCTGCGTTGTATGGTTTCCCTCTCAAGCTGGGCAAAAACGATACAGATGTTAAGCATGGCACGCCCCATAGGCGTTGAAGTGTCAAACTTCTCTGTTGCTGATATAAACTCTACTTTGTACTTCTGGAAGAGTTCCATCATGTTGGCAAAGTCGATAATGGAGCGGCTGATTCTGTCGAGTTTATAAACCACTACATCAGAAATGATTCCGTTCTCAATATCTCTAACCAGTGATTGGAATTGTGGTCTGTCTGTATTCTTACCGGAGTAGCCTTTGTCTCGGTACTCCCTGAAAGACTCTCCCCTAAGTTCATGCATGGCAAATTCCAGTTGACTGTCGATACTGATACTGTCTTTGCGGTCTACCGATTGGCGACCATAAAATGCTTTTATTCGATTGTTAATGTCCATTCTCCTTTTCAGGGAGCCATCCTACGTGATGATGCTAACTCGTCTGGCTCTCATTTTCAACTCTAGTTCATACATTCAGCGTGCAATCGTTCTTTGTCCGTGTACTTGATAAACACATCAAATAGTCTGGTTTCGATTTCGCGTCTGCGTTTGGCTCGTTCCTCTGATGTGAGAATAGGAGTGCGGTTTATGATTCTAATAGTACCGCTACCAAATGGAACTACTGTTTCTTCCGTTTCGTACTTGACTGCCGATGACATACATAAGCCTCCAATAATTATTTACCGGGAATAAACGGAAAGGGTAGCGCCCAAACACTGCCCTTTCCGTCATAGAGGCAATCAGCCGTTGTAAATTACTTAATCTGTCGGTCTCTTGATTAATGACAGCGATTGTGTCGGTTCGTAATGCCTCGCCCGGTATCTGAGAGGTTGATTCTCTCTACTACATAGCAGACTTAGAGGGCACTTTTTCGGGCATTTTTTGGGATTTTTCAAAAATATTTTCATTTTTTGTAAACCAAGATAAAGGCTCTCACATACACTACTCACCGCCGCTCCCTCTGCCTTCGCGATTTCCGTTTCGCTAATCTCGTGCAGAAAATAGCCCTCAATTCTGCGTCCCTGAATTTCCGATAGTGAATTTAAAGCATGGCATAATTCACAGTGCAGTTCACGCATTTCAAGGATTGTTTGCGGATCGTCAAATGAATCCTGCGCGATAACCGCTTCAATGCTTCTGTTAGCTTCAAGAGAGTAATAGGCTCTGTTATAGCGTAGCTGCTCCCAATAGGCGTGCTCATCTCGCTTGCTCTGAAATAACTCTTCCGCCACATCATCTTCAACATCAACAAAGCTGTCTTCCGTATACCAGTAGTAGTAATCCTTTAAGTTGATTGTTTTCGACATTTTGTTCTCCAATTCATTTATTTATGTGTTTCATGCCTAAAATGAATGAAGAACAGGCGGCGACCTACAGCGCTTAACTTCGCGCCAAGTTGACTCGAAGTTGCTGTGACTATTCAGTTGGTTGGATGGGAATGGCATTTAATGACCTTTTCCACCGGCTGGAAACGATGAAAAAGGTCAAACAAAAAGGGCCGTATGAAATTCGCTTATTCCGTTAGAGCGCGTTTGAAAGTAACAGCCTTAAAATGCTGTTCTGTTTCATACGGCTCTTGGGTGTCTGCGATTCTCATCGGCCCCGTGGCTCGGTTAGTTTATATTCAGTTGTAAATTTGGCTTAGTTACACGGTTCCTTTACCAGACGGAACATCACGTTCCCGTTTCTTCTAAACATGACATCGTATGTCGAGATTTGATTACACTTCCTGCATTTGGACTGGATATGACCTCTAGTGCCCTCATATGCCATAAACGCTTTGTGATGACAGTTTGGACACGCCAGCGGGTAAGCTTTGGGCTCCTGCGTACAGGTGGCTTCCCTACGCACGGTTGCCAGTAACGCTTTGGTTTGTTCCTTTGTAAGTTCTTTCATTAGCCGGCTACTCCCACCGCTAACGAGAGTCTTTGCGGCAACACTTTTGAAAACTCAGTGACAAACCCCAGCTTTTTCAGTCTGACAGTCATAGCGCCGATGGATACGGCAAACTTGATTGCGAGTTGTTTCACCAGCGCGTAAGCCAAAGGACTAAAACGTCCGTCAAGCAGCGATATTGTTTGCGGTGCCGATAGCGCGTGCCAAGCCCAAGCCAGTTCACCGCGCGGAATCAGTAAGGCCGCGCCGAGAGTGTTGGCTTGCCACTCACTCCACCGCTCAGCTGTCTTTAACTCATGCCAGGAATAGGTTGCGCCGGGCATAAACACTTTACGAAAGCTCATACCGGTTTGCCTCTCTTCCAGTCGGGCAATTATCTGATGCGCGCACTCATGCGCCACGGTAAACCGCGTACGGGTGTCATTCTCAAGCAAACTCTCATCCAGCATGATGGTGTCTTCCGGTACTGATAGGAATACGTCACCGCCGGTAAAGGGCAATACCATGTTGACTCCTTTGTATGAGGTAAGTCCCAAGATTCTGCCGCTATCCGACAGTTTCATATATCTCAGCTTCAGCCCAAGGTAGTTACGGGCAAGCCGCTCAATATCAACCGGAATAGCGATACTGAGTTTTTGACGGCTCAAGTTGTCTTGAATAATCACTTCGGCAATCTCTTCCATTCTTTGTTGTGACAGGTACAGCATTTTTGACGTCATTCTCCTTCCTTTTACGTATATCATTCTGATTAGCGCGTAGCATAAACCAACGGTTTACGCCCTGCTCTTCCTCCAAATACATGGAGGCTTCCTGTCCGTTTACCCGTACGGTGTAACGTATTCCGGCTCCACCGGCTTTGAGACTGGCGGCTTGGCGAGTGTCCAGGACTTTATCGATGTCGTAACGCACACCGTTTTCCCATACGAATGAACGCGGCACGATTTTACCGCCGGGGGTGTAGTCGCAGTTGACACCGACATAGACTTTGAAATCCGTGGATAGGTAATCCGTTGATTGGTTATGCATTTACAACTCCTTTAACTAAAAGAAACGGGGTGGATGGTATGATTGGACTTGGCGTCCAGTTTGCCTAATTTGCGGTCAACTACCAGCAGAGCCCGGTTAATGGCGTGATGACCAAAACGGCGTCTGATATCGTCAATGGCATATTCCACCCGCTCGCTTTGCTCACGACCCTGTTCATCAGCAAAAAGGGATAGTTGCCTTGCTCCCTTGGTGGATATCAGATTGGTTCCCCTGATGCCGATACTGCGCAGTGGTTTTTCCCAGTGATAATGCTCCCGCAGCAGTTTCATGGCGGCGGCAGTAAGCTCGTCGGATACCATACTGGGACGTGCCAAGGCTGTTTGGCGCTCAAACCAATAGAGGTCGTTAGTGCGCAGTGAGATTTGTACCGTGCGCGCCATTACTGCCAAATCCCGCATACGTTCGGCTACGCTCTCAGCCAAACTCTGAAAAACGATGCGGACGTCTTGTTCGTCGGCCAAGTCACGGGGACAAGTGCTGGAATTGCCGACTGATTTAACACAGGACTCAAAACCGGCCGGCTTAACTGTCGATGTATCCCAGCCGTTGGCAAAGGAGTGTAAGATGAGACCGCGTTTGCCAAACAGCCACTTGAGGTGTTGGGGATTGGCTTGCGCCAGTTCGCCGATAGTGCGGATTTGATAGCGTAACCTGTTTTGCGTGGCTCGTCCCACACCCAAGAGGTCACCTACTGGAAGCGGCCAAGCGAGCGTTTGATAATTCTCTTTGTTAATAACGGTGACGGCATCGGGCTTCTTCATATCGCTGCCCAGCTTAGCGAAGATTTTGTTGAAGCTGACACCGACCGAAACGGTAATGCCGAGTTCTGATTTAACTCTGTTTCTGATGGTATCAGCAATCTGCTCGCCTGAGCCGAATAGCTGTGTACTGCCGCTTACATCCAGCCATGCCTCATCAATACCGAATGGCTCCACTTGGTCGGAATAGTCCAGCAGTATTTGACGGAACAGCTTACTGAAACGCAGATACTTATCGAAGTCAGGCGGAACCACGATTAGCTGTGGGCACTTCTTCTTGGCTTCCCATATGGTCTCCGCTGTTTTGATGCCGTATGCTTTGGCTTCGTAATTTTTGGCCAGAATAATGCCGTGCCTGTCCTCCACACTGCCACCTACCGCCATCGGCTTGCCTC